>JAYSQD010000146.1:0-26714 GCA_043721835.1 Arenimonas sp. | reverse complement strand
CCCTATTGTGTTTGAGTCAGGGTGGGAGGAAACTCAAAAAAGCCTATCTACGATTTGGCTGAAATCTCATGAATCCAATGCTCAGGGTGTTCATTACCTCCGGCATAGGATGGACAAAGTGTTCAAACTTTCCCAGAATCGAACGATTACCAGCAATAGCGGGGAAGAATCATGAAAGCTGCCAAACTCGCGCCGAAAGTAAAAGTCCAACGTTCTTCCAAGGCAAAAACTACTTCTGCCGCCTCGAGCCGCGCTAAGTCCAAGAACTCCAGCCTTCAGCCAGCTTCAACTGAAGATTCAGCTGAACTGCGTTCACGGCTGCTGCTAAAAGCGCTAGTTGCGTTCAGAGATGGCGATTTCACCGCGCGACTACCTACCGATTGGAAGGGGTCAGATGGACGCATTGCGGAGGCGTTCAATCAAAATATCGCGCAAGAAGACCGAATCACGCGGGAAATTGCTTTGTTGAGCGTAACGGTCGGTAAAGAAGGGCGTCTCAAGCAGCGGATATCACTGACCGGAGCGATTGGCGCATGGGCTACAAAGATCGAAGCCATGAACACGCTTATCGATGACTTGGTGCGGCCAACGTCGGAAATTGCACGCACGATCGGCGCGGTGGCAAAGGGCGATCTAGGGCAATCGATGGAATTGGAAGTCGACGGTCGTGCGCTGAAGGGCGAGTTCCTGCGCTCGGCTAAATTGGTCAACGCCATGATCCAGCAACTCTCGGTGTTTACCTCCGAAGTGACCCGGGTGGCGCGCGAAGTAGGCACCGAAGGCAAGCTGGGCGGGCAGGCGCAGGTCAAGGGCGTGTTGGGTGTATGGAAGGACTTGACCGATTCGGTCAACCAGATGGCCGGCAACCTGACGGCACAGGTGCGAAACATTGCCGACGTAACCATTGCGGTGGCAAATGGCGATCTGTCGAAAAAGATCACGGTCGATGTACGCGGTGAAATTTTGCAGCTCAAAGAAGCTACCAACACCATGGTCGACCAATTACGCTCGTTTGCCTCGGAAGTTACCCGGGTGGCCCGCGAAGTGGGTACCGATGGACGCCTTGGCGGCCAGGCAGTGGTGCCTGGTGTGGCCGGCACCTGGAAAGATCTCACCGACAACGTCAACTCGATGGCGAACAACTTGACCGGCCAGGTTCGCAATATCGCCACTGTGACTACAGCAGTTGCGAGGGGTGATTTGTCTCGCAAAATTACCGTGGACGTAAAAGGCGAAATTCTGGAACTGAAGGAAACCATCAATACCATGGTGGACCAGCTCAACGGCTTTGCCTCGGAAGTCACGCGGGTAGCCCGTGAGGTAGGTACCGAAGGCAAGCTCGGTGGCCAAGCCGTGGTTCCTGGCGTGGCGGGAACCTGGAAGGATCTCACCGATAACGTCAACTCGATGGCGAACAATCTTACAGGCCAGGTTCGTAATATTGCCGACGTCACCACGGCGGTAGCGCAGGGTGATCTTTCCCGCAAAATTACCGTGGAAGTGAAGGGAGAAATTCTCGAGCTCAAGAACACCATCAACACGATGGTCGACCAACTCAACGGCTTCGCCTCGGAAGTCACACGCGTGGCGCGTGAAGTCGGTACCGAAGGCAAGCTCGGCGGCCAGGCCTTGGTGCCTGGTGTGGCCGGTACCTGGAAAGATCTCACCGATAACGTCAACTCGATGGCAAACAACCTGACCGGGCAAGTGCGAAACATCGCCGACGTCACCACGGCGGTGGCGCAAGGTGACTTGAGCCGCAAAATTACGGTGGCGGTGAAGGGCGAAATTCTCGAGCTTAAAAACACCATTAACACCATGGTCGATCAACTCAATGGCTTTGCCTCGGAAGTCACCCGGGTGGCGCGCGAGGTTGGTACCGACGGCAAGCTGGGTGGTCAGGCCGAAGTGCCCGGTGTTGCCGGAACCTGGAAAGATCTGACCGATAACGTTAACTCGATGGCGAACAATCTTACTGGGCAGGTCCGTAACATCGCCGACGTCACCACGGCGGTAGCGCGAGGCGACTTGAGTCGGAAGATTACCGTGGAAGTGAGAGGGGAAATCCTTGAGCTTAAAAACACGATTAACACGATGGTGGATCAGCTCAACGGCTTTGCTTCGGAAGTGACCCGCGTGGCGCGTGAAGTCGGTACCGACGGCAAGCTCGGCGGACAGGCCGAAGTGCCCGGCGTGGCAGGTACCTGGAAGGACCTGACCGATAACGTGAACTCGATGGCGTCCAATCTCACTAGCCAGGTCCGTAACATTGCCGAGGTAACGATTGCGGTGGCGAATGGCGATCTTTCCAAGAAAATTACCGCCGATGTACGCGGCGAAATTCTACAACTAAAAGAAACCATCAACACGATGGTGGAGCAATTACGCTCCTTCGCCTCGGAAGTGACGCGGGTAGCTCGCGAAGTCGGCACCGAAGGTCGTCTGGGCGTACAAGCCGTCGTGCCGGGCGTAGCGGGAACTTGGAAGGACCTTACCGACTCGGTCAACACGATGGGTGCCAACCTTACCGCACAGGTCCGCAACATTGCCGAAGTGACTACCGCGGTAGCGCGTGGCGATCTCAATCGTAAAATCACCGCCGATGTCAAAGGCGAAATTCTGGAACTGAAAAACACCATCAACACCATGGTTGATCAGCTCAACTCCTTTGCCGGAGAAGTGACGCGTGTGGCGCGCGAAGTGGGTACCGAGGGCAAGCTGGGCGGTCAGGCCCAAGTTTCCGGCGTGGGTGGCACCTGGAAGGACCTCACCGACAACGTGAACTTCATGGCTTCAAACCTTACCCAACAGGTGCGTGGCATCGTGAAGGTGGTTACCGCGGTTGCCGACGGCAACCTACGGCAAAAGCTCACCGTGCAAGCCAAGGGCGAGGTTGCGGCGCTGGCGGACACTATCAATAACATGACCGACACACTCGCCACCTTTGCCGACCAGGTGACCAATGTGGCGCGCGAAGTCGGCGTGGATGGACGCTTAGGTGGTCAAGCCCACGTGCCGGGAGCCGCTGGTACCTGGAAGGATCTCACCGGCAACGTCAACTTGCTTGCCGCCAACCTGACCACCCAAGTACGCGCCATTGCCGAGGTGGCAACTGCCGTGACCAAGGGTGATCTGACACGGTCCATTCAGGTGGATGCCAAAGGCGAAGTGGCGGAGCTCAAAGACAATATCAATACGATGATTTTCAATCTGCGCGAAACCACCGAAAGTAACCGTGAGCAAGATTGGCTGAAAACCAATCTGGCCAAGTTCACCAGCATGTTGCAGGGCCAGCGTGAGCTAAGTACGGTCGGTCGAATGCTGCTGACGGAACTCGCGCCGTTGGTTAATGCGCATCAAGGCACTATTTACCATCTTAGTGGTAGCAAAACCGAGTCCGAACTCAAGCAGTTGGCAAGCTATGCCCATACCGGGAAAGTGCCAGTCCGTGAAACCATCCGTCCTGGTGAGGGTTTGGTCGGCCAATGCGCTGTGGAAAAGAAGCGAATTCTGCTTGCCAATGTTCCGCCTGACTTCATCAAAATTTCTTCCAGTCTTGGCAAGGCGCAGCATGTAAGCACTATTGTCTTGCCGGTACTCTTCGAAGGGCAGACCAAGGCGGTCATTGAGCTCGCCGCGCTGCAACCTTTTAGTACCGGTTCGCTCGCCTTCCTAGAACTTCTCACTCAAAGTATTGGTGCCGTCTTCAATACGATTGAGGCGACCATGCGCACCGAAGGTCTGCTTACCCAATCGCAACAGCTCACCATCGAGTTGCAATCGCGCCAGACCGAGTTGCAACAGAGCAATGAGGAACTGGGCACCAAGGCAAAATTGCTGGCCGAGCAAAATGCCGAGGTTGAACGTAAAAACACCGAGGTTGAACACGCGCGTCTCGCACTCGAGGCTAAAGCTTCCGAACTGGCGTTGACCTCGAAATACAAATCCGAATTTCTGGCCAATATGTCGCACGAATTACGCACGCCGCTCAATTCCATTCTTATTCTTAGTCAGCAGTTGGCTGGCAATACCACAGGCAACCTATCGGAAAAACAAGTCGAATTCTCACGCAACATCAACTCCTCCGGTTCCGATTTGCTGCATCTGATCAATGACATTCTTGACCTTTCGAAAATCGAGTCCGGTACTGTTTCGGTGGAAGTCGATGAAATTCCATTCAAGGCTCTTCGCGATACCATCGACCGCAATTTCCGGCATGTGGCAGAAGCCAAAAATCTTCCGTTCCGCGTGAACTTCGCAGAGGGAATGCCACGATCAATGCATAGCGATCCAAAGCGCCTGCAACAAATTCTCAAAAACCTACTCTCGAATGCGGTCAAATTCACCGCCGAAGGTCATGTAGAAGTACGCGTTGGTGTAGCCACGCAGGGCTGGAGTCCTGACCATCCGGTGCTCGGCAAAAGCGATACAGTTATCGCCTTCGCGGTCGAGGACACCGGTATTGGCGTTGCGCCTGAAAAACAAAGGCTTATCTTCGAGGCTTTCCAGCAAGCGGATGCGGGTACATCCCGCAAATACGGCGGTACAGGTCTTGGCCTCGCCATCAGTCGCGAGTTGGCGGTCTTGCTGGGAGGCGAAATCAAGCTGACGAGCGCCAGGGGAGAGGGCAGCACATTCACGCTTTATCTGCCACTGAACTACTCAGGCGCGAATAGCCAAATACATAAACCGATGACATTCGTTGCAGGCAGCATGGCCCATGCGCTGACAGTGTTGCCCATAGAGCGCGAAGAACAGGTTGCAGATGATCGCGACATGATTGAAGAAGGTGACCTAGTGCTGCTCATTATTGAAGATGACCCGCATTACGCACGCATTTTGCTTGGCTTGGCGCGTGACCGCGCCTTCAAAGGCATCGTCGCAAACAGAGGCACGATTGGCCTGGCCCTCGCAAGACAATTCCTTCCGATGGCTATTGTGCTTGATGTTTATCTGCCCGACATGCTCGGTTGGGCTGTACTGAATCAGCTCAAACTCGACACCATGACGCGGCACATTCCGGTGCAAATAGTGAGTGTGGATGAAGAACGCCAGCACGGCCTGGCCCATGGGGCATTCGCCTATCTCGTCAAGACTTCTACCACCGAAGGAATGGAAGCTGCGTTCGACCGCATCAAAAGTTTCACCGTTCCGTGCACCAAGCGGCTTCTGGTCGTTGAGGACAGCGAGATTGAGCGGAAGGCGATTGTTGAGTTACTCGGTTATCACGATATCGAACTGGTGGCCGTAGGCACTGGCGCTGAAGCCCTGGAAGCTTTGCGTAGAAAGCCTTTTCAGTGTGTGGTACTCGACTTGGCGCTGCCCGACATGAGTGGCTTCGAGCTGCTGGAAAAAATGCATGAAAATCCGGCATTAACGGATATACCCGTCGTCGTATTCACCGGTAAAGAACTCAGTGCAGAAGATGAAATACATCTCAAGACCATGGCCAAGCAGATCGTTCTGAAGGACGTGCAATCACCGGCGCGCCTGCTCGATGAGACCTCGCTGTTTTTGCACCGGGTAGTCACAGAATTACCTATGGATAAACAGGCTTTGATCGAGCAACTTCAACGCTCCAGCGAAGTTCTGCGCGGCCGAAAAGTTCTGGTCGTTGACGACGATGCACGCAACATTTTTGCGCTTACCACGCTGCTGGAAAATGTGGATATGGAAGTAATAAGTGCAAACAATGGCCGTCGTGCCATCGAACTTATTCAAAGCACGACTGACCTGAGTGTCGTGCTGATGGATATCATGATGCCTGAAATGGATGGCTATGAGACTATGCGTGAAATTCGTCAATCATCGCAATTCCGCACGCTGCCGATCCTTGCACTAACTGCAAAAGCGATGAAAGGTGACCGTGAAAAATGCCTCGACGCCGGTGCCAGCGATTACATCGCCAAACCGGTGAATACAGATGAACTCTTGTCGCTATTGAGAGTATGGTTGTTCCGATGAAACCGATAAAAAAGACATAAGCGATGCAGACGAAAACACCATCACCTGATCTTATTATTGGAACGGCATCTATTTATGCCGATAGTCCCATCAATATTTTGATCGTGGATGATGAGCCAAAAAATCTTACCGTGTTAGAGGCTATTCTCGACGACCCGTGCTACCGACTGGTTCGGGCCGAGACAGCCGACCAAGCGTTACTGGCACTGGTCGCCGAAGAATTTGCGCTGCTTATCCTGGACATCCGTTTGCCGGGAATGACGGGGCTTGAATTAGCCCAAATGGTCCGGGCGCGAAAAAAAACCGCGCTAGTGCCGATCATTTTTCTCACCGCTTATTACGTCGAAGACCAGCATGTGCTGGACGGTTATGCCGCTGGGGCGGTGGACTATCTTCAAAAGCCGGTGAACCGAAATATCCTGCGCTCGAAAGTCGCCACGTTCGCCCAACTTCACCGCTACAACCGGATGTTGGTTTCAGAGGTCATTGAACGCCGTCGCGCGCAAGAACAGCTTCGCGAAATGAATGAGACACTCGAACGGCGTGTAATCGAGCAAACAGAAGCAGTGCGCGCAACCGAAGCGCAATTACGCGCCATGATCGATGCGCTGCCGGCGGCAGTTTATGCAACCGATGCCGAAGGCCTGTTGACACATTACAACCCGGCAACGTTAGAATTATCGGGGCGCACGCCTCAGTTGGGGATTGATCGTTGGTGTACGACCGCGAAGCTATTTCTTCCCGATGGAACGCCACTGCCACCCGAAGAATGCCCGATGGCCCTTGCACTCAAGAACGGCACCGTGATTCGCGGGATGCAAATTATTGTCGAGCGACCAGATGGCGAACGTGTTTGGGTGATGCCATATCCAACGCCTCTGCGCGATGACGGTGGCAAGATAATTGGCAGCATTAATATGCTGGTCGATATTACCGAAGCCAAGCGTGCCGAAGCCGAGTTGAGTGCCGCCAAGCAGGCCGCAGAAAAAGCCAATGTCGCAAAATCTGAATTTCTGTCAAGCATGAGTCACGAGCTGCGCACGCCGCTGAATGCGATCCTCGGTTTTGCCCAACTATTAGATTTGGATTCTCCCACGCCGTCACAAAAGTACCGCCTTGAAAAGATCCTTCGGTCGGGGTGGTACTTGCTGGATTTGATCAACGAAATACTGGACCTTGCGCTTGTAGAATCGGGAAAGTTGTCCTTGTCACTCGAGCCGATAGCGTTGAACGATTTGCTTCTCGAATGCCAAGCCATGGTCGAGACACAAGCCAAGAAGCGCGAAATCACATTGGCTATATCGAAGTATGACTCAGCCATTCGTGTTGTGGCCGATTTAACACGATTGAAGCAGGTGTTGATCAATTTGCTTTCTAATGCCATTAAGTACAACCGCGCTGGCGGCACGGTGATTATCGATTGCCAAGCAAGCGTTGAAGGACGAATTCGTATTGCCGTAAAAGACAGCGGCGTCGGCATGACACCCGAGCAAATCGCTCAATTATTCCAGTCGTTTAACCGTCTCGGAAAAGAGAACGCTAACGTGGAAGGTACCGGTATCGGCTTGGTGGTAAGTAAACGACTCATTGAATTAATGGGCGGCAGCATCGGCGTTAAAAGCACGGCAGGAGAGGGTAGCGAGTTCTGGATTGAGCTCGCGCTTACCGATCAACATCCAGTGCCCGCAGAAACCACATCTGCGACAGTTGGCTCGCAGAGTCAGCATAATATCGACGATCAATTACACACCTTGCTTTACGTCGAAGACAATCCAGTCAACCTAATGCTGGTCGAAGACCTTATAGCACAGCGGACTGATCTGCGATTGTTGACTGCACACAGCGGCTACCAAGGCATCGAGATTGCACGTGCATCACAACCCGATTTAATTTTGATGGACATCAACTTGCCGGATATCAGTGGCATCGAGGCTCTTGCAATTTTGCTAGCAGACCCGGCTACCGCTCATATTCCCGTTCTTGCACTCAGTGCCAATGCCATGACTCACGATATTGAAAAAGGATTGCAGGCAGGATTTTACCGCTACCTGACCAAGCCGATCAAAGTCGATGAATTCATGAATACTATTGAGCATGCATTGGCATACACGAAAGCTTAGTTTGACAATGCAGTACGTTAAAGTGAGTTTCCAACTGTCTGATTATTGAAAATTCAATTCAAAAGACGAGGACAAACAAAAGACGAGCACCCCCACAGTTTCTCACTCCCAGCTCAATGCCACAAATATAACCGCCTTGATGGCGGTTTCTTCATTCTTGAATCGCCCAAAGACGAGGACAAAGACGAGGACACCCACAGTTTCTCAGTCCCCTAAAAGACGAGGACAAAAGACGAGGACATCCACAGTTTCTCAGTTGCCTAAAAGACGAGGACACCCACAGTTTCTCAGTCCCGGCTCAATGCCACAAATATAACCGCCTTGATGGCGGTTTCTTCATTCTTGAATCGCCAATAAAAAACCATCGCGCACACTTCTTTCTCCCTCTCGGGCGAATTCATTTCCACAGAACCTTTACTTGATTTTCGCCAACACCATTGCAGTGCCAATACCTTTTAACCAGTGCTGGTTCAAACGCTTGGCGGTTTCCAGCAAATCATTCAAACAATTGTGGACACCCATCAAGAAACAATTGTGGACACCCATAAACCCATAAGGCCTTATGCCGCATTCAGGATTTCCCTACTAAGGAATAGGAGTAAAAAGCCATAAGGTGCGTTAGAAACGCACCCTATTGCTGCCCGATATCAAGTTGGGTCAGGTAGAGCCGCAAATCGAACTCCAACTGGTGATAGCCAGGCTCTATGTGCATGCACAGTTTGTAGAACGACTTGTTGTGTTCGGCTTCCTTCAAATGCGCGAGTTCGTGGACCACGATCATCTTCAGGAACTCGGCCGGCGCATCGCGGAACACGGTGGCGATGCGAATCTCGCGGCTGGCTTTGAGCTTGTCACCCTGTATCCGTGAGATGGCGGTGTGGGTACCGAGCGCGTGCTTCATCACTTGCAATTTGCTGTCGTAGATTACTTTGCCCAGCGGCACTGATTTTCGTAGATGCCGGTCTTTGAGCGCTTGCACGTAGTCGCGTAACTGACCGTCACTTCGCACGGTGTGGGTTTGGCCGTACTTGTCGGCCAGTACCGTGCCCAACCGACCCTGCTCGATCAACTCATGAACCTGCGCCTGCAGGTGTTCTGGGTAACCGGCAAGATACTTCAACGGGTCGCGGGAAGCTGGGGGCGGGTTCATTTAATTTCGGAAATGTTGATTAAAGACCATAAGGTACCCTCGAAAAACAATTGGGGACACCAAAGATTTGAGACCAACAACAAAAAAGGAAAAAAGGAGCCAGGTTCATTTAATTCCATCAAAACTAACATGGGGGTAGCATGCTATGCAGTCGGGCGGACATCACTGGACAAGCATCTCGTTTCAATTGGCTATCGAGGAGAAAAGAAAATGAATCTCTATGCGCTGCTAATCGGTGTCGCCACTGCGATATTGACGGTAATTTTATTCAGGGTAACGAAACTGGACAATAGAAAATGGGTGTATCCATTATTGCTCGCCACATTTCCGATGTATTACTTTTCTTTCGCTGTCTACGGTGCCGATTATGCCGCGTTGAGAAATGAGATTCTTGTCGGCCTGCTGTTCTTTTCTCTGGCATTTATCGGATTCAAGTCAAAAAGCAGCGGTGCGCTGTTTGTCTTGAGCGCTGGCTACATCGGTCACGCCGCCTATGATTTTTCTCATAACCTATTCTTTCTTAATTCTGGCGCGCCATTGTGGTGGCCTGAGTTTTGCGCAAGCGTTGACTTACTGATTGGCATTTACCTGTTGGCAGCGGCCATGACTTTGAAAACGAAACAGACAACGACCGACTAAAACTTGGCAAAAATGGATCAGGTCATTTGATTGAGGAAACAAGGCCATACGCTGCGTTTCTAACGCACCCATTCCTCGGCGACGGGTTTTTGCGAGATCACAAATAGCGGCAATCTGATGGTTGTGTTCGCTCTGCAAGATGCATCCGGCAAGGTGCGCTTGAGCGCACCCTACACCACACCGCGAACCACAACGCCTTTGCCCTGCTGTTTGCCTGCATACATCGCGGCATCGGCGGCCTTGAGCAAGTCGGCTACTTCGGTGCCGTCATGAGGCACTAGTACGTAGCCAACAGTTACACCGACATGGCAGTCTTGCCCGCCATGATTGAATGACGCCTTGAATACCGCGAGCAACTTGGCGCCGAGTTCGGCGGCCTGCGCTTCAGTTTTCACTTGGGTGGCCACGATCACGAATTCGTCGCCGCCAACGCGCGCCACAATGTCATGCGTTCGCACCGCGGCGGTGAGACGAGCCCCGATGGCGACGAGCAGCTCGTCACCAACGTCGTGGCCGTATTGGTCGTTGACGGGTTTGAAGCCATCGAGGTCGAGCATGTAGATGACGAGCAGGCGCTCCGGGGTTGCGTGTGGCACCAGCGCGACCAGAGCCTCGTTCAAGCCGCGCCGATTTTTGAGCGTAGTTAGCGAATCGGTGTTGGCGAGCGACTTCATCATGTCGCGCTCGCGTCTGGCTTGTTGCGCCGCGCGGTGCTCGGCTGCGGTGCGCAGAATAACGATGCGCATAAACAACAACATGTCGAACGTGGCGCCGAATTGCAACGCATGCAAGGTCCAGAAATTGACGCCGATGCGACCATTGATAGTCAGGGACAGGATCACACCGGTCAGAAAATAACCGGTCCATGCAATGATAAAATAGGTGCCGACGATGTCGCCACGCCGTACCCGTCTGATAGCACCTTGCAGGCCAATCAGCGCGGGCATTAGCCCGAACACAGCGGAAACAAGGCCCAACCATCGGTTGTTCATCAAATCCAGCGCGAACAGAAGCGCGAACAAAACCAGGACGGCGGAAAGCACTTTCAGAGCTAGGCGCGCGCGCGGGTGCAAGTCGTTTGCCAGCACTGCTTCCACAAACAGGGCAAGTGTGGCGGAGACCATTAGTAATGAAAGCCCTGCCATGTGGACCTCAATCCATGGCTGGTCAGTCCATAAGTAGATCGCGCCCAGGCCGAATAGATGCATGCTGAATAACAAGTGGCAAACGATCACTGCCGCGTATTTTCCGTACACGTTGTCTTTCAGGCTGAACCACTGTTGCAAACTGAAGGCCAGCAGACACAAACCGATAGCTATGAGGATGCCCTGCAAAAGAAACTCGTGATTGGCGCGCGAGTGGAACGCGGCCAGCTTCAGAAATTTCACCGGCACGATTACCGAACTACGTGTGTCGACGCGGAGCAATATGTCCACGTGCTGGCCTGGTGGCAGGTCAAGCACCACCGCTGGCGTACGCGAACCCAGCGGGCGATCACGGAACGGCAGCAGGCTGCCCATTGTTGCGACTTTTTCCGTGTGCCCATCGCGGGCAATAAAAACCTCGGTACGGTTTAGCAGGGCGTAGTCGATTTCCAGAACCCAGCGACCGTCCGAATTGTTCGCGGCCGTTACCGGAACGTGAAACCACAAAGCATCATTGCGAAAACCCATTCCCGCGTGCGGCGAAGTTGGTGGCTTGAATTCTGCCAGACGCCGAAGCGCGTCGGCTGCGTCGATGTTCCGCTCGGGGTCAGACAGCACCCGAACATGCGGCCACGCGTCATGAATGCTTGTTGCGTCGTCGAGCAGAAGCTCCGCAGCGGCAGCTGGGGTTGCGCTTAGCGCCCACAATAAACACAACAGCCCCGCCGTGAAAAACCGCTGCATGAATACGCTGCCGAATCACTTATCGAAATTCAGTATATTCGCATCACATTGCGATCACAAATCTGGTCGCGAGCCAAACTCGAACACGGAGAGATTAGATCCAAGATCGCGGTTGCTTGATTTTTGAGATGCCAGAGTTCAGCAGGTGTTGATATGCTTTTTTTGCCAGCAAAAAAAGCGTGGCTCTAGCCTTGCCTTCCCGGTTAGGCGCAGGTTAGTGTGTGTCGGCACGACAGCCGCTCGACCACCACAGGGGAAACGATATGCCGCACCCGCCTCAAGTAAAAACACTTCCGACACTGCCGCACCAGATGAGTCCCGGACAACGGGAGCAACGCGAGTTTCAATTGACGTTGGCGCGCACCAATTACAATTTCATGCGTACTTATTTGGAGCCGGTGCCAATGTCGGCTGACTTGCCTGATGGTGAAAAATTCAGCCTCGATTTCGAGGTCAAGGTGGTCGAAGTATTTATTCCACTTGCCGAGAATTTCCAGAAAGTGGTGCTGGCCTTGCTTAAACGGGAACTCGATAGCGACCTGCCAGATGCCGCGTTCAAGAGGGTCCACGATAGCTTTGAAAAACTCAGCGGTGAATTCAGTCTGCTACATCCCGAACGCGATGCGAAGGACCTGCATGCGTTCTTCGAAAATTTGGCGGCACTACCCAAGGCGATGGAAGGCCTGGTCAATTTGCCCAAGGACCTCGAGAAAATGTCGATCGGCCTGGCGACTGTATTCAAACAATTCATTGACAACCAGCCGACCGCTTTTTTGAAATCGACGCTGTACGACATGCTGAGCGAAGATCACGGCCGCGATTATCTGCAAGCTCAATCACTGGACGACTACGCGGCGGTGTTCGCCGGGTTGCCACAGCCTTTGATGCTGCAGATTGAACAACAGCCGTGGATGCGCAAAGGTGAAAAACCCTGCGAGCAGGATTGGTTTTTTGGCTACCTGCAAATCGCCGGTTTCAATACCACCAATCTGCGCGGTGTAGTGCTCGAGCCTGTGGCCAATAGCAAGGCCGCGGTGCTGTCCGAGCTGCAGAAAAAATTTCCGGTCAGCGATGCTATTTTGCAAAGTGTGACAGGCGATAAAAGCATCACTCTGAGCGATGCAGTGCGACATAACCGTTTGTATGTCTGCGACTATGCCTTGTTCGATGGTGTTCCGTCCGACGTAGTGAATGGCGAGCAACGTTATCTATCAGCACCGATCGCATTGTTCTACTGGAATCCGACCCCGCCGGTCGGTTATCCGCCGGGAACCGAGGGTGTATTGCAAGCGATTGCTATCCAGCTAACACAAAGTTTCGATGCCGAGCATTCGCCGATTTTTACACCCAACGATTGTGCCGGTGCCAACGACGCCAACGGCTTGAAATGGCGCATCGCCAAATTCTTCGTCAACGTGGTCTGCGCAATCCAGCATGAAACGATTGCCCATCTTGCTGATTGCCATTTGATCATCGAGCCAATGGTGGTGGCGGCGCATCGTCAACTGTCTGACCAGCATCCACTGTTGAAGCTATTGATCCCGCATTTCCGCTTCACGATCAATATTAACGACGATGCCATTCATACCCTGATCACTCCTGGTGGCGTGGTGGCGACCAATGTCGGGCCGGCGGTCGCGTCGACACGAAAACTACTGTCGGAAACCCATATGGCCTGGCGTTGGGACGAAAACAATCCCGACAATTTGTTCCGTCTGCGCGGCGTTGACAAGCTGCCGGTATTTCCGTTCCGCGACGATACTCGTCTGCTTTGGGAAGCGACCAAGAAATATGTGGGCGATTACCTGCGCACCTATTATCGCGATGACCAGGATGTTCGCGACGATAACGAATTGCAGGGCTGGATACATGAAATGACGTCGCCCTTGTATGCCGGTTTCAAGGGGCTAGGGGGTTTAAGTGCAGGCAAGGATCCAGTACGGCCCTTGGTGCTGGAAAGTCTGGATTATCTAATCCAGATCGTCGCGCAAATTATTTACATCGCCGGCCCGCAGCATGCCTCGGTCAATTACGCGCAATACCCTTTGATGTCGTACATGCCGAGCGTGGGTGGCACTATTTATCGTGAGCCACCGACCAAGCATACCGAACTGAAAACAGTGCAAGATTGTCTGCCTTGGTATCCGCCAATGGATATAGCGCTCTATACCTCTTCGTTCGAGTTTTTGTTGAGCAGCGTGCAATACGATACCTTCGGCCACTACGAAGCGAACCCGCGCAAGCCTTACTTCACCGATCCGCGTGTGCAGTCTTTAATGGCCGATTTTCATGATCAGCTAGCGCTGATCGAAATCGAAATCCGCAAGCGTAATCAGACCCGGCCGATGCCATATCCGTTCCAGTTACCATCGCAGATTCCTAACAGCATCAGTATCTAAGGGCCATAAGCTGCGTAGGGTAATCATAAGGGTGCGCCTCTGGCGCACCAATGACTCGGCGGTGGGTTTTCGCGAGATCATAAACGGCAGCAATCTTATGCTTGTGTTCGCATCGTAAGATAAATCCGGCGAGGTGCGCCACGCTGCAACTGTCAAAAATAATATTGAGTAGGGTGGATCCCGCGCAGCGGTATCCACCAAACGCTTCGCCCGGGTATTTGGTGAAACGCTTGCAGCGGTTTCACCCAGCGCACTATTACTTGCTTTAAGTCGCAACACCATGCGAATGTTTTTCGGCGTTTAGATTTACTAAAATCGGGATCCTAATGCTTTTGTGGAGGTGAAAGGATTCAACGCATAAGTCGGGTGTGTTTTTAAACCCGATCCAAGTCTTCAAACGGATTGCGATAAAACTTTCGTTGCCAGCTTGCGACTACCCACGGCAATCGCTAGTGCAAAGGCAATTAAAATCACCGCAAACAAAAACGTCATCTGCATGCCACTTGCAACAGCATGCGGACTTGCTGTCGTGATGTCGTTGGAATTCGTTGCGAATGCAAATACGGCGCCCATCAGGGAAGCGCCAGTGATAAGACCAAGATTTCGCGAGAGGTTTAGCATGCCGGAAACGACACCTCTTTGATCTGGCGGGATATTCGTCATGACGGACGTATTATTGGCAGTTTGGAAGAGCGCATAACCGGCGGTGATGACGACAAGCGGGGTGATATATCCCGCAATGCCAAACTTGGCAGACACTATCGAGAAAAAAAACGAGCCTGTTACCATTGCGATAAGCCCTGCGATACTTGTGCGGTGTGCGCCCAATCTGTCCACAACGCGACCAGCAGGTACGCCCGTGAGTGCAGCTACAATCGGGCCCGATGACATCACAAGCCCGACACTTGCAGCATTGAGTGCAAGCGCGCCAGATAGATAAAACGGACCGACTACCAGCGTTGCCATTACAACGGTTGTTACGATGGCGCTCATCGCAAAGCCTGCGCTTTGCAGGGGATTACGGAACATCGACAATCGAATCAATGGTGACTTGGCTTTCGTTTCGACAAATAAAAAAAAGAACAAGCCTAAAATAGCTATCGACATTAGCGCCACGTTGTACAAACCGAAATTGTCGTTGCTCTTGTGTTGTCGAATAGTCATGGCGAGTGCGTAAGCGGCGAGCGTTAGAGCGAGCAGCAGCATTCCCGCTATGTCGAAATTTATTCGCTTTGCTGTCGGGCTTTGGCGCTCTGCGGGCAGATGAAAATAAGCGAGAAGAAATGTCAGGATCCCTAGCGGTAGATTGATGAAGAAGATAGATCGCCATCCGAAACCGGCAATCAACAAGCCACCGAATGCTGGGCCGAGCGCAGTGCCAATCGCGGACATCGTGCCGAGCAGTCCCATCGCGCTTCCGGTTTTTTCTTTCGAAACGGTTTCACCTACTAAAGCAAGTGTGAGCGCCATCATGATCGCGGCTCCCAAACCTTGTGCTGCACGCGCAGTAATCAGCAGCCAGAGTGAAGGCGCGATGCCACACAGAACCGAGGCAGCCGTGAAAATAAAAATGCCTATTAGCATCAAACGTCGGCGATCTATCACATCACCCAAGCGCCCAACGCCGACGATAAGGGTGGTGATAGCGAGCAGATAAGCGAGCACGACCCATTGCACTTGCTGAAAGCTTGCGTGGAATGCCGCCGCCAAGATCGGCAAGCCAACATTGGCAATGCTGGTGCCCAGCGATGACAGCAACATTGATAGCGATAGACTGGCAAGCGCCCATCTGATCGACGCTGCTTGTTCTACATTGCTATCGCTTGCTGATTTGTCCGGCTTAGATATTGAGTTCATTTTTTATGATATTTCAAGATGCTTATCAACAGCGTATTCCCGTTTTTGATAGGGCGGAAGACGCATCGTTTGCATTTTATAAGTGCATTTAACGCCACATAACGGCTAAACCGTGTTAGGTTTTACGCATGCCGCGCCCCGATCTTAATTTGCTATTTACGCTGGACGTGTTGCTTGCGGAAGGCAGTGTTGTGCGAGCAGCTAAACGTCTGCGACTGAGCCCCTCTGCCATGAGTCGAGCATTGGCGCGATTGCGCGAGACGATGGGTGATCCCTTGTTGGTCAGGGCAGGGCGCGGACTCGTTCCAACACCTCGGGCGCTGGAACTCCGCGAGCAAGTCGCCCAGCTCGTGCAGGATTCGCAATCGGTTTTGCGTCCAGCGCAGATGCTGAAACTCAAACAGCTTGTTCGGACATTCACGCTGCGAACCAGTGACGGCTTTGTGGAAAACTTTGGGCCGAAGCTTATTGCGCGTATTCACGATGAAGCGCCCGGTGTGCGGATTTGCTTCGTGCAGAAATTAAATAAAGATAGCTCGGCACTTCGTGACGGAAGTGTGGATCTGGAAACGGGTGTTGTCGATGAAACAACAGGTCCCGAGCTTCGTACGCGTGCCTTATTTCGCGATCGCTTAGTGGGTGTTGTGCAAATGCGGCATGCGTTGGGAAAAAGCAAAATCACGCCCGCACGCTATGCATCTGGCAAGCACATTCTTGTTTCGCGAAAAGGTTTTGAAAAAAGCCAGGTGGATGAAGCATTGGAAGCGCTGGGATTGCAGCGTGAGATCACGACGATTGTTTCCGGTTTTTCCGCCGCGCTTGCTCTCGCTCGTGGCTCTAACTTGATTGCAACGGTTCCCGAACGGCATACCGAAAACTTGCGTAGCGGAATGCATAGTTTTTCACTTCCTATTTCCACGCCAGAGTTTACAGTGTCGATGCTCTGGCACCCGCGCATGGATGCCGATACGGCGCATCGCTGGTTGCGTGGATGTGTTCTGGATGTTTGTGCGAAGTGATGTAATGCCTGGTCGATGGATTTTTGCGTGATCATAAATGACGACGATCTGATGCTTGCATTTATCTCGTGAGATGCATCCGGAAAGGTGCGCTTGAAGCGCACCCTATGCATTGATCAAGGGTTGCGGTAAAGCAAACCTTGTAAACCCTGCTACTAGAATGCAGACTCAAGCGTCTCTTCTTCGGTAATCATCATGATTTCTTCTCGCTTTGTCATCGCTTGCATATTGGTTATGGGTTTACTGGTTTCGAACACTGCCCGTGCCAATGACTTGATCTGGTTGGTCAATGCGGGTGGTGGGCAACAATCCAATTCCGAACAAGACAATCGCATGGCGGGTGCTGATCTGGTTTTTTATCAGCATGCGCGCAGTGAACGTCAGGAAATTGTCATTGGCGTTGGCTATACCGATATCCATACCAATGCCAGGTTCAACGAGCATGTGCAGGCGGTGTCGATTTTCCCGCAATTAAATCTTTACGGCAAAGGCAATGGTGCTGTGCGCCCCATGTTTTTCGTGCGCGCCTTGGGGCCTACTTGGCTGAGCAACCGAAATCTTGGTGACCGCGAGCAAGGCAGAAATTTTGCCTTTCAAGCGCAGATCGGTGCTGGGCTATGGTTTGGCAAGGACAAAGACTGGCTACTCAGTTTGTCTTACAAACATTTTTCCAACGCAGGCCTGGCCTCGCCCAATGAAGCGTTCGATGTGCCGGTATTATTGACAGTGGGATACAGGCAAAAACAATAAACCGCAATCGGCGATGCTGAAAAAAACAGTAGGGTGGATCCCGCGCTCTATGCGGTATCCACCAAGCCAACCGAAATGAACTCGCAATCTATTCCGGAATCGCCAAAAGCGGTCGGTTGCACCCTACACGTATTCAATGCGGTGTGGGTTTTTAATTTGTGTCTTGCTATCGCGATGAATCAAGATTCTTTATAAAGCGGACTTAGGCTGCCGACGCGGTCTTTGCTTTCTTGTGCTTCGCCTTCCAGTTCTTGGCTATCGCGGATTTCTTCCGGACCGATATTTTCGGCAGCATCGATTAGGGTTTGGCTAACAGGATTTTCATTGTCATCGTCGATTGCATCATCCAGATTGATGGATCCGTCATCCTGATAATTGACGAGTTCTTCATTGCTAATATCGTCTGATTTATTTTCAAGATTCTTATTGATTTCATCTTCAACAGTGATATTTAAATTTTTTGTACCAGAATTCATATTCATAAGTGATCCCGAAAATATATTGTGCTGAGATAAGCTGTATTTTTAAGCTGCTTAGTTAGCACGATAGCTTTGAAATATCGGAATGTCCGTGCGCTTGCGCGCACAGTGCGAATATATTGCGAAGCTCAGCAATTGAGAAGATTGAGTCACTTCCCGTCGGAAAAAATCATTATCTGATAACTCGATCTTTATTTAGCTATACCCATACAAAACTGCAATGGTGTTAAAAATATTGCCATCTATGTTGCTGTGCAGCATAGAAAAAGCTTTGGCTTGTCATCTATCTGTTCAATTTTTGTAACCATTGACTCGCATAATCGCGTCACACATCACGGTTAGGTAAACGTCTAGCCATTCTTTTTGTGTTGCAACAACACAAATTAATTTTTTCAGGGGATACCATTTGTCACATTCTTTATGGCCACGCCGTTTGACTTTGCCCTTATATCTCTCTGCGGCGATGTCAGCATCTGCTGCCGGTAGCCACAATGACGGTTTAGTTCGTCTGCCTGATCACTATGAATTCGACGCCAAGATTACCGCGGCGTTTCAAGCCAATGCAGTGGGGCAATTCCCAATTGCGGTGAGCTTTGATTTTCCAGCGGGTGTTTATCCGACCATAAGTACTTGGCAGCTTGATGTGGTGTCGCCACAAGGCGAAGTCGTTCAACGCTGGCTGGGTGAAATCCCACTGGTGGATGGTCGTGGTAATTACCGTTTAAACTGGAACGGACGTGATAGCAAAGGTGGTGTACTTAAAGCAGGTTTTTATACCTTGCGTTTACGTGCAGTGCCTTCGGTAATGCTTGAGGATGAAAAAAATCTAACGCGTTTGGAACGCGCCAAGCGATCGTTTGCATTGGGTCGGGATGAGTTGGTTGAGCAGCGTTATGATGTTCGCCTTGGCAATATTGCCTCGCCAAAAATGTCTGCATTTACCGGCTTGCCGCACGGCTTAAAAGCACGTGGTAAGTCGATGCTGGGTATCAAATCCATAGGTGCCAGCACACTCCCGTACACGATCTATTACGGCAACTTGCATAGCCAAACCAATCATAGTGATGGTGGTACGCCAGTCGCTAGTTGTGGTGGTGCCGAGTCGCCTCAGGCTGGTACGTATGGCCCAACCGATGCTTACACGATGATGCAAACGCAAGCCGGCGGTAATTTTTTGCTGACGTCCGAACATAACCATATGTACGACGGCTCGACCGGAACCAATACTGCGGCAAGCCCTGCGACGGCAAATAATCTTTTTGCTTTAGGCCTTTCTGCTGCTAATGCCTATAACACTGCGCACCCAGATTTTCTTGCGTTGTATGGTAATGAGTGGGGTGTTATCAGTAATGGCGGACATCTAAACATCATCAATCCGGATGCACTATCGAGCTGGGAATACAATGCCGGTGGTCAGTTGATTGGCAGCGTGGCGACCATTAAGTCTGACTATGGCAATCTGTATTCGGTAATGAAGCAACGTGGTTGGATCGGTCAATTCAATCATCCGTCTAGCAGTCAGTTTGCAATCGACGGCACCGGTATGGCGTATGACGCGAATGGCGCAGACGTAATGGTGCTTGCAGAAGTATTGAATAGTTCTGCATTTTCAACTAATACAACGGAAACAGAAACCAGCCGCAGCACTTACACCAGTGCATGGAATACCTTGTTAGAGCGAGGCTATAAAGTCGCCCCGGCAACCAATCAAGATAACCATTGCGCCAACTGGGGTTTGAGTTTCCGTAATCGCACTGGCGTTTTATTATCTAATGGCGTGACTTTGAATCAAGCCAATTTCCTAGATGCACTTAAAGCGCGTCGTACCTTTGCCTCGGAAGACAAAAACGCACAGCTCGTGCTGACTGCCAATGGCCAGTTGATGGGTCAAACCATTAGCAATAGTGGCAGCCTGATATTGACTGCCAACTATGCCAGCACCGTTGGCGGCACGGCATCGCGCGTGCAATTTTTTGAAGGTGTTCCGGGCCGTAACGGTACCGTGACACAATTGTTTGAAGGCGCTGGTTCAACCACGATTACTCCGAGCACAGGTGCGCATTTTTACTACAGTGTGGTTACTGAAGCCGATGGCGATCGCCTCTGGTCTGCTCCTGTTTGGGTGAACCAAGGAGCAGGTTCCGGCGATACCACGGCACCGACGGTGTCAGCATCGGAAACCGGCAGCAGTGGCATCATTACCCTCTCAGCAAGTGCTAGCGACAATGTGGGTGTCACGAACGTCGAGTTTTATGTCGATGGCGTATTGAAAGGTTCCGACGCCAGTTCGCCTTATTCTTTAGCCTTGAGTTCAACAAGTCTGACGAATGGCTCGCATAATCTGACCGCGAAAGCGTTTGATGCAGCGGGCAATAGCACAACGTCAACGGCCTTCGCATTCAGCGTGAATAATTTGACTGCAGATACCACGGCACCGATAGTGTCGGCATCGGAAACCGGTAGCAACGGCTCCATCACCTTGGGGGCGACAGCCAGTGACAATGTGGGGGTTACCAGTGTTGAATTTTATATTGATGGTGTTTTATATAGTGCCGATGCCAGCAGCCCGTATTCACTTGCACTAAATTCAACAACATTGACTAATGGTAGCCATAGTTTGACGGCAAAAGCTTTAGATGCCGCCGGCAACTCTACTACGTCAAGTGCGGTGAGTTTTACAGTCAGCAATATCACCTCGGCACAGTTCAATGAAACTGAATCCAATGGTTCCGTTACCGCTGCAAACAACGTTAGTCGCAGCTATAACGCCATCGTTGGCACTATGGGCAATACGACTGATAAAGATTTTTTTGCACTGTCATTAGCGGCTGGCGAGACCATAAAAATTGATATGGTGGGGCCGAGCGCAACTGACTACGATCTGGCTCTGGTTAACGCTAGTGATGTTGCATTGAAGTCTTCGGCAGGCAGTACCAGTACCGAAACATTGACTTATACCAATGGCGCAAGTGCGGCCACGGTTTATGCAAAAGTAATTTCATATTCGGGTTCGAGTACGACTAGGCCATACACGTTAACGCTCAATTACACGATGGGGAGCGTCACTACCGAGCCAATTACAAACGGTGGTTTTGAATCAGGCAATACTGTTTGGACGGCAAGCACTGGCGTGATTAACAATGGCACCGGGCAAGCAGCGCGCACGGGAAGCTGGAAAGCCTGGATGAACGGTTATGGTGCGACTCACACCGACACGATGCTGCAAACTGTCAGCGTTCCATCGGCGGCAAGTACGGCGACGTTGAATTTCTGGTTGAAAGTTGTCAGCAGTGAGACCACAACGACATCGGCCTTCGATACTCTGAAAGTACAAGTTCGCAACTCTAATGGCGCGGTGTTAAGCACGCTTAAAACATACTCAAATCTCGACAATGGAACGGCGTATGTTCAACGCAGTTTTGATCTGAGCGCTTACAAAGGGCAAACAGTTCAGATCTACTTTGAAGGTGTTGAAGGGACCACTACAGCTACGTCATTTTTGGTTGATGATGTTAGTTTGAAATAAGATTTTTAATTAGAAAATTAAAAAAAGGGGAGTTTGGCTCCCTTTTTTTTGCAAAGAATCTAGGCCGACACAATCCTTGAATTCATATTCACACCAATGACAGAATCGGGTGGTCGATGGCTTCACGCTAGCTATATATCGTTTAACAAATTATCCCTCATGTTTTGACCAAGACCTGTATCAGTTGCGAGAGTGTTTAATACGGAGAACATATTTCAGCTTTTAAAACTCCAATTGCGGACATGTTAATTGGTTTTAGCCCACAGTCGACTTAAGCCAATATGCTTTGGTTTATTGCGATGGTTGCTTTGCCGGTTAAATGCCCTTTGGTTGCGCGCAGGTGAAAACTAGATATACGGTTTATACGGTTTATTTAGGAGCTTCATATGGCTACTCGCAAATCCAGTTCCAAGTCCAAACAAAAAACGCCCAAATCTTCGGCAGTAAGCCCCAAAGCAACAGGGTTGAAAGCGGCGAAAACTGAAAAACCAATTAAACAGTTAGCGCCAGAATCTCGTGATGCATTATCGCCAGCGAAAAATGTAGGCGTTGTGACATCGTCATCGGACAAACAAAAAATAAAACTGGTCCGCGATAGTTTTACCATTCCAAAGAATGAATACATTGCCTTAATCGATCTGAAACTACGCAGTATTCGCATGGGTCGGCCTGCGAAGAAGAGTGAGGTTTTGCGAGCGGGTATTGCAGCATTGAGTAAAATGTCAGACGCCTTGTTTTCGGCAGCACTTGATGGTGCTCCTAGTTTAAAGACAGGCCGACATAAAGATAGCAAGAAAGCCGCTGTCAAAAAGACAGGCAGTGACAAAAAGAATTAACAGGTATTCATTGTTTGCCTTTGACTAGAGGAGTGTTGAGGGGCTGGAATTTTTCTACTCCTCAACACGCAGTTTGTAGGGTAATTTAAATCGGTTGATCATCGACTTGTAAAACAGAGCTTATTGTAGGTCGCGATTTTTCTCTGCTTCGCCATCTAACTCTTGCGCTTCATCTTTCTGTGATTCGCCAGTGTTTTCGGCAGCGTCAATCAATGTGTGGCCAGCGGGTGGTTTCATTGTCGGTATCAAGCGCGCGATCAAGATTGATTTCATGCCATTTTGTAGCCGCCCTGAGTCGTAATTAAAAAATATTGATATGGGGTGGATTTCGTTTAAGGGTATCCACAAAAAAGCTTACCCGGAAATTGGTGGAATCGCCAAAAGCGGGCGGTTCCACTTACGGTTTCAATAAAGTGCTTATGGCGAGCCCTTAGCAAGCTCAAGTGTGGTTTGCGCGAAGGCAATGGCGACAACTAAAAATTTTATTCAACGCTCACAATCATCTTGCCGGTGTTTGTTCCTTCAAACAATGCAGCTAGCGCTACGGGTAATTGTTCAAAGCCATGCATGATAGTTTCGGGTAAAAATATTTCGCCTGACTTTAGCCAAGGTGAAACTACAGCTCGCATTTCATCCATGCGGTGGGTGTAATCGCGGGCAAGAATGCCTTGAATGCCGGCGCGTTTAAATAGCATGTGTTGCAAGAAACGAGGTGCAAGATCGGGTTTGTCGAGCCCTCCGTCGTATTGTGCAATGGTGCCGCAAATAATAATGCGTGCGCGTAGTTTGATGAGCGGAATAACGGCATCGGTAATCCAGCCGCCCACATTATCGAAATAAATATCGACACCGCCGGTCGCGTTTTGAACTGCCGTAGCAAGTTCTTCGCTGGTTTTATAAGCACGGTAGTCGATGGCGGCATCGAGTTTTAATGTGTCCAACAAATAACGACACTTGTCGTTGCCACCAGCAATACCGACGACTTTGCAGCCCGCTTTTTTCCCGAATTGTGCTACCAGTGAACCGACGGCGCCCGCCGCACCAGAGACAACAAGTGTATCGCCTGGCCTAGGTCTTCCGGCTTCCATCAAACCAAACCAGGCGGTGCGTCCGGGCATGCCTAATACCCCTAGTGCAGTCGTCACTGGCGCTTGTTCGGGGTTCAATTTCTGGCATTCGCTTGCATGGCAGACGGCAAAGGTTTGCCATCCACTGTAAGTGGACACCCAGTCGCCGACTTTAAATTTTTCAGTTGCGCTCGCTACTATCGTGCCGATCACGCTACCTTGCTGCACGATACCGAGTGGATGCGGTACATCATAGGTGTCACGCTGCGCTTGTTGAATACGCATGTAAGGATCGACGCTAAAATATTTTGCTGCAATCAGCACTTCGTTTTGCGAGAGAATTTCTGGCACCGCTACTGACTGCAGTGTGTAATGCTCGGCGCTAACTCGTCCCGCTGGCCGCTTGCTGTATATCCACTGCTTATTTTGTTGGGGCAGGGCAGTGCTCATGGCAGTTTTCCTTTTTTAGATGGCGTTATCATGCCGCCAAATACGCTTGCAATGCGAGAAATAAAAAATTCTTATACTGTGTCTCTTGGCAGACCTGAGGATGACTTACGGCCCGCTTTTATTTTCATCAACGTTTGATGCAACGCCAAGAGCACCAGTCACTTGTTTTACGATCTTGTCGGTGAAAAGTATGGTGGGGTCGCCATTGTTTCTGGCTATCTGGTAATCAGTCTTTTCCGCTTTACTCATACCTTGTGTTGCATTGCCGCCATCGGTTCCCCATATCAAATTCTGAGGTACAAGCAGGACAATCAGCGTGCCTGCGAAACAGAACATGGTGGCAGTAGCAAGCCAGCCCATGCCGCCTGATCGCGCACCAATATAGATGCCGGTCAATGTGGAAATCAAAACGTATATCAACACGAACACCGCACGCCCAAAACGATCAATTAAATCCCGTTTCTGATTCGTTGCGCTCTGTGGTTTTTCGCTTGTAATCGCCCGCCAAATAAAACTGATTGCCGCTAGCGGTAATATCACCAGTTCCATTGAAAATTTAGCGATTGCGATGCCGAATGTAGTAAGAAAAATGCCTGTCAATATTGCAGTGCCATTATTATTAGGTGCCGCGAATATACTCATGGCGTAGTTGAGTGTAAAGCCGAGCATCAAGAATGCAATGACTTTTAAAATGGTTTTTATTTGATGCGACATGTGGAAAATCTTAGAAAATAAATATGCACTTAGCCTAGCAGAATAAATGCGGGGGAATACTTAATGAATAAAATTTGTAAAGCGCTTTCAATAAAAAAGAGGCCACAAGGCCTCTTTATAAAAATCGTGTATTGAGGCAATTAAAAGCCAGCCGCTGTTAGCGATAAACTTAAATTACCACCTGCGGGTAAAGTAGTAATCACATAACCCGGAGATTGAAGCGTGCCGACCACCCAAGAAATTGGATCTGCACATTGATCGAATAGTTAGCCGTTGTTGCACCACATGCGGTGATGCTAGCTGTTGAAGTCGATTTTGACACCGCCAATATCGGCAAACAGGCAGCAGCGGCATGAGCGCCAGTGCTGGTAATCGGTACCGAAATGTTTCCGGATAAGCCATCAAAACCGGCGCGCGCGTAGTAACGAGCGAGGTCACCAGAAGGCGGGTCACCGGGGTTAACACTTTGTGTTGTCAAAATTCCGCCAGAAAGCCTAGCCGAGGTGGTACCTACAGCTCCGGAACTGACATAAATAACGCCACCACCACCACCAACGTCGCAGGGGCCATCTTGTTCGGGATTGTCCGCACCTTGGCTTGAATTACCGCCACGGCCGTCAATGGCGGTCATTGCTATGTCGGTGCTTGAACCACTTTGTGTCTGTTCCCAAGCGTTAACAGGCCTGCGACATCTATGGCGGAATTCCCGACCCAAGCTGCCGCCGTTAATCCGCGGCCACCGATGCTCAGTGTTGGGTATTGCGGAGCACGGATCACTTGGAAGTTGACTGGTGCCATTAGCATAAGTATTTTGCAAGGCCCGAGCCGAACGTTAGCCTACAGCTGCAAGCGCTGGCCGAGGTGGCGAAGGCATATTCATAACGACCCGCAATTAAATTGCCATTGTTTAAAAAACACCGACGTAATGGGCGCTGTCGCCAAGGCCATCACCATAGGTTTTGTTGTTTTTGTTAGCGATATCGGCACCCTGCATTTGAATAATCAGCAATAAGTCACCCACCTCAATGGACGTTGCCGCGCCTAATGCATTACGAGCACCAATTTAAACACTGCTAGCCCCGTGCCAGCGGCCGGAAAATAGCCATTAACGATCCCGGTAACGGCGGTGGCTGGCGCATCATTACCTGGAATCGCGCATGTTTGTGTCGAGACGCTTGCTATTGTCAAAGTAAATACCAATGCCAGCAAAACCTTAAAAAGAAAGTAGTACCGATAAGTTTTCTAGAAAATGCATAGCGCTAGTACTTTGAAGGGTCAAAGCGTGATTATATTCAAGGAAGCTTATTGCAAAGGCGTTTCCGATATTAAGTGTGGTTACGCAAGGCTAAAAAACTTAAGCTATAACCTAATAGTAAGAATACCTGTAGGCAGATTTTATTCACGATCTAAATTATCGATTTATACCGATAAGCGTATTTTGTAGAGCCGCATGGTTGACGAATAATTGCCTGGCCTTCATAATTCCGCTTCTGCGCCCGTAGCTCAGTTGGATAGAGCACCAGGCTACGAACTTGGGGGTCGGAGGTTCGAATCCTTCCGGGCGCGCCAAAATCAGCAAAAAAGTAAGTTGCGTTCAGCAGCCACCTTCAAACTGATGCTATAAGTGTCATTACAGTTCAACAGGTTTTATCGGGGTATAGCGCAGTCTGGTAGCGCGCCTGCTTTGGGAGCAGGATGTCGGGAGTTCGAATCTCTCTACCCCGACCAACTGTTGAACCGCAGCTTTAATGAAGTATTCGTGCCAAAATCAGGGTTGAGCGCCCGTAGCTCAACCGGATAGAGCACCGGCCTTCTAAGCCGGCGGTTACAGGTTCGATTCCTGTCGGGCGCGCCA
>JAYSQD010000145.1:0-1015 GCA_043721835.1 Arenimonas sp. | reverse complement strand
CGGCTCCATCGCTAACTTGACCGCCTCGATTATCGGCAACGTGTTCGGCATGAAGGCGGTGAAAGCCTTGCGTTTGGAAGATATGCGCATTCCCGTGGCGTATCTCAAGACTTTTCAAGGCCCTGCCACTGGCGTGATTGTTGAACGCGAACGCTTAGATAAATTCGGCCGTCCACTATTAGGTGCGACGACTAAACCTAAATTGGGCTTATCTGGCCGCAATTATGGCCGCGTGGTGTACGAAGGCCTCAAAGGTGGTTTAGACTTTATGAAGGATGACGAGAACATTAACTCGCAAGCCTTTATGCACTGGCGCGACCGTTTTCTATATTGCATGGATGCTGTAAACAAGGCATCAGCGGCCACTGGTGAGGTAAAAGGTCATTATTTGAATGTGACCGCGGGTACCATGGAAGAAATGTATCGACGCGCCGAATTCGCCAAAGAATTAGGTAGCGTCATCATTATGATTGACCTTGTGATTGGTTATACGGCGATTCAAAGCATGGCGCTGTGGGCTCGGGCTAATGACATGATTTTGCATTTGCACCGCGCGGGCAATTCGACTTATTCGCGCCAAAAAAATCACGGTATGAACTTCCGCGTGATTTGTAAATGGATGCGTATGGCAGGAGTGGATCACATTCACGCTGGTACGGTGGTGGGCAAGCTGGAGGGTGACCCAGCCATGATTAAAGGCTTTTATGACACGCTGCTAGACGACCATACGCTGCAAAATTTAGAGCATGGTTTATTTTTTGAACAAGACTGGGCTTCGCTCAACAAGTGCATGCCAGTGGCTTCTGGCGGTATTCACGCAGGCCAGATGCATCAATTATTAACTTATCTTGGCGATGACGTCATATTGCAGTTTGGTGGCGGTACAATCGGCCATCCAAAAGGCATTCAGGCGGGCGCGGTGGCCAATCGTGTGGCGCTAGAAACCATGGTAATGGCGCGTAACGAAGGCCGTGATATTTGGAACGAAGGCCCGCAGATTCTGCAAGATGCTGCC
>JAYSQD010000144.1:0-47563 GCA_043721835.1 Arenimonas sp. | reverse complement strand
CGCCGCTCCCACGATTTTGAAAATGGCCACGCTCGCAAAAACAGTCATTTCGTCGCACACTAACCGTCTTGCTTAAAGAGGTGCTTATGTTCGACCTATTTCAAGTCTCGCCGGATTTCGCGAAACAGTCTCGTTACACGCGCGACGATTACGAAAAACTTTATGCAGAATCCATCGAAACCCCCGATCAATTCTGGGGAAAAATTTCCGAGCGTCTGCATTGGCAAAAGAAGCCGACAAAAATTCAAAACACCAGTTTTGAATTGAAAGATTTCCATATCCGCTGGTTTGAAGACGGTGAATTAAATGTTGCCGAAAACTGCCTCGACCGGCATCTTGAAAAAAACGGCAACAAGACTGCGATTATCTGGGAAGCCGATGCTCCATCGGTTACCGCGCAGCACATAAGTTATCGGCAATTACATGCCCGCGTTTGCCAGTGCGCCAATGCGCTGAAGAATCTCGGCATCGGCAAAGGTGACCGCGTAACGATTTATCTACCGATGATTCCCGAAGCGGCCATTGCCATGCTGGCCTGTGCCCGCATCGGTGCCGTGCATAACGTCGTGTTCGGCGGTTTTTCGCCGGAATCTTTAGCGGGTCGTATTGAAGATTGCCAATCTAAATTAATCATTACCGCTGACGAAGGCATCCGTGCGGGTAAAAAAATTCCGCTTAAACACAATGTCGATCTTGCCTTGAAAAAACCGGGCACGACCTGTGTCGAAACCGTGCTCGTAGTGAAACACACGGCTGGCATCGTCGAAATGCAAATGCCGCGTGACCGCTGGTTCGCCGCCGTGGTGAATTCGCAACCCGAGCATTGCGAAGCAGCGCGCATGAGTGCCGAAGATCCGCTCTTCATTCTTTATACCTCCGGTTCAACCGGAAAGCCGAAAGGTGTTTTGCATACTACTGGTGGCTATCTGGTTTATGTCAGCTTTACGCATGAAGCGGTATTTGATTTACAGGACAAGGATATTTTCTGGTGTACTGCGGATGTTGGCTGGATTACCGGCCACAGTTATTTTTTATACGGGCCGCTTGCCAATGGCGCGACTAGTTTAATGTTTGAAGGCGTGCCCACCTATCCCAATGCATCGCGTTGCTGGCAAGTGATCGATAAACATCAGGTTAGTATTTTCTATACTGCGCCAACAGCCATTCGTGCATTGATGAGTCAGGGCGATGAATTCGTTACCAAAACATCGCGAAAAAGTTTGCGTTTGCTCGGCACGGTTGGTGAGCCGATCAATCCGGAGGCCTGGCGTTGGTATCACCGCGTTGTCGGCGATTCGCGTTGTCCGATTGTCGATACCTGGTGGCAAACTGAAACCGGCGGTATTTTAATTTCACCGCTACCCGGCGCAACCGATTTGAAACCCGGCTCGGCCACGACGCCAATGTTTGGTGTGAAGCCCGCTCTTGTCGATGCACACGGAAATATTCTTGAAGGTGCAACATCAGGCAATCTGGTTTTACTGGGTTCATGGCCCGGCCAAATGCGAACTGTATATGGCGACCACCAACGCTTTATTGAAACCTATTTTAAAACCTACCCCGGAAAATATTTTACCGGTGACGGTTGTCGTCGCGATGAAGACGGCTATTACTGGATCACCGGTCGTGTCGATGACGTGATCAATGTGTCCGGCCATCGCATCGGCACCGCCGAAGTGGAAAGTGCCTTGGTCGCACACGCCGATGTTGCTGAAGCAGCAGTCGTGGGGTTCGATCACGACATCAAGGGCCAGGCGATTTATGCTTTTGTTACCTTGAATGTCGGCGTCGCTGAAAGCGAAATACTGCGTAAAGCTATCGCACAAAAAGTGCGGGATGAAATCGGCGCAATTGCCTTGCCCGATGTAATTCAATGGGCACCGGGATTGCCCAAGACCCGCTCGGGAAAAATCATGCGCCGTATCCTGCGGAAAATTGCCGAAAATAAACCGGAAGAACTGGGTGATATTTCGACGCTTGCGGATCCGGGTGTGGTTGAGTCCCTATTGAAAAATCGCGGTTCGTAGAATTTCATCCAGCTACCGTAGGAGCGCTCACGAGCGCGATAAACCTGCGACAATTTTGATGGTGTTGGTAAACACCTATAAGAAGAGCAAAAATTGCCGCAATCTGTAATCGCACTCGTGAGTGCTCCTACGATTACGTAGCTCGGGTCACGCTACACCGACCCGGGAATTCGTGGAATCGCATATAGAAATATTGATTGAACGATGGGTTAATTTTGGTAAATAGAAGTTCTAGAATTTCGCAGATTTACCCGGGTCGGTGTAGCGTGACCCGGGCTACGTATCCCGACGAAAAAGAAAGCTCAGTAATACAGCATCACTGCGTGTTTTGCTTCGGCAAAAAATAGCCAGCGTTCGACGACTGCTCCCGAGTAGGCGCAAAGTACGGCAGCTAGCATCAGATAAGCGGTGAATATCTGCGGAAGCATCAATGCCGCTGTGCAAAACAATATTGGCAGCCAGGCAAATAAAATGATGGCGATCATACGCAGTTTTTTAGAATGCTTGCGGGCCAATACAAATCCCATTTCTTTTGTTAAGTAATTGGCCTCGGTATGCGGGCGTTCAAATACACTGACGACCTGATCGGGTTTTAGGCCAAGTGCCGAAGCGCGCGATGGCAGGGTTTGCGAGTCGATATCTTTCCAGTAACGTTTTTTCAGTACCGCCAACAAGATGGCTAGCAGGATAAAAGCGAAACTCAGTAATTCGACACTGCTTCTTGGCTGTGCCGGAGCAAGTGCGGCTCCCAGCAATCCGCCGGTCAACAACGCGAATATCAAATAAACCGGCACGACATAATCGTGCTGCCAAGCCGGAATCGGTTTCAGGCTGGCGTAAATCATCGCGGTGCTGGCAACGGTAGCGGCAGACAGCAGCGCTAGAAATATCGCTAACACCGGGTACGAAATAAAATCACCTTGTAAATACGATTGCACAATCCAGACCGTTGCGGGCACGAAACACGCAATGGCCAAAATGCCTTCGCGTGAAAGCCAGCTTGTACGCCATTGGCTAAACGCGCGCCAGGCACGCAATGGTTTTCCCAGATGCAACGTGGAGCTCAGCAAGCCTGCAGATACCAGAATAAATCCCATCAGCAATCCCGAAGTCGTGTTTTTTGCGTATTCGGAACCTGCAATGACAGATTGGTAACTGATGAAAAACCATAGGCCATACCCCATGCCCGAAAGCGTGGTGAAAAAGATGACGGAAAAGGCGGGATGCATATCGGCAGTCGTCCTATCGGCTCAATACACGATCAAGCCAGCGCAGCATCGGCGACAATTTTTCGGTATCCAATGTTTCTTCCTTGATGTTTGCTTGTTTTTGTCCAATGCGGCGTTCGCGTTGCGGCAAATAACGATTCACCGGTTCATAACCAAGCTCGGGCATTAATGCCATGCCGCCACGATCTTTTACCAGTTTGAAAATATCAGATTCTTCATCGCCCAGATCACCATAATGTCGGGCACGAGTAGGGCAAGCTTGCACGCAAGCAGGTTGCCGCGATTCTTCCGGAATATTTTCGTTATAAATTCGATCAACACAGAGCGTGCATTTTTTCATCACGCCTTCCACTTGCGAATATTCGCGGGCGCCATAAGGGCAGGCCCAGGAACATAATTTGCAACCGATGCATTTGTCTTCATCGATTAAAACAATACCGTCTTCGGCACGTTTGTAACTGGCGCCGGTTGGGCAAACGGTAACGCAAGGGGCTTGTTCGCAATGCAGGCACGATCGCGGAAAATGCAGAGTGGTTTCTGGCTGGTCGTTCAGTGCGTCAATCGTGTAGCTATGCACACGATTAAACCAGACGCCATGCGGGTCGGCACCATACGGATTTTCATCGGTCAACGGTGCCGCCATGCCGCCGGCATTCCATTCTTTGCAGGCCACTGCGCAGGCATGGCAGCCGACGCAGGTGTCCAGATCGATCACCAAGCCGAGTTTCTTTTTTGATGGCGGCGGCAGCATCGTCATTTGGCTTTCCTGAAATTTTCGCCGTAGCGCAGGGGCGAATTTTCTGCCGCCTTGAAATCCAAATCCTTGAAACGCGGTGAACTTTCCGTTTGCGCCTCAGCTTTCTCGATACGAACCCGTAGATCAAACCAGGCTGCCTGCCCGGTGACCGGATCGGCATTCGCGTAATCACCTTTCGGCGTGATGTCGGAGATCAAATGATTAATCAAAAAACCCTTGCTTGATTCGGGTGCATTTTTTGCCAACGCCCAGGCGCCTTTGCGTTTGCCGATGGCATTCCAGGTCCAGACGGTATCGGGCTGCATATTGGTCGCGAATTTACATTGCACGGTAATGCGGCCCTGATGCGAATCCACATGCACCCAATCGAGATCTGCTATTTGATATTTACTTGCGGTATCGGGATGCAGATACAAATAGTTGCTGGTAGCGATTTGTCGCAGCCAGGCGTTTTGCGAACCCCATGAGTGATACATGAAGGGAGGGCGTTGGGTAATTGCTGAAAGCGGAAAGTGGTCGTCGTGAGGCAAGTTGGGATTCAGCGCTTTCGTATTGGGCTTCTGGGCCCCGGCTTTTGCCGGGGTGACGTTGTTTTTATTTTGCGTTTCTGCCAGCTCTGCACCCTCGAATGGCTCATACCAAATCGGCATCGGATCGAAATATCTTTCGACGCGCTCGCGATGTTGTGCCGGTGGCTGGTGTTCACCATGGCCTTGCGCGGCCAGACGGAATTTTTGCAGCGTTTCCGAATATAACTGCAATACCACTTGATCGGGTTTGACGATAAAACCTTTCATCGTCGCCCATTGCAAGTAATCGCGATTGGCCATTTTGTAATAACGGGCGTTATCTGGCACGGGCGAATGCCAGAAACCGCCATGCTTTTTGTATTGTTCCAGTTGATCCGGATTCGGCTGGCCCTTGCCTTGCAATTCGCCATGTTCACCACGCCAGCCGGCCAGCAAACCAACACCGGGTGCACGCTCATGGTTCAAAATATAATCTTCGAAATCGCGATATTTCGCTTCGCCGTATTCATTGAGCAACGCCGGTAATTTCAAACGCGCACCAATATCGATTAATACTGATTGAAATCCGCGTACATCGCGATCGGGTTGAAACACCGGATGACGAATGGCATCAGCAGCACAATCAGCATCGGAAATTGGACGGTCCAGCATAGATATCGCATCGAAGCGTTCGAGATACGTGGTGTCCGGCAAAATCAAATCGGCATACGCTACCATCTCGCTGGAATAGGCATCAGAATAAATAATTTTCGGAATTTTATAATCACCGTTTTCATTTTTTGCGGTCAGCCAGCCCATCGTTTCTTTGGTATTCATCGACGAGTTCCAGCTCATATTCGCCATAAACATCATCAGTACATCAATCGGATACGGATTGCCGTCATGGGCATTACGAATCACGGTATGCATCATGCCGTGCGCAGCCAGCGGATAAGCCCAGGAATACGCATGGTCGATGCGGCGCGGATTGCCGTTTTCATCAACGACTAAATCTTCTGGCCCATGCACAAAGCCCAATGGCGGAGCATCGAGTTTGCCATCGGCACTGATATTTTTTCCGGGTCGGTTCGCCGGTGGAATCGGGCGCGGGAAAGGCGGTTGATAGCGGAACGAGCCCGGACTATCAATGGCTCCCAATAGCATTTGTAAAACATGCAGCGCGCGACACGTATGAAAGCCATTGCTGTGCGCCGAAATGCCACGCATCGCATGCATCGCGACAGGTCTTCCGATCATTTCTTTATGTTCATTGCCATGCACATCGGTCCAAGCAATGGGCAGCGAGAAATTCGATTTGAATGCAGCGTCGGCTAATTCTTTCGCGATGCGTTTTATGGTTTCGGCGGGAATGCCGCAACGCTCGCTGACGTTTTCCGGCGAATATTGTTCGTCCAGATATCGCGCTGCCAGCAGATTGAAAACAGGTGTTGCCTTGCGGCCATTCGGCAGAAGGTATTCGCCGATAATGCGGGGTGAGATATTGGTGCTATCGGCTGAGGCGTATGACGTGATCGTACCCTCATCCGGCCTGCGGCCACCTTCTGATAAAACTACTCCCTGGCGGGATCCCGAAGGGAGAAGGGAATCAACTCCCCTCTCCCTCTGGGAGAGGGGCTGGGGGAGAGGGTTCGGTTTGTCATTCACTGCACAGAGAATCCGCCCTGCTTCATCCCGCGCAAACAAACCATCATCTTCCTCGCCCGGATTTTGAATCACCAGATAATGCGCGTTGGTATAACGCACCAGATAATCCAGATCGACCCAATCATTTTTCAGGCACTCGTGAATTAGCGCGAATGCAAATAACCCATCGGTGCCGGGACGAATACCAATCCATTCATCGGCGATAGCACCATAGCCGGTGCGCACTGGATTGATAGCGATAATTTTCGCACCGCGTGCTTTTAGTTTTCCCAGCCCTAATTTAATTGGATTGGAATCGTGATCTTCGGCTACACCCCAGAGCATGAAAATCTGTGCGTGATCCCAATCGGGTTCACCAAATTCCCAGAAACTTCCGCCGAGTGTGTACAAACCACCGGCAGCCATATTGACCGAACAAAAACCACCATGCGCCGCATAGTTCACAGTACCGTATTGTTGCGCCCACCAGCCGGTTAATGCCTGCGACTGATCGCGGCCGGTAAAAAATGCCAAACGGTTTGGATCTTTTGCGCGTGCATCACCGAGCCATGTTGTGGCGAGCGAAAGTGCTTCTTCCCATTCGATTTCTTTAAAATCACCCGTGCCGCGTTCACCCACTCGCAACAAAGGTTTACGAAGTCGGGCAGGCGAGTAATGCTGCATGATGCCGGCCGAACCTTTCGCGCAAAGTACACCGCGATTGACCGGATGTGCTGGGTTGCCTTCGATATAACGAACTTGCCCGTCTTTGATATGGACATTAATTCCGCAGCGGCAAGCACACATATAACAGGTCGTTTGTTTGACCTCGTCGCTAATGGGCTTGTTCAGTTCGAGCTGTGGTTCCGACATGCTGCATATTGTGAAGGCAATGCGGAAAAGACGCGAGAAGAGAATGTGCCGTGGGAGCGGCGTAAGCCGCGAATAAACACTATCGCAGCGTTATTCGCGGCTTACGCCGCTCCCACGGGCTTTTTTAACCTTTGATACAAACGACCTGACGCAAGCGGTGCACCACTTCTACCAGATCGCTTTGTGCTGCCATCACCGCATCGATGTCCTTGTATGCCGCCGGTGATTCATCGATTACCGCGCTATCTTTACGACATTCCACGTGAGCAGTGGCTTGCAGATGTTGTTCCATGCTGATTTCTTTCCGCGCCCGGGTACGACTCATAACACGGCCCGCGCCATGGCTACAGCTATGAAAACTTTCCGCACTACCTTTTCCGCGCACGATGAAGCTGCAAGCGCCCATGCTGCCGGGAATAATTCCCAACTCGCCTGCGCGCGCACTCACTGCACCTTTTCGCGTTACCAGCAAAAACTCGCCGGCATGATGTTCACGCGTCACATAGTTGTGATGGCAATTGACCGCCATCTTTCCCAGTTGAAACGGCGGCAAGCGGTGACGCATCGAAGCCAGTACACGCTGCATCATCGCTTCACGATTGGTGCGTGCGTAATCCTGCGCCCAGGACACCGCTTCCACATATTCGTCAAACAAGGGTTCGTCTTCCATGAAGAACGCCAGGTCCTTGTCCGGCATAGGGAAACCGAGCACACGCTTTGCCAACTGTTCACGGGCACGTTCGATGAAGTAGGTTCCGATCATATTGCCGGTACCACGCGAACCCGAATGCAACATCACCCAGACGGTATCGCTTTCATCGAGACAGATTTCGATAAAGTGATTTCCACCGCCGAGAGTTCCGGTTTGTTTTTCGATTTTGTCAAAACGGATTTTCGGATGCTTGTTTTGGATATTGAATAAGCGTGCGTGCAATCCGGATTTTTGCAAATGGCTTCCGATGCTGTCGGGAATATTCCGATGTTCACCACCGGGACCACTTCCTACCGGTACGCTACGTTCGATATCCGAACGCAGCATCGCCAAACTTTCCGGCAAATCTTTTGCTTTCAGCGTGGTTTGCACCGCCGCCATTCCGCAGCCAATATCAACACCGACGGCAGCAGGGATAATCGCGCCACGTGTCGGCACTACTGAACCCACGGTGGCACCTTTACCTAAATGCACGTCAGGCATTACCGCTACCCAAGGCCCGACGAAGGGAAGGCTTGCGATATTCACCAATTGCGCGCGTGCTTCGTCTTCCAAAGGCACACCGGTAATCCAGGCCTTGATCGGCTTATGGTGTTCGGCATGCAGCAATGTAAATTGCGAGTTACTCATAAATAATTTCCTTCACTCATTCTATGACACCGCCCCCATGGGCGGTGTTTTTCTGTTTCTATTTTAAAGTGTAGGTCGGGCCCCGGCCCGACGCTCTTAACAGATTGCGATATTGCTCAAGTCGGGCCAGGGCCCGACCTACGTTTTCAACGTGACGAGTTGCTTCAACACGCCATCCAAACCACCGAACACGGTCAACTGGCCGATTTTTTCGGTTACTTTTTCCAAAGCTTCCAATTCTTTCAAACGCATCAACACGGCACTTTGTTCAATCAACTTGGCTGTGTTCAACAGCGAGCGGGTGGCGTTCGCTTCTTCACGACGACGGATGACGTTGGCTTGCGCGGTTTTTTCAGCTTGCACCACACCGTTCAAGATGTCCTTCATGTCGCCAGGCAAGATGATGTCTTTTACACCCACACCCAGCACTTCAAGCCCCAACTCGTTCACTTGCTTGTGCACGTAGGAAAAGATGTCGGCGTCGAGCGACGCCTTGTCACCCAACAACTCGTCCAGCGTTTTAGCGGAGATCGCTTTACGCAAACCGTATTGCAATTCGCGGTACAAATAATCACCGTACTTGGCAACCTTGGTGCGCGCCGCTACCGCATCGATTACACGCACGCTGGCAGCCAGATTCACGCGCAACGAGACTTTGTCCTTGGTCAATAATTCCTGACCGGAGACTTCAACCGATTGCACACGCAAATCCATGACTTCGGCGCTGATGTTTTTCTGGAAGTTCCAGAATGCATAAGCGCCAGGCTGCATTGCACGCGACAACTTGCCGTCGACAAACAACAGGCCGACCGATTCGGTAGGCACGTTCACCGCCACGGCGAAACGTTCCAGCATACCCATCTGGCGTAAACGACGCATCACGTCTTCGTCCATCTGGATGCCTTCGGTCAAGCTCACGCGCTGCACATCAACGGTCACATGGCCCTTCCAGTACAACTTGCGCGAACCGGGAGCGAGTACGTCTTCGATCTTGCCATTTTTCAACAACAGACCGACTTCCTTCACACCAACATCAGCGAGCATAAAAGTGTCGCTTAAACGATCACCCAAACGGGCGACCAGGGTTTCGACATCCTTGCCGGTATATTCAACACCGGTAATGTTGTGCACATTCACTTCCAGGCTGTCAGTAAAGCTTTTCAAGCGATACACACCAGGTGCAAGCACGTAGTCGAAACGACGATTCTTGTAGACGAGGCCGCGTTCGGCATCGCCTATTACAACTTTTTGAAACATCAACATTGCGGACCTCCTTTGTACTTTATGATTGTGTGTGGCTCGATATTGAGCACCGATAATGCAGTCGAGCCCGCTGCACATCGATTGAAACGCCACGATGCATTTCGTCATCGTGTCAAACAACGCAACGCGCGCTGTGTTATGCGGAATCACTGCGGATGCATTCGCAATGATATGGAAAAGTTGAAACTGTCCCTGACGTTGCGAGCGCGAAGAATAGGCGAGCGCTTTGAGGCGAACGGCATTATCAAAATCAGAAAAAGAAGTTGAATGATGCCGTGCGGCTTTAAGTGCCAACAAACTCCCGGTGCTTGCGCCGCTGCATCACGCATGAATGATTCGATGTTTTGAATTCAACATGCATGCCACACGGAACAGTTTCGGTTTTGGGCTTGCGCCCTTGGATAACGAAACGACGTAACAGGTCGTTGGAGCAGGATTCGAACCCGCGACACGCAAATTATGAGTTTGCTGCTCTACCCATCTGAGCTATCCAGTGGAGGGAACCGGAATCGAACCGGTACACACGATATTCATCGCTGCTCTACCCTTGAGCTATTCCCTTGCGAAATACACTGCTGCTCCCATGGCATACGCGATGGCAAAGCCAGGCGCACCGGACAGTTTTTGAAACTGTACCGCAATGAAAAACAGAGTATGCACTTCGTTTTTGGCGCTCCGAAAAACGCCAAAACCTTTCAGCTTTCGCTGATCTCATTCGTACCGATCTCACTCGTGTCGAAGCATCAAAACACAGCGCTAAAGCGCTATCGAGTAGCTTGCCCCTGCCTTCGGTGAGAGTCCGAGATGCTTCAGGGCGGCACCAAAATATTTGAGATTATAAAAATCCTTTTGCGAATGCCCAAAAGAAAAACCCCCGGGAAAATCCCGAGGGCATTCGCTATGCTCGGGAGATCGGCTTGGCCGATCTCCGATAAGAGTGGCCTAGTCTATGGCTTTGTCATTGAGTGGAAACATGCCGCCTGGCTGCCTGCCGCATTCGAGCGACGGCTTGTTCCGCCACGTGCATAACGCGACGTCACAGCTTTTCAGCGTGTTCGTGTTTCCTGCAATGTGTGGTCGGTAAGAAGTCATTTTGCTACTCGTTTATTCGCGTGACTACGACGGCGCGCACATTACGCCTGTTATTTTGCAAATGCAAACATTTTTTTCGAAATATTAAAAAATATTTTTTAAGGCGTCGAAATTTTAATGGCCGGACTGTTGAATTGGCTGTACTGAATCAAGCTGCGAAACGGTTTTTTACTCATCGTTCCGCTGGCTTCCAACTGAATTATGTCGCCGTTGCTGGCAACCCATAAAACATTATCGGTCACTTGCGGTTTGGTGGTCGTGTAACGGTATTTTTTTGCAAACTGATTGTTGATGGTTTCGGTTCCCAGACTTTCCACGGTCGTTCCTGCTTCCAGTTCTTTGAGCACATCGGGATTGCGATATTGCGCCAGCATGGCTTGCAGTCCCGGCATAGGAATCTTCATCGAGTGGCCATCCATGTTCATGTACATGGTGCCGCCGATTATGAGATTGGCAGGTCGACCCTCGCTGGTAATGCGATAACGATCAGGCGCCTGAAACTCGACAACACTTTTGGCTTTGTATTTGCCGGTGCTCGAATCAATTACCGCCTTGAAGCTGGTTTTGGCCAGGAAGCCGACAAAGACCTTGCGGACCTCGTCTTTGGGTGCAGATGCCGCAGGAAAGGCAACAAATAGTAAAAACATCAGTAAATAACGCATGGCGGCACCCCTGTCGGAAAAATTATTGCGTACTATCACGCTAATCGTCATCGAAAACTAGAGCCGGTCACAGAAAATGAATTCCAATGAGCGCAGAGCCGCTTTACACCGCCAACTTAAAGTGGCGCGTTACCCTATTTCGCTAAAAAAACTGCAAGAAGATTTGCAGTGTTCGCGCGCGACTTTGTATCGCGATATCGCTTTTTTGCGCGATGTTTTAATGGCACCGATTGAGCTTGATCCCGAGCGCGGTGTGCAATATAACGAAAAAGAAGCCGAGCGTTTTGAATTGCCGGGCTTGTGGTTAAGTTCGGATGAATTGCATGCACTCGTAGCCACGCAGCAATTATTGGCACGCACCAGTGACGGCGTGTTGGCGAAAGCGCTGGCACCACTGAAAACCCGAATTGACAGTTTGCTCGCCGAACATTCACAAGGGAAAAGATGGCCGCTGGAACGTATTCGCGTGTTGGGAGCTGGCGTTCGTAAACGCGATGATGCGGGTTTTCGGATGGTGGCAACGGCAGTACTTGAGCGCCAGCAGCTGAGTTTTGATTATCTGGCGCGCTCGACCAATCAAGCGACGCATCGTACGGTGTCGCCACAACGATTAACGCATTATCGTGACAACTGGTATCTCGATGCCTACGATCACGAACGCGATGGGTTGCGCAGTTTTTCAGTCGATAGAATTTCGCATGCAAAAATGCTGGACGAGACGGCAAAAGATTTAACCGAGGAGGAGCTCGATAGCCATCTTGCTTCCAGCTACGGTATTTTTTCCGGAACGCCAAAAGGTATGGCCACGATTATATTTTCAGCAAAAGCCGCGCGCTGGGTGGCCGATGAACACTGGCATTCCAAACAAGAGGGCCGCTTTTTGTCCGATGGGCGCTATGAATTGCGTTTGCCTTATAGCAATGCCAAAGAATTATTGATGGATATTTTGCGTTATGGTGCCGATGCAGAAATTACCGAGCCCGCGAGTTTGCGGGCGCAAATTCAGTCCTTATTGCAATTGACCCTATCGGCATACGAATCCAGGTAGCCCCATGAGTAACGGAAGGAATATAGCACTCGTACTTGGCTCCGGCGGTGCCCGTGGTCTGGCGCATATTGGTGTGATTGAAGCGCTGGTATCGGAAGGCTTCACTATCCAGGCCGTCGTCGGTTGTTCGATGGGCGCCTTGGTGGGCGGTGTTTATGCGGCCGGTCGCTTGCAGGAATACAAAGACTGGACTTCATCACTGGAAAAATCCAACGTCCTGCGTTTGCTGGATTTCAGTTTTGGTAATCAGGGCTTGATCAAGGGTGATCGCATTATTGGTGTGCTCAGAGAATTGGTCGGCGATTATAAAATTGAAGATTTACCGATCGAATTTACGGCTATCGCTACCGACCTTAAAAATCAGCGCGAGGTGTGGTTGAGTCGCGGAAAATTATTTGATGCCATTCGTGCATCGATTGCCATTCCGATGTTATTGACGCCGCATAGAATTAATGGCCGCGAACTAGTCGATGGCGGTTTATTATCACCGGTACCCATGGCGCCAACCCGCCAGATGACGGTTGACCGAGTGATTGCTGTCGATGTAAACGGCCCCGTACATTGGCGTCCCGCGATGGATCGAGATAAAGAAAATGCCGAGGAAGCCTGCGAAGACGATGAGGCATTGGCAGCGGCCTACGGTGTTGATGTGTACGCCCAGCAGGAATTCGAGGAACAAGATCATGCCAGCTTGCGCGAACGCTTGGCTACCTTATGGAATGGCGACGAAAAAAATCATCCGGTTGCAAAGAGTCAAAGCAGCGTGATGGAGCTGATGTCGCAATCACTCGACACCATGCACGCGGCAATGAGCCGCCTGCAATTGGCACAGGACCCCCCCGACATGCTGATCCAAATTCCACGCGAGAGTTGTAACTTCCACGAGTATTGGCGCGGAAAAGAAATGATCGAACTCGGCCATAAAATTGCGATGACGGCACTAACCAGAATGCCATATTGATGTATTCGTAGGAGCGCCGTAGGAGCGGTGTCAGCCGCGAAAAACCTGCGACGATCTCCATTCCAAAGGCGGCCTCTGTCATTTGCGAATACATCCCTATAACCAAACTGCATCCCAATAAGGATACATTCCAACACTTTTAACAAGCCCGGCACGTATTGGATTCATCACTACATACCGCGCAACCGCTTGAACGTCATCTTCAGATCTTATTGCACGGTCGTGATAGCCTTTTTGCCATAGTGCACCATTTCGATCCATTTCACGATTTACAAAACGAGACGTGTTTGATTTCAAGCGCGCTATCAATTTTGACAATTCCTCATTCTCGCCCAATTGCACCAGTAAATGGACATGGTCCGGCATCAGCACCCAGCACAATAGTTTTGCGTCAATCCACAAAGTATCGTGGTTGAGAGCAATGCAGAAAGCATTGGCAGTCAGATGATTTTCATGAAAAAGGCTTGCCGATTCAAAGTGGTAAATGTAATCAGATAAATTTGAAAGGGTATTGAGCAGCGCCTACGACGCAGCGCTTTATTCCCTGGAGAATCAAACCCTGTTTTCATCACGATCCATACAATGCGAAAATCGCAGCAGGGATTAGTATTTAATATCCAATTCAATCGTGCAGTCGGGGTTTATGGGTAATATTTGTCAGGAAATATTACGAGGCGTGTTTTCCGGGTTGGAGATTTTCGCAGATTTTTCGCGGCTTACACCGCTCCTACCGGGTTGGAGATTTTCGCAGATTTTTCGCGGCTTACACCGCTCCTACCGGGTTGGAGACTTTCACAGATTTTTCGCGGCTTACACCGCTCCTACCGCGCTGGAGATTTTCGCAGGTTTTTCGCGGCTTACACCGCTCCTACGTCGGGATTATTGGAACCCTGGCTTGCCTGCTTGTTCTTTGAACTGCGGTATGCGTTTGAAGCTTGCAGTTTTGTAGTTATAGCTTTCCAATTTCTTGATCAGGGTGTCGTATAGGACACTGTCCATTTTGGCGTCACGTGCCATTACCCAGCCCATTTCACGTTTCGGGTGGCCTACTAATACCCAGGAATAATCCGGAGCGACTTCAAGAATTTCATAATCGGCATTAAGCATGCCAAAAAATTTTATGGTCCATTTTCTGTTGCCGGTATCGGGTTTGATGGTCGCCAATGCCTTCCATTGTTTTTCTTTTTTATCAAAACTTTTCTTGAAGCCGAAAATATTATCGATACGGCCATCTGCACGTAGTATGTATTCATCGTAAGTGGCCACTTTTCCGCGTTCGGGAAAGTAGGGAATATTCGCGATTACGTACCAGCGCCCCATATATCGTTCCAGGTCAATCGGCGCAGAGGTTTCGGCGGCATTGAGATTATTCATTGCAGTGAACCCCAGGATAAAAAGCAGAAAGAAACTGGCGAGTTGTTTGGACATGGCGGTACTCCTTTAAAACAGCTTGCATGAATCCACTTGAAGGTAGTGTGCACAAATCTCAGGTTTTGAGAAACCTTGCTTGCAAGCTGTGTCCAGACCACAGGAGACCGCCATGCATAAAATTGATAAAGACCTCATCTCGCGCTGCTGCTGGCAGGCTTTAATCGTCGCCACGCTTGTTTTGATGATTTTTCCCGCAAGCTTTGCCAGTTCTGAATGGCTCGGCAAAACTTGGCTGTGGCTAATCGCCACTCCCATTTGCATCTTGCTGATGGTTCATCGTTACCGCTTTGCGGCGGCGTGGCAGACTGCCCTCGTCAACAGTCCTTCACGCCGCCGCGGGCAATCTTTATCGATATCAAATCGTCGCAAACGCTTTGGCAAATCCAGTAGCCTCCGAAACCCCATGCGTGCCGCCTAGAAAGCCATAAAATCCATGACTTTCGCCATAGGTGCCCTTAACTGCCAGCGTGTTAGTTTGTAAGGCTTGGTATAAGGAGTAAGGTATGCGTCTTTCATCAATGGCAGTATTTTTTCAACCGCTATGGCAACTGCAGCAATCGCACAAACGCAAGTGAAATTGGATGACCCTTATCTTTGGCTGGAAGAAGTGACTGGCGAAAAAGCGCTGTCATGGGTCAAAGAACAAAACGCTGATGCGAAAAAAGAACTGGAGGCACAGCCGCAGTTCGCTGGGTTGCGTGATGATTTACGCAGCATTCTTGATTCCAATGTACGCATTCCCTATGTCGCCAAACAAGGCGATTTTTATTACAACTTTTGGTGTGACAAGGCCAACCCAGCCGGCATTTGGCGCCGCACAACGCTGGCGGAATATCGTAAAGCCGAGCCTGCTTGGGAAGTGTTGCTCGATGTTGATGCATTAAACAAAACCGAAAAGGAAAATTGGGTCTGGCATGGCAATAGCTGTTTGCGACCGGCTTATACGCAATGTCTTATTTCATTGTCGCGCGGCGGTTCTGATGCCGACGTTACCCGTGAATTTAATCTTGCCACTAAACAGTGGGTGCCCGATGGTTTCATGCGGCCTGAAGCCAAAGGCAGTTTGGGCTGGATTGATGCCAATACGGTATTTGTCGCGACCGATTTTGGTGCGGGCTCAATGACCGATTCCGGCTATGCGCGCATTGCAAAAATCTGGACGCGCGGTACGCCAATGAGCGCGGCAAAAACCGTTTACGAAGCTCAAAAAACCGATTTGGGCGTCGGTGCTTATCGCGACGATACACCTGGCTTTGAACGTGATTTTGTGCTGAGAAATATCGCGTTTTATAACGATGAACTCTACTTGCGTAATGCCGATGGCAGCTTGACGAAAATTGATGCACCTAATTCTGCGAACAAATCGGTATACCGCGAATGGCTGAGTCTGGAATTGCGTGAGCCCTATATTGCCGATGGCAAGACCTACGCAGCGGGTTCGATGATTGTTACCAAGTTCGATGATTTTATGAAAGGCGGTCGCAATTTTGATGCGCTATTTGAGCCAAGCGACACCACATCGTTTGTCAGTTTGAGCCCGACCAAAAACTACTTTCTTTTGAACGTACTCGATAATGTCAAAAATCGCCTGTATGTACTCAAGCATGGCGATAACGGCTGGAGCCGTGAGCCGCTGAAAGGCGCACCGGGCTTTGGTACGGTAGGCGCTTCCGGGGTTGACCCTGAAGATTCCGACGATTATTTTTTGACGGTGACCGATTACGTCACGCCCACCACGTTAATGCTGGGCACCATCGGTAAAAATCCGGAAACATTGAAACAGCTGCCCGCCTTTTTTGACGCAAAAGATCTGAAAATTCAACAATTCTTCGCAACTTCAACAGACGGCACCAAAGTGCCGTACTTTATGGTGTCGAACAAGAACACCAAGCTGGATGGAAAAAATCCAACCCTGCTGTATGGTTATGGTGGTTTTGAAATATCGCTGACACCCAACTATTCGGCCACCGTTGGCCGTGCTTGGTTAACCCAAGGCGGCGTTTATGTGGTTGCGAATATTCGTGGCGGCGGTGAATACGGCCCGCGCTGGCATCAGGCTGCGCTAAAAGAAAAACGCCATCATGCCTATGAAGACTTTGCTGCGGTCGCACAGGATTTAATCGCCAAAAAAATTACTAGCCCAAAACATTTAGGCATGCAGGGCGGCAGCAACGGCGGTTTATTGATGGGCAATATGACCGTGATGTATCCGGAATTATTCGGTGCAGTAGTTTGCCAAGTGCCCTTGCTGGATATGAAACGCTATAGCCACTTGCTGGCAGGCGCTTCCTGGATGGCCGAATACGGCAATCCCGATACCGATGACTGGAAATTTATCCAAACGTTTTCGCCCTACCAAAACGTGAAGAAAGACGTTAAATATCCGCCGATACTTTTCACAACATCGACGCGTGATGACCGCGTACATCCGGGTCACGCCCGCAAGATGATGGCGCGCATGAAAGAACAGGGGCACGACGTACATTATTATGAAAATATCGAAGGCGGCCATGGCGGCGCGGCCAACAATGAGCAAACCGCCTATATGCAAGCCTTGGCTTACACGTTCTTGAAAGAAAAATTGTTCGTAAAATAAACTCGCCGTATTCATTTTCAAACAGCACCCGTGCGCTTGCTCGGGTGTCGCTTTATAAAGTCTTAGGAGTAATTCAATGAAGCCTTATTTACCGCTTTCAGTTGCGATTGGTGTTGTGTTGATGTCGGGTTGCGGCAAGGGTTCAAGTGATCAAGCCGGTGGTACGACCAGCGCTGAAAAACCAGATGTTGCGACGAATCTAGCACCACCGATGGCTGCTAAAAAGCCTTACGAAGTGGAAGGCCCTAAAGGTATCAAACGGCAGGACGAGTATTACTGGTTGCGTGACGACACCCGCAAGAATCCGGAGATGCTGGCCTATCTCAATGCAGAAAATACCTATGCCGATAGTTTGATGGCCCCGCTAAAAGATTCGCGGGAAAAAATTTATCAGGAAATTATTGCACGGGTAAAACAGGACGATAGTTCGGTGCCGTATTTTGAACGTGATTACTGGTATTACACCCGTTACGAGCCGGGCAAAGATTATCCGGTTTATGCCCGTCGTAAAAGCACCATGCAAACCGCCGAAGAAATAATGCTCGATGGTAACGCCATGGCGGCCGGCAAAGAATTTTTTCAAGTTGGCGATTGGGTGGTGAGCCAAGACAATAAATTACTGGCCTATGCCGAAGACACCAATGGCCGCCGTGAGTATGTGATTAAAGTTAAAAATCTTGAGACGGGCGAAACCTATAAAGACAGTATCACCGACGCCGAGCCCAATCTGGTGTGGGCCGATGATAATAAAACCTTGCTCTATGTTGAAAAAGACCCGGTAACGCTGCTCAGCAAACGCGTTAAAGCGCATATGCTGGGTGATGACGTAAAAAAAGCGGCGCTGCTGTACGAAGAAAAAGACGATAGCTATTACATGGGGATTGGCCGCACTACTTCAGACAAATACATTTGCATTTCGCTTGAAAGCACCGTTAGCAAAGAGCAGCGCTGTGCTTTGGCAACGCAGCCGGAAAAGTTTGATGTGCTGGCGCCACGGCAACGGGATTTTGAATACGAAGCCGACCATCTGGACGGCCGCTGGGTAATTCGTACTAATTGGGATGCACCGAATTATCGTTTAATGACCGCACCCGACAGCAAATGGGGCGATCGTAATCAATGGAAAGAATTGATTGCCCACGATAAAAATACGTTTATCGACAGCTTTGCCGTCTTTAAAAATTTCATCGCGGTTGAAGAGCGTTCCGACGGTTTGCAAAAACTGCGTTACTTTAATCTGGATGGTAAAAATCCGAGTGAAGTGAAAAGTAATGAACCGGCTTACACCATGGCGCTCAGCGTGAATGCCGAGCCCGATACCGATTGGCTGCGCTATACCTATAACTCGATGACGACACCTGCCAGCACGATTGAGGTCAATGTCAAAACCGGTGAAAAGAAAGTATTGAAACAAGACCCGGTACTGGGCGGTTTCGATGCCAACAATTATGTGACCGAACGTTTGTGGGCGACCGCGCGCGACGGTACCAAAATTCCGGTGTCCGTCGTTTATCGTAAAGGCTTCAAGAAAGACGGAACCGCCGCGATGTTGCAATATTCCTACGGTAGTTATGGTTTATCGACCGACCCACGCTTTAGTTTGACTGCCGTCAGTCTGCTTGATCGCGGCATGGTGTATGCGATTGCGCATATTCGTGGTGGCCAGGAAATGGGTCGTGCCTGGTATGACAACGGCAAGCTATTGAACAAAAAAAATACCTTCACCGATTTTATCGATGTTACCGATTTTCTGGTGAAAGAAGGTTACGCCTCCAAAGATCGCGTTGCTGCACAAGGCGGCAGTGCCGGTGGCTTATTGATGGGCGCAATCGCCAATATGGCGCCAGAAAAATATCATCTGATTATTGCCCAAGTGCCTTTCGTTGATGTGGTCACCACCATGCTTGATGAAAGCATTCCGCTTACCACTAATGAATTTGACGAGTGGGGCAACCCTAAAGAACAGAAGTACTACGACTACATGCTATCGTATTCGCCTTATGACAATGTGGCAGCGAAAAATTATCCATCGTTTTATATCGGCACCGGCTTGCATGATTCGCAAGTGCAGTATTTTGAACCGGCAAAATGGGTAGCGCGCCTGCGTGCGAAAAAAACCGATACCAACCCGCTGCTGTTCCGCGTCAATATGGAAGCCGGACATGGCGGCAAGTCTGGCCGTTTCCAGCGCTTCAAGGAAACCTCGGAAGTGTATGCGTTTATGTTTCAGCAGTTGGGTGTGAAGTAAAAACGGAATTCGGGATTGGAGTAAAAGCTGATGAGATTCCCTCTTCATCGGGATCCCAAACGTAGGGGTGCATGCTTGCTGCGCCCTGAGGTTGCCAGCAATTCTGCGCGCAGCAAGCATGCTTCCCTACGGGTTAAATTCATCGCTAATTTTATCCCGCAACCAAACCAAAGCGCGCTAAAATACCGCATTATTTTTGCGGACTTTCCCCATGAAACTCGGTTCTCTCAAAGCAGGCGGTCGTGACGGCACTTTAGTCGTCGTCTCGAAAGATTTAAGCAAGGCCGTTACCGTTGCTGATATCGCCAAAACATTGCAAGCCGCACTCGAAGATTGGGCGAATACGGCGCCGCGTTTAAACGCAGTGTATGAAGCCCTGAATCTAAGCAGCGCAGAAACCATCAATGGTTTTGATGTGTTTGCCTTGAACATGCAGGACCTCGCCGCACCTTTGCCGCGGGCCTATGAATTTGTCGATGGTAGTGCCTACTTGCCGCATGTGGTGCGTGTGCGTAAAGCCCGCGGTGCTGAAGTTCCGGAAAGTTTTTATGTCGATCCTTTGATGTACCAAGCGGTGAGTGCCGGTTTTTACGGCCCGCGCGATCCAGTCATGGTGCCGAGCGAGGAATACGGTATCGATCTCGAAGCTGAAGTCGTGATTATTACCGACGATGTACCAATGGCAGTTTCATCCGAACAAGCGGCTTCACATATTCAATTGGTCGGCTTGGTGAACGATGTGAGTTTGCGTAATCTTATTCCCAATGAATTGGCCAAAGGTTTTGGCTTCCTGCAATCGAAACCACGCTCGGCGCTAAGCCCGGTCTTCGTAACACCCGATGAACTCGGTGATCTTTGGCAGGACAGCAAAGTGCATTTGCCGCTGCTGACCCATATCAACGGGAAGTGGTTTGGCGCACCGCTTGCGGGTGTGGATATGCAATTTAATTTCGCCCAACTTATTGCACATGCAGCAAAAACCCGCCCGCTTTCTGCCGGTACGATTGTCGGTTCCGGCACCGTGGCCAATGAAGATACTTCGCTCGGGGCTTCCTGCTTTGCCGAACAGCGCACGGTAGAGACCTTGCGCGATGGTAAGCCCAGCACGCCTTTCATGAAGTTTGGTGATGTGGTGCGCATTGAAATGCTCGATGCCAATGGCGAGTCGGTCTTTGGTGCGATTGAACAAAAGATGCTATCGATGTAGTAGCAACTGCCTTTAGCAAAAACAGCAAAATAATCTGTGGCAGCCAAACCAGCGTCTTCCCCGTGGGAGCGTCCGTCAGGCGCGAAAGATCTGGCGTAATTTTTCGCGCCTGACGGACGCTCCCACGAATCAATACATTTTCATGATTCATGAAGTGACCGTGTTATCGACAAAAGCCTCCTAAGATGACCAACATTTTTATTTGAAAATGCTGCCATTTCAGGATAAGCGTGAGTTGCTCGCAGTCGCCTTCAGGACACCAACATACAAACCGCTTCCTTCCCGGCCCATTGCGAGTTAGCCTAAACCCCTAGCCCGGGCAGGAGTGGTGTGATGACATCAGGCAATCTTCGTCTTTATTCTTTTTGGCGTTCCAGCGCGGCTTTTCGTGTGCGCATTGCCTTGAATCTCAAACAACTCGCTTATGAAATTGAACCGGTGCATTTGGTCAAAGATGGCGGCCAGCAGCACACGGCCGAATACAGCGAATTAAATCCGCAGGAATTTGTACCGGTGTTAATGCACGGTAATCGAATTTTGCGGCAATCGACCGCCATCATGGAATATCTGGACGACACCTGGCCGGAAAATCCTTTATTGCCGGCCGTTCCACGCGACGCCCAACGTGCGCGCGCCATCGCGCAAATGATTGCTTGCGATATTCACCCCCTGAATAATTTACGGGTAATGAAATATCTTGAATCGCAATTTAATGCCAATCAGGCACAAAAAGATGAGTGGATGAAACACTGGATAAGCACCGGTTTTGAAGCACTCGAAAAAGTGTTGGCCAATAACCCGTCAACCGGGGGCTTTTGCGAAGGCGATACGCCAACCGTTGCCGATTGTTGCTTGGTGCCGCAGGTCTATAACGCTATACGTTTTAAATTGGCGATGAAACCCTACCCCACCATTCGTCGCATTAACGACACCTGTTGCGAGCTGGAAGAATTCAAAAACGCACATCCCAGTGCGCAGCCGGATGCGGAGTAGGTCGGGCCCCGGCCCGATATATCGGATGGGTCATTAAATTTCGCAGTTCGTAGGGTGGGCATCGCCCACCTTTCTGGCAGTTTGAAACCGTCGCAGATGCAAATTATTTCTGTAGGGGCGCTTGCTTGCTGCGCCCAAAATCTGCGATAACGCCTTGGGCGCAGCAAGCAAACGCCCCTACGGCCTTAGGTGCTATAAACTTCCGCGTACGGATCATGTTCGCCGGAACCGCCTTCGGCCAGGCGAATTTTCAATGCTAGGCCATCACGTGAATCGGCTTTGCGCAGGGCTTCTTCCAATTCAATTTTGCCTTCCTTGTAAAAACGGAACAGGCATTGATCAAAGGTCTGCATACCTTCCTGCAAACTCTTGTCCATGGCTTCCTTGATTTCATGCACTTCGCCGCGACGAATCAAATCGCGAATCATGGGTGTGTTAATCAACACTTCGGTCGCTGGCAGGCGTTTGCCATCTTTGCCCACCACCAGACGCAATGAAATAACCGCTTTCAAATTCAGCGACAAGTTCATCAGAATATTTTTATGGGCCGATTCCGGGAAGAAGTTGAGAATGCGTTCCAGCGTTTGGTCGGCGTTGTTCGAGTGAAGCGTTGCCAGACACAAGTGGCCGGTTTCAGCGAAAGCAATTGCTGATTCCATGGTGACGGCATCCAGAATTTCGCCGATTAAAATAACATCGGGCGCTTCCCGCATCGCGTTTTTCAATGCGTTATGAAATGCGTGAGTGTCGAGACCGACTTCGCGCTGGTTCACAATCGATTTTTTATGGCGATGCAAAAATTCAATCGGATCTTCAATCGTCAGAATATGACCGGTGTTATTGGAATTGCGATGGTCGATCATCGCCGCTAATGAGGTTGATTTACCCGAACCTGTCGAGCCCACCACCAGCACCAGACCACGGGCTTCCATCACGATATCTTTCAATACATCGGGCAGTTTTAATTGATCAATGCTTGGAATTTCACTTTTGATCGCGCGAATCACCATGCCGACTTCGCCGCGTTGTTTGAAACAATTGACCCGGAAGCGGCCGGCGTCCTTGACGGCAATCGCCATGTTGAATTCAAGGTCGCGTTCGAAGGTAGGTACCTGGCCTTCGTCCATCAGGGAATAGGCAATTTTCTTTACCATGCCGGCCGGTAAGCCGGTGTTTCCCAGTGGATAAAGTTTGCCTTCGACCTTGATATAGACAGGCGCGCCGGTCGTTAAAAACATGTCCGAGGCGTTCTTTTCTGTCATCAATTTAAGGAAATATCCAATATCCATATCCAACCCCTGTGTGTCTCGTTGATTCAGCTGCGTTCTGCTATAACAATAGCCTTAGCGCTTCCATCTGTCCAAAAATACTTATGACATTATCTACTTTAAAAATCCATATGGTCTTGGCGTTTTTACTGGTGAGCACCTCAGTTTGGGCGGCAGAACCACCCACAGCCGAGCTTTCGGCGGCTCAAATGGCCATTGCGCAAGCAGAACGGGCGACACCCAAAGGCACCGCGGCACAAAGCCTGCAAGTAGCAAAATCGACCTTTGCCGAGGCTGGGGCGCTGAATGACAAGCGCAAATATAAAGATGCCGCCAGCTTGGCTAATCGTGCTCAGGTGATGGCCGAGCTTGCCAAAGCCCAGGCCGAGCTTGCGAATGCGCGCATGGAGGTCGACGAAAAAGCCGCCCGAAATGCCGATTTGCGTCGGCAACTATTAGTCAACACGGAGCGTTGATATGAAGCAGATACTTGCTCGTTTTCAATGGGCCTTGCTGGCATTGCTGCTATGTTTCAGCGCGGCAAGCGTTGCAGCAACGGGTAAGCCAAATCCCGAGCTGGATCGTCTTAATGCCAGCTTGTCGGCCCTGGACAACGACCCGGCCTTGGCCGACTTAGGGGCGGTTGAAAGATTAAAAGCCCGGCAAGCCGTGGCGCAGTTTGTAAGCGCCAAAGGCAAGACGCGCGAACAAGCGCTGTTCGTGGCCAATAAGCGTGTTGAAACCGCACAGGCCGCCGCACAGGCAGAATTACTGGTCAAACAGGCCGAACAGCTTGATCGTGAGCGTGATCAAATTATGTTGCAGGCCTCGCGCCGAGATGCTGACATGGCGCGCAGGGAAGCCGAACAATTACGTATTCAAAATATGGCCGGGCAGGAAGAAACCGAGCGCCTGTCACAAGCGGTTGATGACGAACGCACCGCGCGCGAACAATCCAATGCCGATGCCCAGCTTTCCAGCGCGCAGGCCGTGCAGGCTCGCAAGCTTGCCGACGCACGTGCCAAAGAAGTGGATCTGGCGCGTAAAGAAGCCGAGCTGGCCAGCATTCTGGCATCGGAAAATGTGAGTGACGGCGATGCTTTGCCACCCATGCAGCGTCGTGGCGCGAGCATGGTCTATACCTTGGCGGGTAATTCTTTTGCGAGCGGTAGCGCTACCTTGACCTCATCGGCGCTAAGCAGCTTGAATAAACTGGCCGCGGTTTTACGAAGCGGGCAAGGCAATATTCGTATCGATGGTTATACCGATAACAAAGGATCTGATCCGGGCAATATTGCCTTGTCACAACGGCGAGCCAATGCAGTGATGGTGGCTTTGCGAGCTGGCGGCTTGTCGGCAACACGTTTAAGAGCGAGTGGTAAAGGCAAGGCGCAACCGGTCGCCGACAATGGCAGCGAAGCCGGTCGTGCGCGCAACCGTCGGGTCGAAATCATCGTAAATTAGCCATCGCATTCAAGCACTTATGGCGCTTAGCGAAAGTTTTACATTGCTAAGTGCTTGAATTTCAAGGCTTGTGAAGACTTCAGTGAAGCGACCTTGTTCAGCTATAAAACATAATAAAAACAATAACTTAAGAAAGTACTTGCGAGCCGAAAATGGCAGGAGTAGCGTCAATATCCCATGGGACGCTTTTGTCACATGGCGAACCGAGCCAGGCCGATGCAAGCAGTTCAAACCGACGAATTTAAAAGCACCGCACGACTTGAAGTGCGTCTTATTCTGGAGTCTGTCTGCTACAAAATCCTGCCCGTCCTGAAGTCCACACGCCCCGTTTCGACGGGGCGTTTGCGTTTTTGCATGGAGGTCAACAATGTTTGAAAGTCAACCACAGTCAGATGTTGAAGCAATGGTAAAAAGCGATCCCGAATTTCGTACCTTGCTCAACCGCCACCGACAGCTGGACCGACAAGTATTGGATGCCGAGCTGGGCGTACTTCCCGTCGATGACGCTACTTTGGTCAAAATGAAAAAAGAAAAACTCTACGCCAAAGACAAGCTAACGCGACTATTTGACCGCCGAGCTAACTAGTTCACCCGCGTGGTGGCGTGCCCGTCCTCGTCGGGCGCGCCGCCCGCACCTTGTAGGGTGGGCACCGCCCACCGTTCTCAACAATTACCGTAATCTACTTGGTGGGCAATGCCCACCCTACGGCCATGCGCGCCAAGTGCAAGGTACAATAGTCCGTCACAACTCATCGAAATAATTTTATGACGGTGCATCAAAGCGTTCTCGAACTGATCGGCAATACGCCTATTGTCAAAGCCCAGCATCTCGATACCGGGCTATGCGAGCTGTATCTCAAACTCGAGTGCACCAATCCCGGCGGGTCGATCAAAGACCGCATCGGTTTGAAGATGATTGATGCTGCCGAGAAAGCCGGAAAAATAAAATCAGGCGACACCCTGGTCGAAGGTACCGCTGGCAATACCGGAATTGGTCTTGCCTTGGTCGCGCAGCAAAAAGGCTACAAGCTCGTACTTGTCGTTCCGGACAAAATGAGTCGCGAGAAAATTTTCAATCTGCGCGCGATGGGCGCCGAAGTTATTCTGACGCGTTCCGATGTGGCAAAAGGTCATCCTGATTATTATCAGGACATGGCAGAACGCATCGCCAATGAAACCCCGGGTGCGTATTTCATCAATCAATTCGGTAACTCGGACAACCCCGCCGCGCATGAAGAAGGCACCGGTCCGGAAATCTGGCAACAAATGGATGGCGATATGGACGCTATCGTTTTTGGTTGCGGCTCCTCGGGTACGGTTACCGGCTTGTCGCGTTTTTTTGCCAAGCATGGCCCGAAGGTGGAATTGATTCTGGCCGATCCAGTCGGTTCCATACTCACCCAATACATCAACGAAGGCGTGCTCAGCACCAAATCCGGTAGCTGGCTGGTAGAAGGTATCGGCGAAGATTTTCTGCCGAGTATCTCCGATTTCACCCGTGTCAAAAAAGCCTACGCCATCAGCGATAAAGAAAGCTTTTTGGCGGGTCGCGAGCTATTAGTTAAAGAAGGCGTGTTGGGCGGCTCATCGTCGGGCACTTTGCTTGCCGCTGCTTTGAAATATTGTAAAGAGCAAACTACGCCGAAAAAAGTGGTGGTGTTCGTCTGCGATACCGGCAATAAATATTTGTCGAAAATGTATAACGATTACTGGATGCTCGATAACGGCTTTCTCGAACGCGAAACCTATGGTGATTTGCGGGATTTGATTTTGCGTCCTTATGCACAACGTGACACGGTTGTCGTTGGGCCGAACGATTCACTTACCGTCGCTTATCAACGCATGAAGTTGTACGACGTCTCGCAATTGCCGGTCATGGACGGCGATAAAATCGTCGGCATTATCGATGAAAGCGATTTATTGATGCATGTGTATGGCGATGAAAAAAAATTCACCCAGCCGGTCAGCGACGCCATGGTCAGTAAATTACATTTGCTCGACATTACCGCTTCAATGGAATCGCTGTTGCCAGTATTTGATCGCGGCCATGTCGCCATTATTGTCGATGGACAAAAATTCATGGGTCTTATCACGCGTATTGATTTACTGAATTATTTGCGCCGCCGCTCGCAATAAAACACCGTAAGAGGGCCTTCTAGGCCCGAATTGCCAAACAAACATCGGATTTTTTGTAGGAGGGCCTTCTAGGCCCGATTTGCCAAACACATATCGGAAATTAAAATGAGCACTAACCAACACCACAAAATCGGCACCCGCGCCATTCACGCCGGTCAATCGCCCGACCCCTCCACCGGCGCCGTGATGACGCCGATTTATGCGACCTCGACTTACGTGCAAAAAAGTCCGGGCGTGCATCAGGGTTACGAATATTCCCGTAGCCATAATCCAACGCGCTTTGCCTACGAGCGTTGCGTCGCATCACTGGAAAGCGGAACCAACGGCTACGCATTTGCATCCGGTCTTGCCGCCACCGCGACCGTACTGGATTCGCTCGATGCCGGCAGCCACGTCGTGTGTATGGATGATGTCTATGGCGGTACTTATCGGCTGTTTGAAAACGTGCGTCGCCGCTCGGCTAATCTGGATTTTACTTTTGTTGATTTAAACGATATGGCCGCGCTTGAAGCCGCCGTCAAACCCAACACGAAATTAATCTGGTGCGAAACACCGACCAACCCCTTATTGAAAATTGTCGATATCGCGCGCCTGGCAGAATTCGCTCGCAAACGTGGCATTCGCCTTGCTGTCGATAACACTTTCTCCTCGCCCATTTTGCAGCGCCCGCTGGAACTCGGCGCGCATCTGGTCATGCATTCGGCAACCAAATATTTGAACGGCCATTCCGATATCGTCGGCGGCATGCTGGTGGTGGGCGATGACAAAGAGCTGGCCGAACAAATGACCTATCTGCAAAACGCCGTCGGTGGCGTGCAAGGCCCGTTCGACAGTTTTCTTGCACTACGCGGTCTGAAAACTTTGCATCTGCGCATGAAAGCCCATTGCGAAAATGCCGGTGAACTCGCCGCATGGCTGGAAAAACATCCGGCCATCGAAAAAGTTTTATACCCGGGCCTGAGCTCGCATCCACAACATGCACTCGCAAAAACACAGATGGACGGCTTTGGCGGCATGATCAGTATTTTCCTGAAAGGCGGACTGGAATCAGCGCGCCACTTTATGGAGCGCACCGAACTATTCGCCTGTGCCGAATCCCTCGGCGGCGTCGAAAGCCTGGTCAATCATCCGGCCATCATGACGCATGCTTCCATTCCTGCCGATCGCCGCGCTGCATTGGGTGTAACCGACAATCTTGTTCGCTTGAGTGTTGGTGTGGAAGATGTGGAAGATCTGAGAGCAGAACTTCAAAGTGCCTTGTCATGAGCTTAAGCAAGCAAAACTTGTATGAAATATGTTTTCTGGTTTGAGTTTATTGAATGCCAGGCAAATTTTTAAATCTGTTGAAGCAAAGTATTAAGCGCTGCTATGACTGGCTGCCGGTTGCGTTTGCACAAAAGCAGTATGTAAAAAGCAGATTGTTCGAGCTTTTTCCTTTGTTGTTTCGCAACACCAATGCCTATTTGCGCTGGCAGGCTTTCCAGAAAATTTCTGCCGCCGTGCCGAGCCACGGTGTTTCAGCATCAAACAAATCCGGCGTTTTTCAACATGTTTATCAAGACCAGATTTTTTCGAGCCACAATGGCAACAAGAATGCCGACTATGTAGCGCTGCAATCGCAGAATGCGCTGGCTGACATAAAAACAAAATTACTTGCCTTTTATTTGCCGCAATTTCATCCCATTCCGGAAAATGACGAATGGTGGGGGCGAGGCTTTACCGAGTGGACGAATGTCAGTAAAGCAGTGCCGCAGTTTGAAGGCCACTACCAACCAAGAATGCCTGGCGAACTTGGTTATTATGATTTAAGGCTTCCGCAAGTAATGCAGCGGCAAGTTGAACTGGCCCGGCTCTATGGCGTGCATGGGTTTTGTTTTCATTATTACTGGTTTGCCGGACGACGGTTACTGGAAAAACCTCTAAACGATTTTCTGGTGTCCGATATCGATTTTCCTTTTTGTATTTGCTGGGCAAACGAAAATTGGACACGGCGTTGGGATGGGCATGATCAGGATGTGTTAATTGGTCAAGATCATTCCATGGAAAATGATCTTGAATTTATCCGAGACGTCTTGCCGATGTTGCAGGACAAACGTGCAATACAAATTGATGGCAAACCGCTTTTAATCGTGTACCGTCCCTCGCTGTTGCCGGACCCGAAAACAAGCACCTATCGTTGGCGTAAATATTGCCGCGATAAAGGTGTCGGCGAAATTTTTATAGCCATGGTGCAGTTCGACGCACTCGACCCGATCGCGTTTGGCTTTGATGCGGCATTGGAATTTCCGCCGCACAAACTTGCGACCGGCTTGCCCAATATTCACGAGACATTGAATTTTGCCAATCCTGACTATGCCGGATATGTCATTGATTACGCCCAAGTCGTTAATCGAGCAAGCGAGCTCGGTGTGCCCGGGTATCCTTTATTTCGTGGCGTGTTTCCTGGTTGGGATAACGAAGCACGCAAGCCGGGCCGTGGTTATACCTTTGCCAATTCCACGCCGGACTTATATCGGGAATGGTTGAAGAGTTCTATTTCGTTCGCGCAAAAAAATCCGGTTGCGGGCGAGCAAATCGTGTTTATCAATGCCTGGAACGAGTGGGCCGAAGGTGCTTATCTGGAGCCTGACAGGAAGTATGGTTACGCTTATTTGCAAGCGACCCGCGACGCGCTAAGCAATCATTGCGATGTCAAAAAACAGCATAAAGTCATCGTGGTGGGGCATGACGCACATCCGCACGGAGCGCAGTACCTTGCGCTGAATATTGCGCGTGAATTAATTACGATGGGTGTCGAAATCGAGATTGTGCTCTTGGGCGATGGTGCATTGCTGGCAGATTACCAAGCCCTTGCCATCGTTCACCGGCTCGATGCTAATAATCTCAAAGCACGTGATTTACTGGCGATACAACTTTCAAGGGCAGGTTTTAAATCTGCCATAGCAAACACCACGGTTTCTGGTTTGTTTGTTGCCGATCTGGCGCGCGCCGGGATAAAAGTGGTTTCACTGATACACGAGCTACCAGGCGTGATTGAAAGTTTTGGTTTGCGTGCGCATGCAACGGCAATTAGTCATGCGGCGCAGCACGTAGTGTTCGCGAATGATTATATTGGCGATGCGTTTAGAAAATTAGTGCCGCTGGAATCGAGCAAGGTCGTCATAAGAAAGCAGGGGCTATACAAGCGTAATAAGTTCCGTGCCGATGATAATTCTTTGTTAGCTCGATCCATGCTGCGGAAAAAAATGGGGATTTCCGAAAATGCAAAAATCGTGCTCGGGGTTGGTTATGCTGATCATCGTAAAGGCATCGATTTATTTGTCGATGTGGCGGAAAGAAGCATGCAAATACATCCGGATCTGCATTTTATCTGGATAGGTCATTTTGACACTGCGATTGAATCCGAAATTCGCGGATCAATAGAAAAATCAGAATTTTGCGGACAGTTTCACTTTCCCGGTCGCCAGGCCGATACCGATTTGTTTTATGCCGGTGCCGATATATTGGCATTGACCTCGCGCGAAGACCCTTTCCCTTCGGTCATCATGGAATCGTTTGACGTTGGTACTCCGATGATTGCATTTTCCGGAGTCGGTGGCTTTGAAAATTTCCTGAAAAAAACCGGTGCGAGCCTGATTGAAGCCTTTAATTGCGCAGAATTTTCACTGGAGATAGCGCGATACTTGAAAGACGATTCCCTACGATTAAAAATAGGCTTGGCAGGCAAGCAATTAGTGGATGAAGAATTTTCGTTTCGGGCCTATGTTTTTGATTTGCTCGACCTGGCAGAAATCAAAATTCCCCGCGTTTCCGTCATCGTGCCAAATTATAATTATGCGCATTTACTTGCCGAAAGACTGGATTCGATCACGCGGCAAACTGTTGCACCTTATGAAATCATCATTCTAGACGATGCCTCTACCGACAATAGTTTAGCGCTTATTGCCGGCCTGCAAAAAAAGATGGAACTGCGCATAGCCTGGAACAAAGTAAATTCCGGATCGGTATTCCAACAATGGCAGAAAGGTATCGAGCTTGCGCGTGGGGATTATGTCTGGATTGCAGAGGCGGACGATTTATCCGAACCGGATTTTATCGAGACGACATTCAAGGCATTTGCAGATTCAGAAGTTGTCATGAGCTATACAGAGTCGGTTCAAATCAATAGCGATGGTGATCTCATTGCAGAGCATTATCGTGATTATCTTTCCGATCTTGAACCTGCGCGCTGGCTTACGTCGTATGTTCGTTCCGGTCTTGAAGAAATAACCGAGGTGATGTCGGTCAAGAACTCGGTGCCCAATGTGAGCGCCGTGCTATTCAAACGTGATCGCTTGCAAGCAATTTTGAGACAGCATCTTGATGAAGTGACATCGTATAACTTTGCCGGTGATTGGGCGTTATACGTTCGTTTGTTGGTTGAGGGGAAAATTGCTTTTAATCCCACTCCATTAAACCGTCACCGGCGCCATGCCAATAGCGTTACCTCGGGTGCTGATAAAAAACGGCATCTGAACGAGGTGAAAAGCATGCAAGATGCCGTCAGCCAGCGGCATATTGTGTCTAAAAAGATGCAGAACAAGGCAGATGGCTATATACATGAACTTGAGCAGTATTTTGGTTTGTCGCCTGTTGTTCCGGAAGTCTCCGAGCATAAGGAGTGGCAGTAATTCTCACGTATAATCCGGCAAATTCACGGTGATTTGTTTTTGTTTTGGCATGTTCGCTTATCAACAATTTTGTAATTTATTTAGGAGAGTTTCATGAAGAAATCTTTTGTATTCAGTCTGCTTTGTCTAGGCGTGCTTAGTGCATGCCAGCCAGAAACCGCGCCTGAGCCGGTAAAATCAGAGACCAGTCCTACTCAAATCGAGCCTGCTGCTGCACCGGTTATTATTGCGCCGCAATATGCGTTGACAAAATCAGCGCCGATTTCGACGGACGGGGCGCCAAATTTCAGTCAAGACTGCAATCTTGAAGGCGTCGATGGTATTTTATTTTCCGGTGACCAAATTGTTATTTCGAAATCAACAAAGCATGACATTACCGGCTGGCTGATTAATCCCGTAGAAAAATCTCTTGGTAATGATTTAAGGCTAGTGATCGCCGGTGTTGGCACAACGCCCGATGTTTGGACGAGCCAGTTGGCTACTCGAGTTGATCGTGCCGGCGTTGCAGAAACACGTAGCTATGGCCCCGAACTGGCGAACTCCGGTTTTTCATTTACTACGGATTTACATGAGCTGGTGAACGGTGAATACCATGTGTTTGTCACTTTATCCAATGCAGGTGGTTTAGCGGTTTGCGATCCTGGCCGACAGATAAAAGTGATCGATTGATTAATTTGTCGATTAACAAGCTATTGAGTAGAGTCATGGCGATGCAATCGCCGTGACTAAAATATTGAGAGCGCAGGCCAGAATCGATGTCATTAAAACCAGATTGGATTGAAGACAATAAGTTCCTGATCGCCGTTGCGTTGCTAATGGCTTTATTGGTCTATGGCGTCGAATTGGGGAGCTTTACACTTTCGATTGATGAAGAGGTGGCTGCCTACGAACCTGCCAGCTGGAAAGTATGGCTAAGTCAGGGGCGTTGGGGCATGGCTCTGCTGCTCAAGCTACTACCCAATTTCACATACATTCCGTATTTGGCAACACTGCTGTTTTGCATTTTTCTGAGCTTGTCTTCGGTCTATTTCGCAAAACAATTTTTTTCGGACATTAAAGAAGCGACTGTATTTGTCGTATTGTTTGTGGCTGCGCCGATTTGGCTTCATGTCGCCGAGTTTAATACCTTGTCATGGGGTGTTGGTATTGCACTTGCCGTCTGTGCATTTTCAGTTCACCTATTCCAGCAGAAAAAAATAAGTGGTTTCATTCTGGCCTCTATGCTCATGGGTTTTGCAACTGCGGTTTACCAAGCGTTGGTCCTTTTCTATGCCATGATGTTATTGATGATGATCATGAAAGACTGGCATCAAAAAATCAGGTCAGACGTTAATGAATCAGGTTTTGCGACAATGCTTATGCCGCTTGTTCGTCTTGGCGTCAGTGTGGTTCTGTCTGTCGGGTTTTACTTGTTGATACAAAAAATCGCAATGACGTTTGTGCCAACGCAAATTACCCATGTCGATACCTTTATTCATATCGGTGATTATCTGGAAAGCCCGGTCGCTACTTTTCTAAGCGCCGGTCACAAGATAGCCAGATTAATTAATGGCACAGATGCAAGTTATCTGGGGTGGGGCTGGGCCGTGCTTATATTGCCTTGGTTGGGCTGTTGGGCCTGCCTGCGATATGGCTTTTCATTATCGACAAAACCGCGCCTGCTTTTGATGCAATCGTTTGCTGCATTTTTATTATTATTCCTGACATTTGCGCTGGTATTTCTGGCGGCCGGATCGCTTCCCTTACGTGCAGTGATTGGGTTCCCGCTACTGTGCGCAGTTGTGGGAACGCTTGGTTTTCGTTCATTGAAAAAATGGCCCGTCGCCCGTGCGTCCATAGTGGTGTATTCGACAGTTATCTGTATCTGGATGGCCACCTTTCTTTTTGGTCTCGACGCACTTGCCAGGCAGCGTGATGAAGTCATGGCCACAAAAATTTCGGCAGAAATAAGCCGGGTTGCTCCTGTGTATTTAAATAGTGTGCCGGTAGTCTTTGTCGGCGAATGGGCACATCAACCCGTGCAAGGCGTGAGCAGTGTCGAGATATTCGGCACTTCCTTTTTTCAGCAAGATGGTGGAAACCGGTTCCGGATGTTGATGTTTATGCGCTTTATGGGAGTGACGAATATTGAATCAAGACCGCTCAGTGCGATCAAGCCGTTTTTAGGGGATGTTGAAAAAATGCCATCCTGGCCGGCGCAAGGCTCTGTTGCGCAGATCAATAATGTCGTGGTGGTCAAACTGAGCGCGCTGTCATATCAGCAAAAAATCGAATTGGGCTTGTAGCCAAGCCATGTAGCTAAAGATTTAGTTCTGCTAATTATTTTTTTTTATGATCGCCCGGCTCAAGAAATAGGTAGCAGGTATTGAAACAACAATGGCGATCAACGGCGCTAATTCCTGTTTTATGCCGTATCTATCTACCGCCAGCCATAAAACCAGCAAGTTAATGACGAGTTGGGCTACATATACGAGCGGGAATTGAAAGAATGATTTCCAGCTAAAGCGCTGCCGGAAAACAAAATAAGTATTGATAAAATAAGAAAATATGATGCCTGCTGCATAGCTAATAACATAAGCCACCATATATGGCAGCAGGATGAGCAAGGCGAGATAAATGGCGTAGGAAAAAACCGTGGTTGCCGTTCCTGCCAAAAGAAAACGGGCAATCTCGAAAATTCTTTTACCGACGATCATTATGCGTTTTTATTTCAAGGTGGTTTTGTCAAAGCTTTTTCGAAGCTCTAGAAACTCGCTGTACTCTCTTATGTAATCTGCACTGTCATACGATTCTGACGCAAAGACCAGCAATACAGCGTCGCTCGAGTAACGGTATTGTGTGCCCCAGATCATCGGTGACAAATGAATGCCGGTAGTGGGTGAAGCCAAGGTAAATTCCTGTCGTTGCCGACCATCATCGGCAAGCACCCGAACAGATCCTTTCACACAAATTAGAAACTGGTGGCAATTTTTATGTGCATGTTCGCCCCGCGTTTCCTGACTAGGGACATCAAAAACCAAAAAATATCGTTTGGGTATAAAGGGAAGTTGAGTATCGAACTCGCCGACTGAAAGTGACCCTCGGATATCTGAAAAATGCGGAAGCTGGTGAAGCTTTACACCCTCGACAACGGAATCGAGAGCCGTGTTCTCGTTATGAGTTGAAACCGGGCGATTAAGATTGCCGGATTTATCGGCAATATACCCCGTGATTCTTCCCGGATTGCCTACCACGATGGCATTGGCCGGCACCGAGCGTGTGATTACCGCGCCGGCACCAATCATCGCGCCGCTGCCGATGGTAATGCCCGGAAGAATTGTGGCATTGGCACCGATTGAAGCACCGGCGTGCACTACGGTTTCCAGAAATTTTTCAGGGTAGCATTTGCTACGCGGAAAATTATCATTGGTAAAGGTGGCGTTCGGGCCAATAAAGACATCATCGGCAAGTCGGACGCCATTCCAGAGTTGCACGCCGCACTTTATGGTTACACGATCACCGACGATGACATCGCCTTCAATAAAAACCCCATCACAAATATTGCAATCAGCCCCAATTTTTGCGCCGGGCAATACATGCGCAAAAGCCCATATTTTGGTGCCATCTCCAATAAAATTTGTTTCGCATAAAGCATTTGCATGCACAAAAAAATTCATTGCGGGTTACCTTCAAATTGTTCTTCAGATTGAATCAATGCCAGCGGGCGGGCTTTGGTATTTTCGTAGGCGCGCCAGGCATAGGTTCCCACGACACCAAGGCCCAGGGAATTTAATGCTCCAAAGAAAAGAATGGTTAGCATGGTGCCAGCATAGCCGGGGACTGGAACAAGGCCGGACAGCTTCGCAAATAAGGTTACAACAAAGAGCAGACCGGCAATGACCAGTGAGAAACTGCCAAGGCCAATCAGCAATCTGACCGGCAAATCAGTAAAAGAAAAAATACTATCCGAGAAATAGCGGACTTTTTTGCGAAAAGTCCAAGCGCTCTTGCCATGAACGCGTTGCTGGCGTTCATAGCCAACAAATGAACGACGACCGCCTAGCCAGAATAATTGCGCCAACAGGCTGCTATTGGATTCCCTAAGTTCGACGAGGCGTTGGCTAAAACGATGAGTGACGGCAAACACATCAACACCACCTGCAGGAATTTCCGGCATTACCCAGTAACGATAAATGGCCCAGAAAATTTTCGAAGATAGTTTAGATAGCCATGGATCATGGCGGGCTTCGCGAACACCCAATACAACATCACATTGTTCTTGTTGAAGCATTTGAAAAAACTTGGCAATAAGTTCGATGGGTTCCTGTAAATCGGCTGCCATCACTGCAATATATTGGCCGTTAGCTCTTTCGAGACCACAGCGAATTGCCGAAAAGGCTCCGAAATTACGCGATAAAGTAATGAGCCTTGCTTTCAATACCGATGAACTCAATGCCTGCTGCAATAAGGCATAACTTTGATCACGGCTGCCATCCACGACAAAGATGACTTCTAAAGTTTGCTCGAGATGATTATCTAACCATTCCAGGGAGGTCATCAACTCGCCAATGGATCCTTCGTTTTCATAAACGGGGATCACCAGCGAAACTAGCGACTTCAAAACTGCTTGCATGCGTCTATTACTTTTTGAACTTCGTTATCGGTAAGCTCCGGGAAACACGGTAGCGTCAGGCTGCTCGCACATAGTTTTTCGGTATTAGGTAGTTTGACATCTACATATTTCCCTGCAAATAACACTTGTCGGTAGTCGGGTGTCGGGTAGTGAATATCGGTCCCTATTCCGCGAGCACTTAAATGCTTTTGTAACTCGTCGCGCCTCGGGCTGTTAATGACATAAAGATGTGCGACATATTCCTTGCCTGCAATACCGGGTAGCTGAATATCGGGATGATGAATATTTTTAGAGTATTGATTGGCAATGGCACGGCGTCGATCATTCCATTGATCCAATCGCGGAAGTAGGTGCAATAAAAATGCCGCTTGTATCTCATCGAGTCTTGAATTTCGACCGCCTGCCAAATAATTCTGGTATTTTTTACTCCAGCCATATTGACGAAGCATCCGTAGGCGTTCTGCTATCGATTCATCCGAGCAAATGACCGCGCCACCATCACCCATGGCGCCAAGATTTTTTGTGGGATAAAAACTGAAGCTTGAGGCATGGCCGAAGCTACCGGCTTTCCTGTTTTGCGAATCCTGCGCGCCGTGTGCCTGAGCACAGTCTTCAATTACCTTCAGGCCGTATTGTTTGGCCAGTTCAGTAATACGATCCATATCGGCAAGTCGGCCGTAGAGATGAGTGACTATGATGGCAGCGATCGGCGAATCGCTGGTGCTTAAGCGTTGCTCTAAGGCATCAGGGCACAAAGTCGCAGTACTTATATCAATATCCACAAAAACGGGTATCGCATTACAGGCGATAACGGCAGAAGTACCGTACATTGCTGCGTTTGCACAGACAATAACGTTTTGCCCAGATTCAACGCCAACGGCTCTTAGGGCCAATTCCAATGCATCGGTGCCATTGGCAACGCCAATGCAATAAGCGGCGCCACAGTACTCGGCAAATGCTTTTTCAAAACCGGCGACATGCGGCCCTAAAACATAGTGGCCGCTTTCAATAACGCTCTGCATAGATTGCGAAAGCTCTTCGGCAATGGGAGCGAAATGCCGACTTAGCGAATTGATCGGGATTTCAATGGGAGTCATTCGAATGGCCGTAGTTAATGGGTAGCACTAAAATAGTATAGACCAGCGCGGGGCTAGTATATTTGGGCATCTTACCCTCATTATAACAATGACTATAACCGCATACTAATTAGATGCCTTTCAATAATGCACTCGCACTCGCTTTATGGCAGCCACCACAAAATGGCTTGGTAGCTCGTCCGTATTTAGCCTGGCCTGAGCTAGCGCGGACCGATATTCACGATACCCCTGAGCTGGCACTCGCGGCTGCTGCGAAGTTATATCCCGGACAAGACGTGTTGTTGATACAAACAAACCTGGGAGTTCCTGCGGGCTTCTTGTCTCGTATGATGGTTGGCTGGCGGCAGTATGAACAAGCAGAAGTATTGTCGCCGCTCACTGCTGAGCAGGGTCTGCCGCTTCCTGCACTGCCCGCCAACGATATTGATGCCATGCAATTTTTGTATGGCGAGCATTCCATAAAACCGGTGACTCGATGGGCGCGTCATGGCAGTCTTTGGCGTACGACAGCCTTGGCTGAAGTATTCACGGGTAAGCAAAGATCATTAACGCAGCTAAAATTTTTCCTGATGCATGGCGTATATGTTGCCAATGAATTTGTTGAATCAAAACCGGACCGAAATTTTATTGGCGACGGCAGGCCTGTTGTATTACATGTGCTGCATTCCTGGGGCGGTGGCGTCGAGTATTTTGCCCGTGATTTAAGAGCAGGGGACGATGCGCGCCATCATCTATTTTTAAAAGCAATTAGTTTTGATAGCTTGCCGCCCTATGGCAAACAATTAGCGTTATATCATTCAGGCTCGGAAATCCCGCTGCAAGTATGGCGGCTTGATTTTCCGATTGACGACACCACGGTTGAATCGGATGAAGTCCGAAAAATATTGCGTGAAATACTGGACCGCTGGGGTGTTGGTGCCGTCATTGTTTCATCCTTGATCGGCCATTCAATGGATGTACTTAAAACAGGGCTGCCAACCGTATTTGCCTGTCATGATGTTTATCCGTGTTGGCCTCTATTGCACGATATTCGCGAGACTAACGAGGCCGATTTTTCAATTCAATATCTGGCTAAATCTTTAAGCGAAGACCCAAAGGCGACATCATTTAAATCACATTCTGCCAATTACTGGCTGGCAATAACAGAGCATCTGGCAGAAACCATTCTGAGTCGGAATATTCTTTGCGTGGCGCCGAGTGACTATGCCAAAAATCGCCTGTGCGCCATCCAGAAAAAACTAATCCATGCCGATTGGCGGGTGATTCCGCATGGAACGATTAGACTTGGCCGTGTTGATACAAGCCACTGGTTTAATCAAAAGCGGAAGTTGCGTGTACTGGTGCCCGGGCATCTGAATGGCGATAAAGGCGAAAGCCTGTTAATAAAATTATTGCCGAAACTACCGCCCAATATCGAATTGGTTTTGCTGGGCTGCGCTGATTTTCTTGAACATAAATTTCAACACGAAGCCGTTACCTGTTATCCCGAATACAAGCGTGAAGATTTGTCGGCCTGGGTCGAGAAAATACAGCCGGATATTGCTTTGTTGCCTTCACTAATACCCGAAACATTTGGCTATGTACTCAGCGAGATGCTGGCTGTTGGCATGCCGGTGTTATGTGCCAACATCGGTGCCTACGCCGAGCGTGCAAAATCCTTGAATAGCGTGATTACCGTCGCGCCAAATGCCAATGCATTTATTGAAAAACTGGAACACTTCTGCGACTCTCGTGCCGAGTTGGAAAAACTTGCCGACTCATTGCCTGCCGATGTAGCTACTTTGACCGATATGGCGAATGCCTGGGCTACAGTGTCTGCTGCTAAAGCGCCGAACTGGTTTTTCAATTACTCCGCATCCCATCAAATACAAGAAGACTCCGCCATGGACAGAAAAATTGATCAGCTGATAGAGATGTCGATTAAAACCGCCAGCCTGCATCAAGAGCAACAAAGAAAAAGTGCCGAGAATCTTGATCAATTATTAGCAAGCCATCAACAATTAGGCAGCCGCTTTGAAAAACTGCAGGCGGAATCTAGTCGGCGTGAGCAAGCGTCAATCGAAAGCACCAGCAAGTTGGAAAAAAGCCTGCTAGTGCAGAGCGAATTGAAGTCGGCATTGTTGCAACAACAGAAAGATTTTCAGCAAGAAATAATCGAACTACATAAATTGCAGGCTATTAAAAGCGAAGAAAGTCTTGGAGTATTTGAAAATAAAATTCAGCAGCTCGAATCCGGATTCATAAGCCAATTAGCCGACAAAGACGTCAGCGTTCAATTATTAAATCAGCAGCTACAGCAAACCACACAGGAATTAAACGCGGTTTACCACAGCAGCTCATGGCGGATAACGGCGCTAATGCGCAATGTCAAAACCTGGTTTATTAAAAAATGAAGGCTGTAAAGTAATTTTATTCCTGTGGGGTGCGACTGGGGCGCACCATCTTCATGCATTGCGATATTATTTATTGGTATGTTGCACGGACAGCCTACGCCACAGGCATTTGCCCATATGTTCAAGTTGATTCAGGCGTATGTGGCGCTTAATGATTCTGGTGCAATCAATTATTCATCGACGCATCCGGCATCGAAAGAACGGATTGCACGGGCCGAGCAAGCGGCGAAGCAGTTCAAAAATAAACACCGTAGGAGGGCCGTAAGGCCCGAATGTTTGCACTTGCGGAAACATTCGGGCCTTACGGCCCTGCCACGGGGTAGCGTTTATAAAATCAAATCGCTTTTTCGAGTTCCGGAATAATCTGGAATAAATCACCAACCAATCCAAAATCGGCGATTTCAAAAATCGGCGCATCGCCGTCTTTGTTGATCGCGACAATTGTGCCGGCATCTTTAATGCCGGTCAGATGCTGGATGGCACCGGAGATACCAATCGCGACATACAATTCTGGTGAAATGATTTTTCCGGTTTGGCCGACTTGTAATTCGTTTGGCACATAACCGGCATCGACGGCAGCGCGTGATGCACCGACTGCGGCGCCCATTTTGTCGGCGAGTGAATAGATAATCGAGAACGCATCGGCGGAACCCAGTGCGCGGCCACCGGAAATAACTTTTCTGGCGCTTTGCAGATCAGGGCGATCGCTCTTGCCTTGTTGCAAACCGACAAAACGCGTGTGGGTCGGCAATGCAACGCTGACGCTCGCAGCTTCAACAGCTGCATTGCCACCATTGCCAGCCGCAGGCCACGAAGCAGTACGAATTGTGGCCACAACCGTTTTATCGGCAGGTGCGGTAACACTGATAATGGCGTTACCGGCATAGATCGGGCGCTTGAAATTATGGCTCGATTCCACTGCCATGATGTCGCTGACTTGTGCGCTGCCGAGCAGTGCGGCAACGCATGGCATGAGGTCTTTTCCGAACGTGGTCGATGGGCCGAACACATGCGAATAAGCGGCAGCAAGACTGGCAATTTGCGGTGCCAGGATATGCGCGATGGGATGTGCATTGGCGGCATTATTAATCGTGATGACTTTCGTGACACCGGCGATTTGCGCCGCTTGTGCGGCGATGGCGTCGGGTGCGTCACTCAGCACGACGATATCAATCGATTCGGCTTTCATTGCCTGTGCGCAAGTCACGCAACGGGCAGTGGCGGAATTTAATTGGCCGTTCAGATGTTCGGCAATGATTAGAACTTTGCTCATGATTACACCAAACCTTTTGTTTTCAATGCAGCGACCAATTCGGCCACGTCTTTCACCATAATGCCCTTACTGCGTTTGGCAGGTGGCGCGTAGTGCGTGGTGCTGAGGAAATCGCCGGACTCGACACCAAGCTCGGCCAGTGGCAAAGTTTCCATCGGTTTGGATTTTGCTTTCATGATGTCGGGCAGTTTGATGAAGCGCGGCTCATTCAAACGCAAATCAACTGTGATCACGGCAGGCAAATCGACTTCGAGAGTTTCAAGTCCGGCATCGACTTCGCGAGTAACGGTGGCTTTGTTATCGGCAACTTCGACTTTACTGGCGAAAGTGGCTTGCGGACGGTTCCACAACATCGCGAGCATTTGGCCGGTTTGATTGGCGTCATCGTCAATCGCTTGTTTGCCCATCAATACCAGGCCTGGCTGTTCTTTTTCGACCAGCTTCAGCATGGCGCGGGCAGCGGTCAGTGGTTGAATGGCTTGATCAGTAACCACATGAATCGCGCGGTTTGCACCCATGGCCAAACCATTACGTAGATGCGCCTGGCAATCGGCCGGCCCAATCGTGCAAACGATGACTTCGGTGGCGATGCCTTTTTCGCGAAGACGCAGAGCTTCTTCGAGTGCAATGTCATCAAAAGGGTTGGGCGAGAGTTTTACGCCTTCGGTAACAACACCGGAATTGTCCGGTTTGACCTGGATGCGGACGTTGTAATCGACCACACGTTTATAACCTACCAAAATTTTCATGAGGCTTTCCTGCGTTAAGCGAGAATACGTCCGCTAAAGACAACACAGACGCTGTGAAGAGACCGCTATTGTAACCGTTTGGGCTTCGCCGGGGCCAGATTAGGGCCTTAAAAGGCTGGCCGCAAAACGCTCGGCACTGCCGGGCGCGTGGGCAAAGAATAGGCTGGGCTCGGTGAGCTCCAGCTCTAATAGCATTGGGCCCTGGCTGGAGGGCAATAAATCTACCCGGGCATAGGCCAGTGACTTGAACGGCATCGCGGCCAATACTTTATGAGCGACTTCAAGTTCTTCACTACTGGGCTCGCGAGTGGTGATCGCTTCGGGTGCAAATAGATGATCGGTCGGACCTTCATTCAGATGTAATAACGGCCCTTTGCGAATCGCGTGCGAAAAAATGCCCTTGAAAAAAATCAATGCCGTTTCGCCCTTGGTATCGACTTCGGCCAAATACGGCTGAATGAGAGCGGCACGTTTTTGATCAAGTAAATTTTTGATATGTGCAATCGCGGCCGTGCGATCTTTTGCCAGATAGCGCTGGGTGTCCCGTGAACCGGCACCAACGGCGGGCTTCACGACGAATTCGGCGTAATCGGGAAATTTATCGGCAGCCTGTCCCGGTTCAATAAAAAAAGATTCCACCACCGGACATTTTTTCTTCGCCAGATCGGCGAGATAATGTTTATCGGTATTCCATTTCACTACATCGGCAGAATTCAATAATTGTGTTTGATGCGAAGTGCGTTCACACCAGGCCAGAAATTCCGGCAACCTTTCGGTGTAATCCCAGGTCGAGCGCAATACCACTTTGTCAAAACGCTTCCATGAAACCGAACAATCGTCCCAGGCAAGAATCTCGACCTGCGCGCCAGCTTTGCGCAGGGCATCGGCCAGTGGTGCCAGATCATCGTCCAGCGAGAAGGCAGCGATGGCGGTGGCGAGCGCGATTTTCATGAGGAGGATTGTAGCGTGAGATGGCCCGTATGGCTTCGGTAAAAAATCAAAATAGCCGTAGGAGCGTCCTTTAGGCGCGATAGATCTGGCGGGATTTTTCGCGCCTAAAGGACGCTCCTATGGGAGATTACAATTTAATTTTCAGCAACTCTTTCACCCAGAGCGCATAAAGCCCTCGCGATGGATGCAAGTCGTCTTCGGCATAAAACTTTGCGTCGGCGCCGACTTCTCGGGTAATTTTGCTGATATCCACATAATGCACGCTGGCACTCTTGCAAGCCTCGGCATTGATTTGGTTGTAGCTATCCAGTTCGCGGGCAATTTGCAGAGCATCACGACCTGATTTTTTTCCAAATTCGGTAATGCCCCAATCGGGAATCGATAATACAAAGACGTGTGTGGGTTTCTTACCCGCATATGTCACGGCACGTTTCAATAAGACAGAAAATTCATCCCGATAATTATCCGCGCTACGTTCACGATATTGGTTATTCACGCCGATGGAAAGCGATACCAAATTATAAGGTGGGCTTAGCGTGTTAGTACTTTCCGCTTCATCCAATGCTTCGGATAACTCATCGGTAGTCCAGCCAGTTTTGGCGATAATGCCCGGGTCATTGATGGCAATACCATTGGCGCGAAGGGCGCACGCCCATTGCATTGGCCAACTGTCTTCAACCGATAAACTTTCACCAATGGTGTAGGAATCACCAAGCGCAAGATAGCGCATTGCTTAGGCCACTTCGCGCTGGGAATTTTTTTCGGCGTAGCGTTCAAGTAGGCGTTCAATGCGGACAAATACTTCGCGTAGTTCGTCGGCTTCGGGCAATAAAGTAATGCGGAAATAATTTTTATATGGCACATTAAAACTGGAGCCGGGCACCACGAGCACACTTTCCTGCTCCAGCAAATCATAGGCGAATTGATGGTCATTGAAATGTTCGGACATTGCGCCAGTCACGCCGACAAAGCCGTAGAGCGCACCTTTCGGGGCAACGAGCGTTAAATGTTTGCTACTGGAACAGGCTTCAATCACGGCGCGGCGTGACTCATACAAACGCCCATTTTCATTGGTCAGTTCGGCAATGGTGTTCCTGCCTTCGAGTGCGGCCGGAATCGCATATTGGCCTGGTACGTTGGCACATAAGCGCAAAGCTCCTAGCAAATCCAGCGCATGGTGATAATCACCGATGCAGGTAGCTTCGCCGCTTAATACCATCCAGCCCACACGCCAGCCACAGGCGCGGTGTACTTTCGATAGACCACCAAAACTCAGGCAGGGATGGTCACCGGCGATGGGGGCGAGCGCTTCGAATTTTGCATCGTCATATAAGATGCCATCGTAAATTTCATCGGACATCAATAATAAATTATGTTTGCGAGCAATACCGACCAGTTTTTCGAGTAAGACTTTTGGATAACAGGCACCGGTCGGATTATTCGGATTGATAATGACCAGCGCGCGCGTACGTGGCGTGATCAAGCTTTCAATTTGTTCCGGATTTGGTAGGAATAAATTTTCGGCGGTGCAATCGTAGTAACGCGGAATGCCGTCATTCAAAATAGTCGCGGCGCTCCACAAAGGGTAATCCGGGCTTGGCAGCAAAACTTCATCGCCGACATTGAGCAAGGCACGCAATGAAATATCAATCATTTCACTCACGCCATTGCCGATGAAAATTCGTTCCGGCGTGACATTCGGCGTGTTGCGTTGTTTATAGAATGCGCTCAATGCTTCGCGCGCCAGCGGCAGGCCTTGTTGGTGTGTGTAAGGATCGCTTTCCGGTAAATGCGCAGCAATGGCTTGCTGCAAATGCTCGGGAGCGCGAAAGCCGAACGCGCCGGGATTACCGATATTGAGTTTAATCAAGGTGCGACCATTCGCTTCGAGCTCGCGCGCACGACGGGCTAATTCACCACGAATTTCATAACGGACATCGCGCAGGGTTTCGCGCGTAACAATTGGTTGGGGATGCATGGACGGTCAATAATTCGAGAACAAAAAGAGTCTGTGAAGACTACCTGAAAATGCGGGTGTTTCGTAGGGGCGCGCGTTTGCTGCGCCAATGTCGAAATTCGTAGGGGCGCATGCTTGCTGCGCCCATGGTCTGTCGCAATATTTGTGCGCAGCAAGCAAGCGCCCCTAAGGTGCAGATTTTTGCTTTCGCAAGGCCAGCAAAGCCAGCGCCGCAATCACGCCTTCCCAAATAAGGGCAAACCATAAAAATGGCGTGCTGGTCCCGATTACCAACATACTTAACGCGCGTGCAAGACCAAGACCACCATAACTGGCAAGGCTTAATTGCAAACCGAAGCGCTGACGCTCAGCGGCAAAACAGCTTAATAATAAAATCCCCAAGCCAAGCTCTAAGCCACCATACATGGCGCGAATTTCAATTTGCGACTGCAGGTCGGGTGTAAGAATGCCAACGCCGGGCAGCATGACCTCGGGCCAACACAAAAACACGATGCCAAAGCCCACGAAACCAAGGCCGGCGATAGTAATAACAATGCTGTTGAGAGTTTTCATAAATTTATTAAGACTGATATTCGTCAAGATCAGAGGCAGGAAGGACTAGAATAAGCCCAATGCAGATAGATTCCGAACATATTTTCGCTTTACGCCAAATGGGTTGGCCCGATGATGCCGCGCTGAATGCGGCGGTAGCCGCAGCGAATGGTGCGCGAGTGGCACGTGTTGTAGGCCAACATCGCAGTGCTTATGTGGTGGCTACCGAGATTGATCAAAGCCTGCGAGTACAACCGCCAGCGCCTTGGACGCGGCCGCGGGTGGACCCTGAAACCCGCGCCATTGTGGGTGACTGGGTGGTGCTTGATGAAGACTGCAAAAACATTTTGAGCTTGTTGCCACGACATTCGGTGCTCAAACGCGCCGCCGCCGGTGAGCATTACAAGGCCCAATTAATTTCCGCCAATATCGACCATGTGCTCGTTGTTTGTGGTCTGGATGGCGATTTTAATCCGCGCAGAATCGAGCGTTATTTGCTTTTAGTGCAGGCCAGCGGCGCCGGCCCGGTATTGGTGCTGACCAAGGCCGATTTAACCGAACATGTTGAAATGGCGCTGGAGAGTTTGCAGGAAATTGTACAAAGCGGCATTCCGATTTTTGCGCTGAATGCAAAAGACCCGGAAAGTTTGAAAGTGCTGCATCCCTTTTTAGGCACGGGTAAAACAGCGGTGCTGGTGGGTTCCTCCGGCGCCGGTAAATCCACCGTGACCAATACCTTGCTTGGCACCAGCAAAATGAAAACCCAGGAAGTGCGCGGCAATGATTCGCGTGGCCGCCACACCACCACCCATCGGGTATTGATTGCTTTGCCGCAGGGTGGCTGCCTGATTGATACGCCAGGCATGCGCGAATTAAAACTCAGCGGCGACGAAGATTTAAGCGAAGGTACGTTTGAAGATATTGATGCGCTGGCGTCGCAATGCCGGTTTAGCGATTGCGGCCATAGCAATGAGCCGGGCTGCGCAGTATTGGCGGCACTGGCCGATGAAAGTCTGGATTCAGAACGCTTCGCACATTATTTAAAATTACGTGATGAGCGCGATGCCGCTGCAACCTCATTAGCCGCAAGACGAGCCGATGCAAAAGCGGCCAACGCAGCTTTCGTCAAACGAACAAAAGACAAATACGGGCGCCGGTGAATCAAATGCTTTCCATCGATGTGCAACATCACGCCGAGCTTGATCAGCGCATGGAAAAAGCCGTTCGCGGCATTCGTTTGCTGGAATCGGTGAGCTGGCCACAAAGCGTGCAGCAACAATTTCTGGCCGATTGGCGCAACGGCATAAAAAAATTGCCGGTCGTTGTGTATCAAGCCGAACAACATTCGACCACACGTGAAGAATTATCGAGTATTGCCAAAGCTGCCGATATCGAACACCCACTGGGTCGCTACGTGCAACGCACCGCTAACAGCTGGATCAATGCAACGCATTTATTGGAAGCGTTAGGTACTAACAAGGTAACCGACTATTCGATAAAACTATTTGGTCGCCCCGGCGACGCCTTGCCCGGCAATGGTCCGAGCAATATTGTCGCGGCTCAGCATTTTATTTCTCTCGCCAATGAGCTCGATGGCGAATTGAACGGCATTGAAGCCGATTATTGCCTGTCGGCACAAACCGTACAGCTTGAGCTACAAGAGGCTTTGGATAAATTTTTTATTCATCATAAAGTTAATGTCGAACTCGACCCGAATTTAATTGCAAAAGCGGCCGCAGGCCCGACCCGCATACGTTTGCGCGACAACACCTGCTTCACCGAATACGATCGCCATCAATTGCTCGAGCATGAAGCATTCGTACATTCCCTGACGGCATTGAATGGCCGCGAACAACCACATTTCAAATCGCTGGCACGTAATTCGCCGCGCATTACGGCAACGCAGGAAGGCCTTGCGACCTTCGCCGAATTAATTGCCGGCGCGATTGACATCGAACGCATGAAAAGAATCAGTCTGCGAATTCTTGCGATTGACAAGGCCCTGCACGGCGCTGATTTTTTGGAAGTATTCCAGTTTTTTCTGGAAGCCGGGCAAAGCGATACCGATAGTTTCAGCTCGACCCAGCGGGTATTTCGTGGTGTGCCGGTATTCGGCGGCGCAGCTTTTACCAAAGATACTGTGTACCTGCATGGATTGTTATCGGTGCATACTTTTTTTAGATGGTGCCTGCGAAATAAACGTCTGCGTCTGACGCGATTACTATTCGCCGGAAAAATGAGTCTGCAAGATGTCTTCGACCTGGAACCGATGTTCGATGACGGCGTTCTGCGTGAAGCCCTGTATTTGCCGCCCTGGATACAACGCGCCAACGGCCTCGCCGGTATGCTCGCATTCTCGCTATTCGCCAACAAAATCAAACTCGACACTGTCGATGCCGATGATCTGGTATTGGGTTTGTGATTGCGTTCAACACGTAGGAGCGGTGTAAGCCGCGAATGGCCTGCCATTCGGTGCCATCGCGCAGCATGGCATTTAGCTGGGTGATGAAGGATCTCAGGCAGGCAATCAACGCTACTTTTTTTGGCTTTCCTTTTTCG
>JAYSQD010000143.1:0-27947 GCA_043721835.1 Arenimonas sp. | reverse complement strand
GCAAGAAGATTAAATCAACGCCCCAGGAAAACTCTGGACTACCAAACGCCTGCTGCTATATTTAACCAAACTGTTGCGTCCACCGGTTGAATCCGCAATGTATGGCGGCCATTACACCTATGCCGAAACCCCGTTGGGTTTGTGGGCCAAAGAAGCCTTTGATTTAAGTCGCAACCACTACGATCGCCTTGGCCATTTTATGCAGGGTTTTGTGCCGGCGATTTTAGTCCGCGAATTATTATTGCGAACCAGCACCCTGACACGAGGCAAATGGCTTAGCGTATTGACTATCTGCGCCTGCCTCGCCTTCAGTGCTTTTTTTGAAATGATTGAATGGTGGTCAGCCTTGGCGTGGGGCGGTGCAGCCGATGCATTTCTGGCAACCCAGGGCGATATTTGGGACACCCAGTGGGATATGTTTTTGGCGCTGATCGGTGCAATAACTTCTTTGCTGATCATGCCGCCATTACATGATCGGCAGCTTGGTTTGCAAAATCAGAAAACGTAGGAGGCCGTTTGCGGGCGCAAGTACCGTTCGGGCCTAGAAGGTCCTCCTACCGTGGGAGCGCCCGTCAGGCGCGAATGGTCTGCTGCGATGTTTAAAGTTGTCGGATGCCAACTATAGTATTAGTACGCAACAGAGATTTATCACCACAAATGACAGAGCTACCGATGCGTTTTCAGGCATGAAAATCCGGTGGGGTTTTTCGCGCCTGACGGGCGCTCCCACGGAGGAGCTAATAAATAATTCAATGAATAAAAAATCAGATTGCGGTAATGCTTTTATCCAGTTGCATGCGATTCCGGCCCAATACTTTGGCGGTGTACATTGCATCATCGGCACGTTTCAACATATCGTCGAAAAAATTATCGCTGGCAGACAATAGAGTAATGCCGCCAGACAAGGTGATTGAACGATGTTGCTCTGCCAGCGTCATGGGTTGGTTGGCAAAATCTTTTTGGATACGCTGCGCGAGAACTTGTGCTTGTTCGATATCGGTATCGGGCAACAAAACAAGAAATTCTTCGCCACCCATACGGCCAAGGTAGTCTTCACTACGCAGATTATTTTGCAGACGTCGAACGGTTTCAATCAAGGCAAGATCACCGGCCGCGTGACCGAGTTCGTCGTTAATTTTTTTGAAGTAATCGATATCAATCAAAATAACCGACAGTGGCGTGCCGTGGCGCCTGGCACGGGCCATTTCACGCATACCAAACTCTGCCAGTGCCCGCCGGTTATAGGCACCGGTCAGCGGGTCCTCGCTGGCCATGCGCAGCAAATCTTTTTGGCTACGCTCGGTACACATCAACAAAAAACCAATGGTGCCGACAATCGGCAATAAGCCACCCATGCCGTAACTTAGAATGGTGGGCCAGCGCATAGCAAAAATATCGATAATCGGGTCTTGTGAAAGCAGGTGATAGATCGCCCGGGCGGTCATGGAAATAGCACCGATCACAAACAAGCCGGCCAAGACATGCGAAACGCGGGTGATTTTTAATTCCTGGCGATAAATGGCACGCGCACAAAACGATAGCAATAGTGTATGCACAAACGACAGACTAATTATGCGTGCTAGTAAATCATTGGAATAATAAATAGCGAAAAATCCGGCGCACATCACCAAGACAAGAGCATACGCACGGCGTTGCCGAACACCAGTAAACATTCGCATGGCAATGGCAAAGCAGGCCAGTGCAGCGGCAATCATCATATTGGCCAGCACCACCGAAACCATTGGCGGCACTTGACCACGCAGACCAATGAAGACAAAGCCAGCTGGTTGTAAGAGCAGGCCAAACCACCACCAGTTCAAACTATTTTTAAAATCGGCAGGCAAGGTTTTGCGAACGATCAGCAACATAATCGCAATCAGCACATTTAGCACTGCGGCCACCAAAATGGCCGAACGAATATCGAAGTGTATGCTCAAGCCTTGCCCCCTAGGTTCGTGCAGGGATAGGCTACTCTAAAAACTGTGGCAGTTCAGCAACGCGGGTTTGGCATGCATCAAGGCGCTTTTGGTGGCGGGGTTTCATTCATTTTTGGCCGACGAAATATCAATACCACCGACTCATTATTGACCTGGCTCGGCCGGTGCCAAAGCACTGGTACCTCAACTGGCCGTGGCGGCTCCAGCGTATCGATATCTTCATTGCCTTCGTCTTCATCCACTTCTTCGTCCCAGCTATACACCGGGCGCGGTGGTGCCGGGTCCAATTTGCGCCAGAGCACGGCCGAAAAAATACCTGCAACGGCGCCACTAAAATGATATTCCCAGGAAATATCAGGTTGCTGTGGCAACACGCTGAGCAGCATGCCGCCGAATAATAAAATGCCGATAAAAGCCGCCGCCAAGGCAGGCCGGTCACGCCGCAATACGCCCATCGTCATCAGGAAAAACATCAGCCCGTGGGTAATGCCACTGGCACCAATATGAAAGCCTTTAATCGCCAGAAACCAGGTGCCAATGCCTGAGAAAATCCAGATCACCGGCAGGGCACGAATGCCGGCTTTGGGATAAACCGTGCCCACTAAAGTGCCCAGTATTAAAATCGAAAAACTATTAGAAAATAAATGCTCGAATGAACCATGCAAAAGCGGCGCCGTAATAATGCCAACCAAGCCCGCCCCCACACCTGGCTGCAAACTTAAGTCTTGATAGTCAAAGCGTTGTTGTAGATAAAAACAGGCAAATAGCAGCGCAATAAAGCCCAGGCTAGTATTTAAGGCACGACGGAACCGCTGCGGAATGGGTGACGTTTCAATGGCAACTGAATTACTCATGCTCATAAAATGGGGAAGCTCTGGCAGAACACAAGGTCAACAGCTAGCAGCCATCTGGCCGGAGGGTGGGCACCGCCCACCTTTTTCCGGCCTTATCGCAATCTCTACGGTGGGCAATGCCCACCCTACGGTTGTTGCAGACGCGGTTTGATCCATAAACTCAGCACCATCGCCGAGGCAATCAAAGCCGCCACGACCATTAAGGACACGCCGACCGGAATTTTGTAAAGGTCCACAATCAACATTTTCGTGCCGATAAACACCAGTACCAAGGCCAGGCCATAAGCGAGCAGATGGAATCTATCGGCCATCCCGGCTAATAGAAAATACAGTGCACGCAAACCCAAAACCGCAAACACATTCGACGTTAAAACAATAAACGGGTCAGTAGTGATGGCAAAAATCGCGGGTATCGAATCGACCGCAAAAATCACATCGGTGACCGCAATCATGATTAACACCAGAAACATTGGCGTGAAAAAGCGTTTGCCGTTTTCAATAATCCAAAGTTTTTCATCGTGATGTTTGTCGGTCACACTTAAATGGCCACGCAGCCATTTCAAAATCGGATTATTGTTCAAGTCCGATTCCTGACCCGCCGCCCACAGCATTTTACCGCCGGTCAATACCAGGAAGGCACCGAAGAAATATAAAATCCAGTGAAATTGTGCGATTAATGCCGCGCCGATAAAAATCATGATCGCCCGCAAAAATATCGCGCCAATCACGCCCCAGATTAATGCCCGTTGTTGATATTGCGGCGGTACTGCGAAATAACTAAATATCATCAGGAACACGAAGATATTATCGACCGCCAAGGCTTTTTCGACTAAATACCCGGTCAAAAATTCCAAACCAATTCGGTTGGCTACAACATCGCCCATGCTGTCTTTCAAGTACCACCAAAGCCCGGCATTAAAAATCAAGGCCAATGCAATCCAACACAGCGACCACAGCCCGGCTTCGCGCATGCTGACTTTATGCGGACCACTTTGTTTCAAAACCAATAAATCAATGAGCAGCGCCGCAATCACTAGCGCAATAAAAACCGACCACATGATCGGGGTACCTATGCTTTCCATGTTATCTCCTAGCAAATGTTTAAAAATGCTGGACGTGAAGTTCTGATTAATACAGACACGACTTCGCCCTTGCGGCGAAGGTCTTGCTCACAGGACGGGCCTGTCTACCGAGCCGGGGCTTATGGCCCGTATTGACGACATCGGAGGCGGGAGCTACTCCCCTTCATTGCCGATTGTAGCAAAGTAAGGTTAAGTTGGCGTCAACGCGAGCATCAGGGCGGTTACAATAGTCCCATGAACACTATCAACACAGCCATTATTCCCACCGTTTATCTAAAAATTGAACGCCGCTCGACCCATCCCTGGATTTTTCAGAAGATGGTCGAAAAACCCGAGCAAAAACCGAAACCCGGTTCCATTGTCGATATTGTCGATGCCACCGGCACCTGGTGTGCTCGCGGTTTTTACAATGGCCATTCGCGAATTGCGTTGCGGGTATTGACTGAAGATCCGGACGAAGCAATTGACGAAGATTTTTTCCGTCGCAAAATTCGCCAAGCGGTCGAACTGCGTCGTGATGTATTAAAGATTGATGAAATTTCCGATGCCTGGCGCGTTGTGCATTCCGAAGGCGATGGCTTATCAGGTTTAGTGGTGGACCGCTATGACGATTTACTGGTCGTCGAGTTTTTCTCGGCCGGTGCGTTCCGCTATCGCGAATGGATTTACACCGCGCTACGCGAAGAATTCCCCGGCTGTCGTTTTTATGCTTTCGCTGAAGATCACGTGCAGAAACAGGAAAGCTTCGATTTCCGCTCACCGGATGCACCGCAACCTGCCGTGATTACCGAATTTGGCGTGAAGTTTCGCGCCAGCCCCGGCACTGGTCATAAAACAGGTTTCTTTGCCGACCAACGTGAGAACCGCGAATATCTGGCGCGCTTTTGCAAAGATAAATCGGTACTCGATATTTGCTGTAACTCCGGTGGCTTTGCGATTTATGCCAAGACTCGCGGCGAAGCAGCCGAGGTGACCGGTATTGATCTTGATGAAGAAATTCTGGAAGTTGCCAAGAAAAATGCGCATCTGAACAAAGCGCAAATTAAATTCACCCAAGCTGATTTATTTCCGTTCCTGCGCGATGCAGCCGCACGGGGCGATGAATACGACGTGGTGATACTTGATCCGGCAAAAATGACCCGCGACCGCGAACAGATTATTCCGGCGCTAAAAAAATACAATGACATGAACAAGCTCGCGATGAGCGTGGTCAAACCCGGCGGTATTTTATTAAGCTGCTCCTGCACCGGTCTGGTAAGCGAAGAACAATTTCTCGACATGATTCGTCGCGCCGCGTTTTTTGCCGGACGCACCGTGCAAATATTAAAAGTATCCGGCGCTGGTGGTGACCATCCGTTTATGGCGCATGTGCAGGAAAGCCGTTATCTGAAAGCCGTGTTTTGCCGCGTTTTTTAAGCCATGACTGAAGCTGTCGTTGAACTCGACGAACTTTGGCAGCAGGCTTGGGAAAGCCTGCGGCAGGGCAAAACGCAAAGCCGCTCGCCGTTTCATCAGGGCGTACTGGCAACTCAAACAAAAAGTGGCCCAGAAGCTCGCTACGTTGTGCTGCGACAAGCAGACCAAAGCAATGCTTACGTCAGCTTTCATACCGATGTTCGTAGCCCCAAAGTGCAACAACTTAAAGACATGCCAAGGGTCAGCTGGTGTTTTTATGGCGAGGGCCAGCAGCTTCGATTGCAAGGCAATGCCCGTTTTTATCATGGCGACACCCTTTCACGCGAAGGCTGGGAACAGGCCAGCATTATGTCGCAGCGCGCCTATTTAGCCACGCACGCCCCCGGCAGTGTTTTATCTGCCCCCACGTTTGAAAGCGCCGTTACGCTTGGCAGTGTTGCAATGAGTGCGGAGGAAAATGCAATGAGCTTGAATAACTTTATGCTGGTACAAATTCAATTGACGAGCTTGGAAGTATTAGTGCTGAAATCAAGCGGTCATTTACGCGCTCTTTTTACTTTTTCAAACAATGCGTGGCAAGGACAATGGCTAGCGCCGTAAAGTGCTTATAATCGCCGGGCAATAAAAAAAGGCTATTGAATGAATAATGCGGCCGATTTACCAACGTCACCTATACCTGTGCGCCGCGCGGCGGTGGCGTTTATTTTTATCACCGTATTTTTGGACATTCTTGCCTTCGGTTTAATCATCCCGGTATTTCCACATTTGATCGCCAGCTTTGTTGGCGGCAACTTATCTGAAGCGGCCAAATGGCATGGTGTTTTTGCCACGGCGTTTATGACGATGCAATTTATTTGCTCGCCTATTCAAGGCGCATTGTCTGACCAGTTCGGGCGGCGCCCGGTTATTTTGCTATCGAATTTGGGGCTTGGGCTTGATTTCATTTTGATGGCGCTGGCACCGACTTTGCCGTGGTTGTTTATCGGCCGCGTGCTGTCAGGAATTACCTCCTCAAGTTTTTCAACCGCCAATGCCTATATTGCCGATGTGACCGCGCCAGAAAATAGAGCCAAAGCCTTTGGCATGATTGGCATGGCCTTTGGCTTGGGATTTGTGCTGGCGCCCGCACTGGGCGGCATTCTGGGCGAAGTACACCCGCGTCTGCCATTCTGGCTCGGAGCAGGTTTATGTCTGACTAATTTTTGCTACGGTTTTTTTGTATTGCCAGAATCCCTTGCAAAAGAAAACCGCAGTCCGTTTTCTTGGCGCCGTGCAAATCCGGTCGCATCGCTAATGTGGTTACGCACACAGCCGGAAGTACTTGCTCTAGTTACGGTGACTTTTTTAATGGCTTTGGCGCATTTGGTGTATCCGATGACTTTTGTTTTGTATGCCGACTATCGCTTTCACTGGGGTCCCAAAATGGTGGGTTATACCTTGGCCATAGTGGGGCTTTTGGGAGTGGTCGTACAAGGTGGTCTGATCGGAAAAATAAAAGCCAAAATTGGTGAACGCCGAATGTTGATCGTCGGCTCTTTTTGTGGTGCGCTGGCATTCTTCTTGTATGGCCTGGCTCCTAGCGGCTATTGGCTTTGGGCAGCACTGCCAATCGCAGCCTTTTGGGGGCTCGCAGGCCCGGCGGCACAGGCCATCATGACAAAACATATTGCGCCAAACGAACAAGGCCGACTACAGGGCGCCATCGGCAGTTTGAACAGCGTCGCCGGCATTATCGGCCCGACTGTTTTCACCCGCACATTTGCCGCCGTTGCCGTTGCCGCTACGCCCGCGTGGTATGCCGGGGCCACGTTTTGGGTGTCGGCTTTCTTGGTAGCGCTTGCGGGTATGGTTGCCTGGATTTCAACACGCGGCGAAAGCTAGAGCTGCTTCGCGATGTCTGCGAACAAGATGAGCGTTGAAATATTCACCATCTTCTGGTTGAGTACCAATGCAACCTGTAGGAGGGCCTTCTAGGCCCGAAAACCCAGCAGATCTGTCGGGCCTAGAAGGCCCTCCTACCAAAACTTATGTGTGATCAAATCTCGAATAAAAATCCCTCATCGTATCGACTACCTGCTCAGGTTTTTCCAATGCACTGCTATGCCCGCATTGTGGAATAACTTTCAATTTTGAGCCGATGATATTTGCGGCGATATTTTCAGCGCATGACATTATTGTTGTCCGGTCTTCATCACCGACCACAATCAGGGTAGGGCAGATAATATTGGCCAGTTCCTGTGTTACATCGCGTCGTTTTGTCACGCCGGATACCGGGCCGATAATGGTTTTTTTCAGTGCCAGTAATTTTTGTTTCCAATGAGAAATCAATTCACGATTTACCGGATTTTTCAAAAATGACTTTCCAAACATTAAAGGCAGCATGCTCGGCACCAGTGGTTTTACGCCGAATAATTTAACGATGAATGTCATCACGGCGTATTTAATTTTGTTAAACCAGGGTTCGGCCTGTGCGCTGGTATCGAGCAAAACAAGAGAGCACAATAGTTTTGGATAGCGTGCCGCCAAAGGCATGCCCACCATGCCACCCATCGACAGACCTACATAATGTACAGGCTTATTAGTCAAGACTTGAATTAAGGCGGCGGTATCTTCAACCAAACTATCAATTGAAAAATCGTGCCCCGGGTCCTCGCTATTGCCTTGGCCACGAAAATCAAAACAGATCACCCGATAACTCTTGGCAAACTGTGGTGCAACTAAATCCCACATCGTGTTATCCATCAATAAGCCATGGCCGAAAATAATGGTTTCATCACCACTGCCTTGCTCGGTGTAAAACAACTCAACCCCGTTTACTTTTATCTGCGGCATCACCTTCCCCTTTATAATAAGTATGCACGCGTTCCTCACCTGATTTTCAATTTCTGGCCGGTGTTATGCCTTACTATGCCGATTCAAGGAGAAACCCATGAGCGACCAAAACAAGCCCAGCCGTGAACAAGCCGAAGACGCGGTTCGTATTTTATTGCGATGGGCCGGAGAAAACCCCACGCGAGAAGGCTTGATTGACACACCACGCCGAGTTGTTGACGCCTATGGCGACTGGTTCAGTGGCTACAAGGAAGATCCGCAAGAATTTCTGACCCGCACTTTTGAAGAAGTGGCCGGTTACGACGAAATGATTATTCTTCGTGATATCACTTTCGAGTCCCATTGCGAACATCATATGGCACCGATTATCGGGCGTGTCCATGTGGGTTATTTGCCACGCGGAAAAGTAGTGGGTATCAGCAAACTAGCACGTGTGGTTGATACTTATGCGCGCCGTTTTCAAGTACAAGAAAAAATGACCTCGCAAATTGCTCGCTGTATAGAAGAAGTATTGAACCCGCTTGGTGTGGGGGTGATTGTCGATGCCAGCCACCAGTGCATGACAACACGTGGCGTCCACAAAACCGCCGTCAGCATGGTGACGTCAAAAATGCTCGGCAGTTTTCGCGACGACCACGGCACCCGCGCAGAATTTATGCAATGCGTAGGAATGAATTCAAGGCGATGATCTGTAGGGTGGGCATCGCCCACCTTGTTCGCGATATGAAACGAAGGTGGGCAATGCCCACCCTACTTATTCTGATGATCCAGCACTTTCCGAGCGAGCCAAGGCCCGCCTTTTTCAATCAGCTCAATTGGCGTCATTTCCCAACCGGTTAACACCATCACTTCGCCGACCGTGAATTCAAGTTGTGCTTTATTGAATTCACGCTTACCGGCCACCACCGCCTCAAGCACTTCACGCGAAGGCATCGGTGCTTCCATTTCAGCCGCCTTGGCCGCCGCCGCTGCTGTTGGGTCGGCACTACCGTGTTTCAACAACCATTCAATACGCAACAAAGCCGCCGCCTGCGGATCGTGATGCACAATTTCCGGCAACGCCGCCGCCAAACTTTTATGCAGGGTATTAAGCTGTCCCATAATTTTCATGCGAGCTAAATTCGCTGCATCCCGAGCATGCTCGGCATCTTCAACATCCTGCAATTGTTGGGATTTTGAAGCATCTGCTGCCTGCAGTTGTTTCAATGCCTCCTCGAAACGCGAAGCCCAATCCGACTTCGCCATCAATGCCGCATCACTACGGATAAGGGCATAACAATCTTCGAGTAGTTTTTGAATGGGGTTCATGGAGATGATTATATGTCAGTAGGGGCGTAGCAAGCTGCGCCTATATTCCGAAAATAGGTCGCAAAAGGCAAGGAGCCTACTTCGATGCCTGAACCGTGACACGGTCTGCACTTGTGTTAGCTCGACTGGTCCTCCCATACATCAGTTCAGCAACAGCAGGTGGTGCAAAATAATCGCCCGGATACACCGCCTGCGCATAATAATAAATCTCATGGCGCCCGGCCGGTAAATATTCCGCATAAATCCGCACCACGCTTGACCCCGTTTGTCGCGAGTCAAAATAGTACGAACCGTTGCCGCCGATTTTTTCAGCATTAGCGCCACCGACACTACTTAATGTAATGTCTCGCGTTACAAAACCACCTGGCGCAAAATCACTTACTGCTATGAAATGTCGCTCTCTTGGTACCGTTACTAACAGGCGGACCCGGATCCAATCTCCTTCCTTAACCTCTGACTTTTGAACAGGCAACCATTTACCACCTGCCAATACATCATAGTTTCGTTGGAGACTAATGCCGGTGCCTTTGGCCTGTGCTTGTTGAAGGTCAAATTCGTATTCAATTGTGGCGCTGTAATTCAAACTACCGGCATTATTATTTGCCGCATGTACTTGCAATGATTTATTGCTTAGTGAAATAGGCGCTGTCCAAGTAAGACTTTGTTTGCTTGCAGCAATGGCCAACGATTGCATTTGATTATCCATGCCGAGCTTGATGGGTAAGGCCGTATCCATTTCAGGATTTTTTTTGCTTACTTCGTGCAAAGCCATTAAGCACTGCGCACTCGATTGGGTATCCAGACTCGAGGTGCCACCAGCATAAACATCATAAATACCGCGTAATAGCCGCTCACGTGCAGGCTTGCCTTCAGCCGAGCCATCCAAACGCGTTAAGGCGCCAACTACGGCACACTGGTCACGTAAATACGAACCCATGTAAGACGAAAAGTCCCGTTCATCGCTAATGATTTGCCTTAAGCCCTTTTTATCACCGGCAAGTTGTAGACGCATTATTCCCTGTTGCGTTTGTTCTTTGAGTTCTGATTTTCGCGACATTGCCAATACTAATTCACTGCGAGCAAACCAGCTGAGCTTTTCCCAGTTTGCCCAGATGTTGACTAGAGTACGTGGGTCTATGTTATTGGCATTTTCAAGAGCGCCCGCGATAGTGGCCAAGTTCTCCCATTGCACCGGTGTTTTATCTTCGGGTTTCCAGGTTAGTGCCGTATTTAAACTGCCTCCAAGCAATCGCTCGAGATCGGTTATGTCTTCTTTCTCAATTTCATAGCCAAGGGTTTTTAAGTAATTGAAGCTTTTCAATGTGTATGCCGACAACACGACATTAGGCTCACGCGTCCATTCAAATCGTTCATTCTGGAAATAATGATAATTGCCTTGCTCGTCCTTAAAACTCGTTGCCACCTGCAAGGCGTCATTCACTGTTTCTTTTCGATCTGTCCATGTCGATTTATCATCATATGTGTCTGCGTATGCGGCGCCTACCGCGCGACTCAGGGTTTGTTCCCAGCAACGATGCGGGTATTCCTGCAGGTCCTGCAACCAGCCATTGGTCCAGTGACTGAATCCACGCGAGACATCTACATCAAGCTTGGTCTCTATCGCGCTAGTCGGTAGTTTCGGAATTTTTAGATCGAGCATTCTTTCGTCAAGCCAACCAGACTGGGTAACTTTTTCACGACCCATTCGCGATTGCACAAAACCACTCGTTGAAAGTCCGTCGGAACCAATGGCGGAATCGGCGATTGTTGCTATATCAATAGCGCCCGGTTCGGTGACCTTGATATCTAGGGCTTGCGTCAACACATCATATGCCGCAACGGTTCCCTTGATAGATTTATCCAATGCAACGCCGCCACCCGCCAATGAAGTATTCATTGAAATGGCTATCGCATTCTCGCTTTGATTTCTTGCCGATATTTGTGCACGTGTTTTGTCACCGACGAACAGTTGTCCGGGTAATCCAGCTCTTACTTCAATGGGCAGATTAGTTTTGAAACTTGTCTGCGTCAAAGAGAAACCATCGCTGCTATCACTTCCCCAAACCAGTACACGCCATTGGGTAAAGTTATCCGGCAACTTGAATTTAATTTTCTTGCTTTCCCCGGCGGATAACTCAATGTCGGGATTCCAATAGGCAGCATCAAGAAACTGACTGCGCATTCGGGGCTTGGGCTTGCCGGATGCCGATTTCTTTTTAATGCTGGCAATATTGGCTACGGGCGCACGATAGTAAACCTGTGCTCGACTGATGCGGCTGCCAGTAACTTCAACGCGGTCAAGTTCTTTACCGCCATATTCGTCGTATCTAGTACGACTCACATTATTTGAAGCTCTTACAAATTCTAAGCCCTCTACCGAAGTAATATTATTCAGCACGTCGTAGGCACTGTTAAAACCGTTTTTCTGTATTTCTTCACTTGTCATAACCTTAACAGGAACGGCTTTTTCCTTCGTTACCTGTTTTATCTGGCTTGGACTTTTTGTTGCATCGAAAAAGATATTAGGCCCGGAATCCCATGCTTCAATGCCATACCATGGCGAGGTATTCCACTCTTTCAGCCCGCCTAGCCAGTTTTCATTGTTGGGGTCTTGAAAGCTCCAAACCTCATTGCCCTGCTGATACACAGAGTCATCAATGACACTCATCGTGGCAAAACTGGGCTGGGTGGATGTATTGGTAATGGTAATTTCGATTTCTTCGCCGGGCTTATACTCCGCGCTAGAAGTTACAACTAAGAGCGCGCCACTCTGCACTGTCGGTATATCGATATCCAGCAAGGCATCCAGGGTATCAATTTTTTTTGCAGCCTGAGCAGAGCTATTCTTTGCTGGTCGAATGATGGCGCGAAGACTAAGCCCCGGTGCCCATTCTTGCTGCACGGGAATACTGATTTCGGTCTGTTTTTTGCTTAAACTTTGTGTCCAGTGATACACAATTTGATCATATTCAAGGGTAAACAATGCCGTTGCATTTTCAAACGGCTGATCCAGTAAAACCTTGGCCGGATTTTTGCCGTCGCTGGCTTGCACTAGTTTTAATGATGCGGTGAGCTTGTCTTCCTTATTTTCCGTTATATAGGTTTCCCCGATATAGCGAACTATCTCTGTGCTTGCAGCGCCTTCACTCTCCGCCTTGAAAACATAGCGACCCGCTTTGTTAGCACGAAAATTACATGATGATTTTTCACCGCTAACCAGTCGGCATTCGCCAACCGGTTTCTGTTCGGGCTTTTTTTCATCCTGCCCATTATCGTCTGTTGTTTTATTTTGATACTCGTAAATTTTGACTATGACGGCTTGATTCATAACAGGCTTGCCGTCATAGGTAATCACTACTGCTTCCAGTTCCGCATCTTTATCAAGACGCAGCCACCATTCTTTGGTCTTTAAGCCAACATAGCGAGGATACTGGGCATAGTTGATTGCCACGCTGCTGCTATTTGCCGATGCTTTTCCGGCAATTTTTACTTCTGCCGAAAATTCCAACAAACCAAAAGCCATAGGTGGTGCTTCACTTGTTCCTGAGGGAATCGATTTATCGAGGCGCAGTTCAAAACCCGCCATGCCCTTAGCGTCGGTTTTCGCAGGAAGGATGAGTCCTTTCAAAGGGTCACCACCGTCGGCTTCCGAATCATCCGCATCACCGTTGATAAAACTGTACGCGGCAAATTCCGGATATTGATCTTCAACACGCTTCGATGTGCTTAACCCGATAAACTTTAGTTCTATATTTGCCGCAGGACCGCCTGAAAAATAGCCACTTTCCATCTCGAACTTAATCGATTGCCCTGCCAATGCCGATTTCTTGTCCGCACTTATCGTTGCCCACAACGGTTGGGAATCAAATCGTGCGACCTGAAAGCATGCCCCGCTTCGATCGCTGTCTGATTTTGTCGCGTTAATGCAGTAATAACCATCCGGGAGTAAACGAGAGAGCGTCAAATGCGAGCTCACACTGTCATTTTTGTCTAACGGCGACTGCCAAGTTTGCAGGACTTTTTGATTATTAATGTCGTACAGATGAAAATCAGCGGGTAATGTTCGCCCGGTTTTCTGTAAATGGTTGCCTACTTTTTCACGAAGCCAAATACGATAATTTACGTTTTCGCCTGGCCGATAAAGCGGTAGCTCCGTAACCCCGAAACTTAACAAATCACGTGACTTATTGCTGGATCGGTACCATGAGTAATAACCTTTGGTCTTGAAATTCAATCTTGTATTGGCTTTCAATAAAGCCGGAGACACCACTGTCTTTCCGTGGCTGCTTACCCGAACAAAGCTCATCAAGTCGTCTTGTTGGATCAAAGCTGCTGATACATTAATTTTCGCAACACCGTCTTTATCGGTAATTCCCGTTGCAATGTTCTGTAATTTTCTATTCGTATCTAGGCGCAGAATGTCCACCGCTGCGCCTGCAACAGGAAGACCGCTTTGCCACTGAGTTGTCCAAACGATTACCTGATCCAAGGACTGATAGCTCAATACGTTAAATGGGACATAAGCAACACCGTAATTAATGTCTCTAAATTCCTCGCTGCCTAACAAAGACAGCCCGCCATTGGCTTGAATGTCTTTATCGGCGGCAGGCAGATCGACCTGCATCACCTTGTTTTTTGTACCTACAAGCGAGATTTGTCTTATTTTTTCTTTTACATCTTTGCTTATTTGCAGTTGGCCCATATGAGAATCGCCAATGGGCGAATTGGTAACATCCAGTTTCGCATCAGATAACTGTCCGGGTAATAAGGTTTTAGCCGAAGTCGTCAGCGCAAATTTTGTTGCATAATCACCAATGTCAAATAACAAGACTGGGGGCGTAAATAATGGTTTTCCTTCAATACTGGTCATTTGCATAGGAAATTTTAATACGAACTGCGCATCAGCTTGTTCGCTTTTCAAAAGATAGACGGTGCGCGGTACGATATCAGGCAGTATTTGGTTACGACTATAATAGCGAACCTGTTCCTGCTTCTTTAAACTAAACCCGTTCGGCAACATGGTCACCAGCTTTGCAAAGCTATCATCATCTAGCTGACGTGAAAACTTTAAGGTGATGTCGGATTGCGGATTGCATTTTATTGCACCTGATTTAAGTTTTTCATTCGCCACTTCGGTGTATTGATCTTCATTCATGCACGAAACGGTACTGAGCTGAAAAATTTCGTTTATTTTTGCGCTCAAAATACTTTCTTTCTGGTCTCCAGGCACTGGTCCAACGGAAGATTTTAAGCCCGGCTTTACCGATAATTTCAACAAAGCATCGATATCGGAAATACTTCCCAGTTCAAGCCAATATTGAACTGTCATGTCTTCTTCTTGGTTCTCTTTGTTATCTGCTTTTTTGCGGAGCACTAGCTTAAACGGTATATTTTTTTCATTAAGGCTGACCACCAAATGTTTTCCGAGCATCTCGGCATCTACCGACAAGCTGGACTCAATCACTATAATTGGAAATGCATTTTTCCATTCGACAATCCTAGCTTCTAACCGCGGCCCCGTAGAGCTGACTGTGATATTTTTAGCAACAAAACGTGGACCCTCTTGCGACAGGAAGCCTTCGCCAATTCCCACTTTATAGTAAGAGGCGGCCTTGAACTGCCGTAGTTTTTTATAAGTACTACATGCAATAGTCGTATCATCTTCCCAAGTCCATTCGCAATCTACCTCGGGTAAAATACTGATCTTGGTTTGGCGCTCACTGCTGTTCCAGGTCTGCATTGGGCGATCAAACTCAATGGTGAGCTCATCACCATCAAGCTCAATTTTCTCGATAGCCGGTGCCTGAAGACCTCCTGCATAAACATGGCCGGCCAATCCAAGTGACAGTATTACCATTAAAAAAAAGCGCATAGTGCTCCCCAATATTCTGTCTACAAAGTGACAGATTCACGGGAACTGTCAACGGGTGGTAATCGGGAATGGGGTTTTGTTATTGCGGTTTTGAAAAAATCTACAGTGATTGCTGCGGTCGTTTTCATAATGGCAGTGAAGTTCCAGTAACTGCCGAGATGCTGATGCGTTCTCGCTACAGTGCTTATGTCTTGGCCTTGGAAGATTATTTGCTCGCCACCTGGCATGCGAGTACGCGGCCGACATTACGCGATTTTCCCGACGCCAATAAAACAAGATGGCTGGGTTTGGAAATTAAACGGCATACGTTGATCAATACAACCCGGGCGCAAGTTGAATTTGTGGCGCGTCATAAAACCGGTGGATTACCGGCCGTGCGTTTGCATGAAATCAGTGATTTTATTTTTGAAGAGGGCCGCTGGTTTTACGTTTCCGGTGTGTTTCCAACGTAGGGGCGCCTGCTTGCTGCGCCCATAGTCGGTGGCAGCGTTTGGGCGCAGCAAGCAGGCGCCCCTACGTAAACCACCGGATAGATTTTTGGTGCAGCGAGCAGGTGCCCCTACGATTTCAATGCGCCATCAAAAAATTTAATCGTTCTTGCCCATGCCAATTTCGCTGCGGCAACATCGTAACGCGCGCTGCTGGAATCATTATGAAAGCCGTGCTGAGTGCCAGGATACATATTCAGACTGTAGGCAATTTTTTTGGGCGTCGAGGGCGGTGCGAAATTCATTGATGCCGGCACTGATGCGCTCATCGTTACCGGCGTAGTGCATCATTAGCGGTGCTTTTACTTTGGTAATTTGTTCAGTATTCAATGCACTGCCGTCAAAACAGACGGCGGCATTCACTTCGCTACGTTCGGCGGCACATCGCAATGCCATACCACCACCGTAGCAAAATCCAACGGCGCCGATTTTTCCGTTATCGTCACTGCGACTGGCCAGATACCCAATACCCGCAATGATATCGCCATCAATGGTGGCGCGATCTGTCGCGGCAAATAAGTCGCGGGCTTTTTCCTGATCAACCGGAGCACCACCGGCAACGCTTAATCCATCCGGTGCTACGGCAATGTAACCGGCGAGTGCAGCCCGGCGTGAGACATCTTCAATATGCGCATTCAAGCCGCGATTTTCGTGAATGATCAAAAGGCAGGGCAATGGTTTTTTTGCCTTTGCCGGTTTGGCGACATAGGCGCGCACCGGTCCCTTGGTGCCGGTATATTCCACATACTCGGCTTTAAGTGCGCGATCTTTTGGGTCGATTTGCTGTGCGTAGGCGTCGTTGGGTTCAATCAGGGGCAGGATCAAACTGGCGGCAGCAACGCTACCGGCAATACCCGCCAGACGATTGAGAAAATCACGGCGCGGCATGCTGCCGTGAATGTAATTGTTATAGAGATCGATAACGCCCTGGTCCATGATTCATCCCCGTTTATGGCTGCCCAAGTTTCTGCACTGTAAAAGAGGTGACGTGAAATTTTTATTGCAGCACGGGCACAGTAAACAGCGCCCACGTTTTGAAACGTTCCAGCACCGCAACGCTGCATGTCAAAGATACCGCTTGGCTAAAGCTGCAAACAGCATCATGTTGATAGCCTAGACGGAGAAACCTTATGTCACACGATAATTTGCTGTTTTCAGCCAAGACTATTGGCCAGATCGCGCTACAAAATCGCATTGCGATGGCCCCGATGACGCGCTCACGCGCTATCAACAATATCCCCAACGACACCATGCGCGAGTATTACCAGCAGCGTAATGGCGCCGGTCTGATTATTACTGAAGGCACTTCGCCATCCGCCGATGGCTTGGGGTATGCCCGCATTCCCGGTTTTTTCACGCAGGAACAGGCCGATGCCTGGTCCAAGATTGCGACAGTGGTACATGCTGGTGGTTCGAAAATCGTCGTGCAATTAATGCACACCGGCCGTATTGGTCATGGCTTGAATTTACCTGAAGGCAAAGAATTGATCGCACCTTCCGCCATCGCTGCCGCTGGACAAATGTGGACCGACCAACAAGGTATGCAAAATCATCCGGTGCCAAAGACGATGGATAAAAGTGATCTTGCACGCGTGAAAAATGATTATGTGCACGCCGCTAAACTTGCCATCGCTGCGGGATTGGATGGCGTGGAACTGCATGCCGCCAATGGTTATTTGCTCGGACAATTTTTGAATCCGCGCAGCAATATTCGTGATGATGAATACGGTGGTTCGGCGGAAAATCGTCAGCGTTATTTGCTTGAAATTGTTGATGCGGTATCGGCAGCAATTGGTGCCGGTCATGTTGGTGTGCGAATTTCGCCTTTCAATCCATTCAATGATCTTGCGGCCAATTACGAAAACGAAGAAGCCGAATATCTCGAGCTAGTCCGTGAACTGGCGAAGCGCGATATTGCGTATTTGCACGTGATTGCAACGCCCGACGCAGTGCCCGATAGCAGCGTAAAAGCGATTCGTTCTGCATTTCCTGGCGCATTGATGCTGGCCGGTGAGTTTAATCGCGAGCGCGCTGAAACTGCTTTGGCATCAGGCATCGCCGATGTCGTGGCCTTCGGTAAACCGTTTATTGGCAACCCGGATTTACCGGCGCGATTGTTGAATAATGAAGCACTCAACAGCTTTAATCCCGATCTGCTTTATACACCGGGGCCGCAGGGTTATTCGGATTATCAGGCGCATGGTGAGGCAGCGTTAGCTTAGGCGCTTGGTCGCCCGGTCGGAAAATGCTCCTGCATTTCCGACACTCCCGCCGTCCGTGGCGGTCGCAAGCGGCCTCCTACGTTCTCGGCGGGCGTATAGGCCTAAGAAAAAATGCGCACTTCGGTGCGCATTTTTTATTTCGTCAGTAAATAAATTTCCAAGCCGTAGGAGCGTCCGTTAGGCGCGAAAACCCTGCCGGATCTTTCGGACCTAGAAGGCCCTCCTACAGAGCCTTAGGCAACTGCGCGATCAGGTTCGGGGTTCCGCCATTGCAGTAGTAAATCCTCTCTGCGGGCTTTGGCTTTGGCGAAGTGTTCTTCTTTTACGTGGCCGTAGCCGCGAATATGTTCCGGCACTTTGGCGATTTCAATGGCGAGTGAATAATTGGCGGTGTTCAAGCCACCGATTAATTCTTCCAGCGTGTTGCGGTAATCGACGATCAGCTGGCGTTCCATTTTGCGTTCTTCGGTTTTGCCGAAAATATCAAACGCACCGCCACGCAGGCCTTTCAGTTTGGTCATTATTTTGAAGGCGGTGAAAATCCAGCTGCCGTATTCCTGTTTGATTAAATGACCATTACTGTCTTTTTTGCTGAACAGGGGTGGTGCAAGATTGAATTTGATTTTGAAATCGCCGTCGAAGGTTTCTTTGATGCGGTTTTCAAAATCGCCGGTGGTGTAAAGCCGGGCGACTTCGTATTCGTCTTTGTAGGCCATCAGTTTGAACAGGTATTTGGCGGTCGCTTCACTCAAGCCGGTTTTGCCTGCCATGTGGCGGCTTTCGGCGCTACGGATTTTTTCGACGAAAGTTTTGTATTGCTCTGCGTAGGCACGGTCCTGATATTCGGTCAGGAATTTCACGCGCAGGGCGATGGTTTCGTCGAGGGATTTTGTGATGGTGCTGTTGTCGAGAAAGGCAGAACTTGTCGCAGATTCATTCGCGGCTGACACCGCTCCTACCGGAGCGGTGTCAATGCCGGCGGCTTGTTTGACGACGGCAAGATCGTGCACGGCCATGCGGCCCCAGTTGAAGGCTTTGCGATTCATTTCAACGGCGGCGCCATTGAGTTCAATCGCGCGCATCAAAGCCTCGTGCGAAATTGGCACGAGACCTTTTTGCCAGGCATAGCCGAGCATGAATAAATTGGTCGCAATGGCATCGCCAATTAAAGCCATGGCCAATTCGTTGGCATCGACCAACATCGGTTCACGGTCGCCGAGTGCGGTTTTAATCGCGGCAATAATATCGTTGGCCGGGAATTGCATATCGGTATTGCGGGTAAAAGAACCGGGCATAGCCTGATAGGTATTCAAGACGACTTCAGAACGGTCGGCACGAATTTTCGACAGCGCCCAGTAATCATTTACCACCACCATATCGCAACCAAGCACCAAATCCGCTTCACCGGCTGCAATGCGCACGGCATTAATATCGGCCGGTGTTTTGGCGATACGAATATGCGTAGTAACCGCGCCACCTTTTTGTGCCAGACCGGTTTGATCGAGCACGCTGCCGCCTTTGTTTTCCAGATGCGCCGCCATGCCGAGCAAAGCACCAATGGTGACTACGCCCGTACCACCGACGCCGGTGATCAGAATATTCCAAGGCTCGCTCAAATCGGTTTTGAATGTCGGCATCGGCAACACGTCAAAATTTACTTCGGCGCCGCTGGCTTTTTTCTTTTTCAAACCGCCGCCATGAATGGTAACGAAGCTTGGGCAGAAGCCTTTGACGCAGGAAAAATCTTTATTGCAATTGCTTTGATCGATTTCACGCTTGCGGCCAAACTCGGTTTCCAGTGGCAGTACGGCAACACAATTGGATTTCACACCGCAATCGCCACAGCCTTCGCAAACTGCCGGATTGATAAACGTGCGCTTGGCCGGATCAACCATCTTGCCGCGCTTGCGACGACGACGTTTTTCGGCAGCACAAGTTTGATCGAAAATAATAATCGTGGTGCCGGGAACATCGCGCAGACGTTTTTGCACGTTATCAAGTTCGTCGCGATTCAAAAATTCAACGCCGCTCGGAAAAATTTCCGGCTTGTTCCATTTTTCAATGTCATCGCTCAGCACGACAATCGTTTGCACGCCTTCACTGCGAACCTGATGTGCAATATCGGGCACCGTGAGTGTGCCATCGACTGGCTGGCCACCGGTCATGGCAACGGCGTCGTTGTATAAAATTTTGTAGGTGATATTTACTTTGGCGGCAATCGCCTGGCGAATTGCCAGTGAACCGGAATGGAAATAAGTACCATCGCCAAGATTCTGGAATACGTGTTTTTCATTGGTGAATGGCGCTTGACCACACCAGGTCGTACCTTCGCCACCCATTTGGGTGAAGGTGTCGGTTTTGCGGTCCATCCAGGTCACCATGTAATGGCAACCAATACCGCCGAGTGCGCGCGAGCCTTCCGGCACCACGGTCGAAGAATTATGCGGGCAACCGGCGCAGTAATGTGCCGGACGCGGAAACACCGGACGCGGCATTGCGAGTTCTTTTTCTTTCGCTGCTAAAAAATTCAGGCGATCGGTAATATGCTCGCTGGTGAAAAAACGCGCGAGGCGTTTTGCAATTACGCGGGCAATGCGGGCAGGTGTCAGCTCATTGGTGCTTGGCAGAATCCATTCGTCGCTTTCATCATATTTACCGACAATGCTGGGCCGCGTGTGGTGATCCCAGTTGTACATATATTCTTTCATTTGCGATTCGATGAAAGAACGCTTTTCTTCGACCACGATAATGTCTTCAAGGCCGCGGGCAAATTCGCGAATACCGACCGGTTCCAGCGGCCAGGTCATGCCGACTTTATAAACACGAATGCCGATGTCTTCGGCTTCCTGATGGCCAATACCCAGGTATTCGAGTGCCTGCAGCACATCGAGATAACTCTTGCCGGTGGTAACGATTCCCAGGCGCGCTTTTGGAGAATCGAAAATGGTTTTATCGATTTTGTTCGCGCGTGCAAAAGCGATGGCGGCTTTCACGGCGTATTGATGCAAACGCATTTCCTGATCCAGCGGCGGATCGGGCCAGCGAATATTCAAACCACCAAGCGGCAGTTCGAAATCACCGGGTAACACGATATCGAGTTGATGCGGATTCACATTCACCGATGCCGATGATTCAACAGTTTCGGCAATCGTTTTAAACCCGACCCAGCGACCGGTAAAGCGACTCATCGCCCAACCGAGCAAGCCCATATCGAGAATGTCTTGCACGCCGGCCGGATTTAATACCGGCATCATCGCCGACACAAATTCCAGTTCCGAACCATGCGGCAAGGTTGAAGAGCGGCAGGCGTGATCATCGGCTGCGAGCGCAAGCACGCCACCGAACTTTGAAGTGCCCGCTGCGTTGCCATGTTTGAAAACATCACCGCAACGATCCACACCCGGACCTTTGCCGTACCACATCGAAAACACGCCGTCGTATTTGGCGCCATCGAACAAATTAGTTTGTTGCGAACCCCAGACCATGGTCGCGCCAAGGTCTTCGTTTAAGCCCGGCGTAAATTCGATACTGGAAGCAGCGAGATGTTTTTTCGCTTTCCATAATTCCAAATCAAATCCACCGAGCGGACTACCGCGATAGCCGGAAATAAAGCCAGCGGTATTGATGCCAGCCGCGCGGTCGCGCATTTGCTGCATCAGCGGCAACCGAACCAGGGCTTGCACGCCCGATAAATAAATACGCCCTTCGCTGCGGGTGTATTTGTGTTCGAGGGAATATTCTTTATCAATCATTGGGGCAGACATGTCGGAACCTGTTGTGGCCTAGAGCAAAGACTCTCAATTATAACCTGCGACCGCCGTTCTCGCCTGCATACGTAATCGGTACCGCGGTTTAGGCCCGTGAAGGCCTGCTAATGCGTACCTTGGTCGATCTGGACCTGCCCGGCATGGACGGTATCGAATTCATGGGCTTTGCGGCCCAAGAGCATTTGGCCAAGTCGATTGCCGTCGTCAGCGCCATGGCCCCGGCCCTGCTGCATACCCTGCAAGTGATGGCCAAGGCCTCCGGCTTGCGGGTACTAGGGGCAGTCGAAAAGCCGCTGACGCCAGGCAAACTCACCCATGTGTTGTCCTTGTTCAAAAGCGGCCCAGTGCCATCCAGTTCGACGCCCGTAGTTTCGGTGACCGTTGAGCAATTGGCGCAGGCGCTGCGCAACGGCGAAACTTTTCCGATGTTTCAACCGCAGGTTGAATTTAGTAATGGCAAAGTTGTGGGTGTTGAAGCACTCGCCCGCTGGCGCACTAGCGATGGCCAAATGGTGCCCGCGGCACAATTTATTCCAATGATTGAAAACGGTGGCCTGATCGAAGAGCTGACGCACTTGATGCTGGTGTAAAGTTGTGTGTGGCATCAACACTGGAAAAAAGAGGGTTTAAATTTACGAGTTTCAGTCAATGTCTCGGCGCATAACTTGACCGGCCCTGAAGTGGCTGATCGTTATGAAAAAGTCTTACGCGAACACGGCGTTATGCCCGAAGATATTATTCTGGAAATTACCGAAAGCTCGGTGATGGGCGATACCGCTGGCGGTCTGGGCATGCTCGCGCGTTTGCGTTTGACGGGTTTTGTACTGAGCGTGGATGATTTCGGTACCGGCTATTCGTCCTTGGCGCAGTTATCACAAATTCCATTTACCGAATTAAAAATCGATCATGGCTTTGTCGAGGCCGCGCTTGAATTTGTTGAAAAAAATAATAATCAACAGCAAGTTGTTTTTCGTATTACCGATACCGGCATCGGTGTAACCGCCGGGCAACAGGCAAAATTATTCCAGGCCTTTCAGCAAGCCGAAGGTAGCACCACGCGTAAATTTGGTGGCACCGGTCTGGGTTTAGTCATTAGCCGTCGTTTGGCAGAAATGATGAACGGCGAAGTGTCGATGGAAAGCACACTAGGTGCCGGCGCCACCATGCGCTTGACCGTGAGCCTGTACATGACCAACTAGGCCGACATTGAAGATGACATCAGCATTAGCGCGCCACAAAGTTTTAGCGCACGCGCATTGCCAAGCATTGAACAAGCAATTACAGAACATAGTTTAATTTTGTTGGTCGATGACCATCCGACCAATCGCTTGGTGGTATCAAGGCAATTAGCGTTGGCAGATTATTTTTGTGAAACCGCCGAAGATGGTAAACAAGGTTTGGAGCGCTGGCAAACGGGTCGTTATGCTTTGGTCTTATCGGATATCCATATGCCGGTGATGGATGGTTATCAAATGTCGCGTGAGTTGCAGCTGCAAGAACAAAAACAAAATAAACTGCCCATTTCTATTGTTGCATTAACAGCAGCGGCACTGAAAGGGAAATCCGAACGCTGCCTGGCAGCGTGCATTGATGATTACTTGATGAAGCCCGTCAGCATTTCTCAGCTGGTGGCGTGCTTGCAAAAACGGTTGCCGCATACCATTAGCTCGCAACAAAAAAATTACCTGCATTAGCCGCAGCGCTGCTTCCGCAGACACTTTTACCGTCAACGGCCTTAGACAAAAATGTTTTAGATGAAATAACCGGCGGCGATAAAAAAGAAAATCGCCCCCAGCTGGATGATTTTATGCAGGCCACCGATCAAGACACAGCCGCCATGCAACGCGCTCGTGAGCAAGGCGATTTAGTACAACTCGGCCGCGAAGCCCACAAGATTAAAGGAGCTTCAAGGTTGGTCGGTGAGGTTGAACTAGCGCATGCGGCCACCGAACTTGAGCTTGCGACAAAATCCGAAGACTGGTCGCAATTACTGCCGCTATGCGCCGATGTCCATACCTGCGCAGAACGTCTGCGACAATTTATCGATGCCAATTATGCGTGATCCTAAATCAGATTGTCGTAGGAGGCCGCTTGCGGGCGACGTGCCTGCTCGGAGTGCAGCTTTTAATAGCTGAGAGGCTGTTTAAACATGAGGGGCTGTTTTCTGCAAGATGATATCCGTTACGATTCCAAGCGAGAATGACAGCTCGACTATCGTCCAGGTCGCCCGTAAGCGACCTCCTGCGAACGCATTCGATTATGTTTCTAAAACTGTTGACGGACGTACAATTCACAATCAAACATCACCTTTTCTATCCACCTTCACTCTAAAATCAACATTTCTGAATGGGAAAAACTATGCTGCATCAAGACTATCTCACCGGCCGTCAGCCGAGCTTGAATATCATCGTGTTTGCCCTGTTGAGCTTTGTCTCGAGTAGCAGCGGTGCTGTTGATCGCATCGCCAGCCGTGACTTTGCCACGCGCTCGGAAGTCATTGCGCCACAGGCCATGGCCGCAACCTCGCACCCACTGACCACGCAAATTGCGCTCGATGTGATGAAGCAAGGCGGCAGCGCTATGGACGCCGCGATTGCCGCCAACGCCGCACTTGGCTTGATGGAGCCAACCGGCAACGGTGTCGGTGGAGATTTATTCGCGATTGTCTGGGATCCGAAAAGCAAAAAACTTTATGGCTACAACGGTTCGGGCCGATCACCGAAAAATTTAACGCTGCAATGGTTTATTGATCACGGTTACAAAGACGTTCCTTCTTATGGTCCGCTGCCGGTTACGGTGCCAGGCGCTGTTGATGCCTGGTTTGCCCTGCATGATCGTTTCGGCAAATTGCCCATGGCACAAAATTTAGCGCCCGCCATTGGCTATGCGCGCAGTGGCCATCCTGTTGCAGAAACCATTGCCTATTATTGGAATTTATCGGTACCACGGCTTTCAAAATTCCCCGGTTTTACCGAGCAATTCACGATCAATGGCAAAGGCAAGGCACCGAAAAAAGGCGAGTTATGGCGTAACCCGAATCTTGCCAACACGCTTGAAAAAATTTCCCGCGAAGGTCGTGATGGTTTTTACAAAGGCAGCACTGCGAAAACTATCGCTAACTATATTCAAGCCCAAGGTGGTTTTTTGAGCGTTGAAGATTTAGCCAGTCATCACGGTGAGTGGGTGCAACCGATATCGACCAATTATCGTGGCGTCGATGTCTGGGAATTACCACCAAACGGTCAAGGTTTAGCGGCACTGCAAATGCTCAATATTCTGGAAGCTTACGATTTTTCCAAGATCCCTTTCGGCAGTGCCGAGCACGTGCATTTATTTACCGAAGCAAAAAAACTGGCGTTTGCGGATCGTGCGGCGTTGTATGCCGACCCTGAATTTAGCAAGACACCTATTGAAAAATTATTGTCGAAAGACTACGCCGCCGAACGCAGAAAATTAATCAATCCCGATCGTGCGATGCAATCAGCCGACGCCGGTGCAGCACTGAATCAAGGCGATACCATCTACATGACCGTCGCCGACAAAGACGGCATGATGGTGTCCTTGATTCAATCCAATTATCGCGGCATGGGCAGCGGTATGGCGCCTCCGGAATTAGGATTTATTCTGCAAGATCGCGGCGAACAATTTGTATTGAAAGCCGGACATCCCAACAGTTTTGCACCGGGCAAACGACCGTTTCATACCATTATTCCTGCTTTCATCACCAAGAATGGCAAGCCTTGGATTAGCTTTGGCCTAATGGGCGGCGCCATGCAACCGCAGGGCCATGTACAAATCGTGATGGACTTGATCGACTTCGGCATGAACCTGCAAGAAGCCGGCGATGCGCCGCGTATTCAACACGATGGCTCTACCGAACCGGCCGGACAAAATACCGCCATGAATGATGGCGGCGTATTGAATCTGGAATCCGGCTTTTCTTATCCCACCATTCAAGCGCTTATGCGCAAAGGCCACAAAATTGAATTTGCTGATGGGCCCTACGGTGGTTATCAAGCCATCATGCGCGACCTTGAAACTGGCGTTTATACGGGCGCCAGCGAAAGCCGGAAAGATGGGCAGGCGGCGGGGTATTAGCGAAAATCGAAAATCGAAAATCGAAAAAGCAAATGTTTAAAGTCTGACATTTCAAGTCCCCCTATGCATTTTTTGTGCTGAGATTTAGAGTGGGCAAGTAATGTTTGGGTAAAATATAAATGATGATATCAACGATAAATACCTTGAGAAAACAATGAAAGAACGCACAAAAAATATATTGGGATATGGCGCATTACTGTTCGGCGGGCTACTTCTCGGTAGTGCAATGACGGCCGGAAGCTATTCGCTCTATGCAAAAAGTATCGCATCACCAATGAATGACGCAAAAAATCAAAAGTTCAACGAAAGCATTATTCGCTATGCCGAGCAGCTGCAAATTTCAAATAATCCACGTGACTTGGTTGTCGCAGCTTTGTTTCTTGATTTTCACGACATGGTCAATGCCCCGGAACGGCTAGCAAAACCGATGCATATTGAGCAAATTAGAAGGGCTATTGCGCTTAGCCCCAAGGATGCAGACATCGCGTGGCTGGAAGCAATGGGTTGTGATCGTTTGCAAGCCGCTTGTGATGTCGAAAACGCACTTGCACGCTTAAGAATTATCGAGCCTAACAATCTTGCAGTTCATATGCTGACTTTTAATCTTGCCGACAAAGCCGGTAATGCCGAGTTGCGTAAAACTGCGCTGCAGACTATGGCAAATAGTCGTTATTCCGATATCCATTATTCCTCCGTGGGCAATATGTTTTTTGAGGCATTTCGTGGCTGGCATTCGCCCATGCCAATAACCGCAGCCGATATGTTCGGAGACGATATCAATCAAGCACCTGTAACAGATGATGAATCCCGAAAAATCGTGGCCATGGGTTACAGCATGGCAATGGGGCTGCCCGCGCTTCAACAAATCACCACTTATTGCAAAGCTGAAAAAGTGCCCAAGGATGAATTGCAATATTGTCAAAAAATTGCAACGGTCATGATAAAAGACAAGACGCTAATCATGCATCGCATTGGCCTGCGCATAGGTGTGGAGGTATTCAAGCAAGAGCCTGCAGCAGGCCGCTGGCGTGAAGCCTATCGGATATCTTATTGGCAGTTAAGTGGTCATGATCCTCATCGGAAAATCAAACACTCCGAGCGAAAATACTTCAACGAATGGCCAAATGTTGATGAAGTAGCACAGCAAAAACAAAGATTGATAGACAATGGCATCCCGCTAACTCCGCCTGACGGCTGGATGCCCAATGGTGAAGAAGCTCAAAAGTTATTAAAAGCCCCGGCCATGGCAAAACCTTAGTTCATACACATGATCAACAACGACCTCGACTTTGAAGCCTATCGCATCGATCTTGCGAAATATACGCGCGTACAGATTCCAAATTTTCTACAGCTCGATGCTGCCGAGCGTTTGCGTTCGTGTTTACAAAATGAAGTGCCGTGGACTCTGGCCGAACGTAGTGAGGGTGTTTCAAAAACTATCGCAGCCGAAGATTACGTGGCGATGGATTCACAAGCGCGTAATGAACAACTAAAAAAAGCCTACGAGAAGGCGCGAACACAATTTCAGTTTGTCTATGAAAGCTACATGATGGTGAAAGCGGCACAAGAAGGTCGTGACCCCGCTTTAATATTGCACGCCATTCTGGAATTCCTGAACTCCGAAGAGTTCATTAGTTTCGCACGCTGGCTGGTGAATGATCCGAAGATCACCCACGTTAGCGCGCAAGCCACCCGCTATCGAGCTGGACATTTTCTAACGCGACATCAAGATAAAGATCAGCATGAAGATCGGGCTTATGCCTATGTAATTAATCTCACTAAAAACTGGCATGCCGATTGGGGTGGTCTGCTGCAATTTGAAAACGATGCAGGCGATGTCACGCAAACCTACGCGCCGCAGTGGAATTCCGTATCGCTATTCAAAGTGCCGCAATCGCATATTGTTAGTTTGGTGTCGCCATTCGCCAATGAAGATCGGCTGGCGATTACGGGCTGGCTGCTAAGACCGAAGTCGTAGGAGCAACTGTCTGCATCAGATAGTTGCCGCCTGCCATTCGGTGCCATCGCGCAGCATGGCATTTAGCTGGGTGATGAAGGATCTCAGGCAGGC
>JAYSQD010000142.1:0-2704 GCA_043721835.1 Arenimonas sp. | reverse complement strand
CTGCTTGCTGCGCCCAAGGTACGTCGCAGCATCAGGGCGCAGCAAGCAGCGCCCCTACAAGATCCGAAAAATCAAGGCGCAGGCCGAAAAATGCTCCTACATTTTCGGCACTCCCGCCATCCATGGCGGTCGCAGCAGCGCCCCTACGACACCAATTTCAAAACACCTTTCAAAGCTTCCGCCACCGTATGCCGACGTACCGATTCACGGTCGCCATCAAAATAAAACACCTGTGCGATCGGACAACCACCGCGACGTTTCCAGGCTATCCAAACAGTTCCGACGGGTTTATCTTCGGTGCCGCCACTCGGCCCGGCAATGCCGGTCACGGCAACCGACACACTGGCGCCCGAGGTAATCATGGCACCCGACACCATTTCGATCACGGTTTCGCGGCTAACGGCGCCGTGCTGCATCAAAGTCTCGGAGCGCACGCCAAGTAAGGCCTGCTTGGCTTCATAGCTGTAGGCTGCCATACCGGCCTCAAACCAGTCCGAGCAACCGGGAATATCGGTAATCATTTTGGCAATCCAGCCGCCGGTACAGCTTTCTGCCGTTACCAGGCTGAGATGCGCTTGCTTCAATGCATGCCCGACTTGTTCGGCCAGTTTGTGCAGGCTGTCGTCATCATTTTCGTTCGTGATTTCGTTCATTCCATTAGAATAGTGGGCCTTGCCGATGAAAGCCATGCTTTCGACAATAATCATGAGCGCTCCCGATAACAGCCAACACACGCCGTTGATGCGGCAATTTTTTGCGGCGAAGTCTGAATATCCCGATATTCTGCTGTTTTTTCGTATGGGCGATTTTTACGAATTATTTTATGACGACGCGCGCAAGGCCGCGAAGTTACTCGATATCACACTGACTCAACGCGGCAACTCGGCGGGCCAGCCGATTGCGATGTGCGGTGTTCCCTATCACGCCGCTGAAGGTTATTTAGCGAGATTGGTAGCTTTGGGTGAATCGGTTGCCATCTGCGAACAAATTGGCGACCCGGCGCTGGCAAAAGGTTTGGTCGAACGCAAAGTGGTTCGTATTGTTACGCCAGGCACCGTCACCGATGAAGCGATGCTGCAGGAACGTCGCGATAATTTATTGCTTTCGATTTCTCGCGGCAAGCATGGCTTCGGAATTGCATGGGCAGATTTATCGGCGGGACGTTTTTTAGTCAATGAAGTCGTGAGTGAAGATGCTTTGCAAGCCGAACTCGCACGTCTGGACCCGGCAGAAATATTAATTCCCGATGAAGATGGTTTGCCGGTATTTTTGCAAAGCATTACCGGCATTCGTCGGCGTGCACCATGGTTATTTGATAGCGAAACTTGCCGTCGGCAATTGCTACGGTTTTTTTCAGTACATGATTTAAGTGGTTTCGGTATCGAGAATTTACCTTTGGCCATCGGTGCTGCCGGTGCACTATTGGCCTACGTCGAAGAAACCCAAAAACAACGACTGCCGCATTTATCCAATATCGTGCTGGAATCTTCCGACGACAGCATTGCGATGAATGCCGCGACCCGGCGACATCTGGAATTGGATTCGCGTGTTGATGGTCGTATTGAACACACCTTGCTCGGTGTTTTAGATTCCACCATTACGCCGATGGCGGGCCGGTTATTGCGGCGTTGGTTGCATCGTCCATTGCAAAATCGCACGGTAATCAGCGAGCGTTTGCATGCAGTAAAAACCTTGATTGAAAACCGCAGTGAACAAAGTCTGCGTGAGCAATTCCGTGCCCTAGGCGATATCGAGCGCATTCTTGCACGGGTTGCACTGCGCTCGGCAAGACCGCGCGATTTAAGTACCTTGCGCGATGCTTTATTGGCATTGCCCGAATTAAGTAAAACTTTAATATTGCTCGATTCGCCGCGCTTAAAAGTATTGCTGGATGAATGTGGGCAACATGACGCACAAGCGGCTTTATTAAAATCTGCCATTCAACTCCAGCCGCCGGTTTTATTGCGCGATGGTGGTGTAATTGCCAATGGTTTTGATACCGAGCTCGATGAGTTCCGCGAGCTGGCGACTAACGCCGACCAGTTTTTGATTGATCTTGAAGTCCGTGAAAAAGCTGCCACCGGGATCCCCACTTTGAAAGTCGGCTACAACCGTGTGCATGGTTATTACATCGAAATTAGTAAAGGCCAATCGGTCAAGGCGCCTACCCATTACACGCGCCGACAAACATTGACCGGTGCCGAACGCTATATCACCGAAGAATTAAAAACATTTGAAGATAAAGTGCTATCGGCAAAAGATCGCTCATTGTCGCGCGAGAAATTCCTGTATGAAAATTTACTCGACGCCTTGAATGAAAATCTTGAATCGCTGAAACGCTGTGCAGCAGCATTGAGTGAACTCGATGTGTTTGCCTGTTTTGCGGAACGCGCACAGGCCCTGGATTGGGCTTGTCCCGAGTTAAGCGATACTCCCGGCATTCATATCGAACGCGGTCGGCATCCTGTAGTGGAAGCAGTCCGCAGCGAGCCCTTCGAGCCGAATGATTTGCAGCTCGATGAAAACCGCCGCATGTTGATTATCACCGGCCCGAACATGGGCGGTAAATCGACTTATATGCGGCAAAACGCGCTGATCGTTTTGCTCGCGCATATTGGCAGTTATGTGCCTGCCAGTGCTGCGGTGATCGGACCGATTGACCGCATTCTGACCCGCATCGGTGCCGGCGATGATCTTGCAAAAG
>JAYSQD010000141.1:0-6589 GCA_043721835.1 Arenimonas sp. | reverse complement strand
GCAGCTCATGCTCCTACTCGTGCTTTAAGCACATCGTCCTAACGGCTTGCCGTACTCTGCTCTCACTTCAACAGTAGTACATATTGCAGACACAAGCGTCCGTAAGGCGCGACAGATCTGGCGTGATTTTTCGGGCCTAGAAGGCCCTCCTACAAACGTCGGAGCGGCCCGTGGGAGCGTCCGTAAGGCGCGAAAAAGATTGCCTAATCGCCAATCGAAACAAAATACATTCTTTTTAAATGAAAAAAATGCGGGTTGATTGAAAGTGGCTGGATCCCCGACAAGAGCATTCGGAGATGAGTCTTTTCGCGGTTTGCCATTGTCGTAAATTGCCAGTCAGTTCATGCCATTGGCACCGGAGGAGGAGGTGCAACAACCAGGCTCTTCCTAGTCGTTGCATGGAATATTTCAGTCGATGTTTACTTTGCCGTGCTTCCGGTTATTAGTGCTGTGTCAGTTTTGCCCTGATCACCACTACCAATGCAATAAAATCCGCTAGCGCTTGAAATAGAAATAAAATATGCAGACATTCTTGTTTACGACTTTGATTGTGTTGAAAATCGACACCAAAGCGACTGCTTTTTTAAATCTCGAAACGCTTGTTCAATTTGCATATGCTTGACGTACATTTTTTGCAATGTTTAATGCAATGGCTTGAAAAACTGATAACAAGGTATACAACAGCTAAGGTACTTGTGTGTATTTACGAGCGTGTTTAGCATCTGTGCTGAGCCATCCCGATCCAGTCCATGGCGATATCGCGATGCGTGTCTTGCACGTTGTATTTTTACCTATATGGCGCTACAAGCCTTTTTTTTTAAAGATACTTTGTGGGGATGCTTCAGGCTTGAGTGGACCCTGTAAATGCACATATAACCATCATGATTATTATTAATATTATGTTGGGTTAGTGTCTGACCTACGAGGTTCATTTTTTTTATGCTCGGCTTCAGCAAGTACGCGAAATTGACTCAGGCGTTTCATCCAGAGCTCGTTTTTCCCGCTCTCCTCCTCCAGTCCTACATCGGGAATCCGGTTGAAGGATATCCGCATTGGTGCGGAATCCAGGGCCGATTGCGTGCTGCCGAAATACATCTTGTTGTTACCGTATTTTTTATTGATGGTGTCCAGTAGTTGTGTCAAGGCGGGGTTTTCCGGTATCTCGGAAAATAAGGAAGGGCAGGTGCCTTTTCTTTCTATCAAGCCCGTAAGTGTCACCGCTACCGCCAAGGGCTTGCGAGTGTCCTTGCGCTGGGCAAGCATGTGTATTAGACGATGCAATAGTATTTTTGAATCATCGGTAGCATCCATGCGTTCGGACACTTCCCAGGCTTCAAAGCCCAGATATTTCACTCTCACATGCAGGTGGCTGGCCAGTAAATTTTCGCCTCGCATCCGCATCGCGGCTTTCATCAGCAATTTTTTCAGAACCGCATTCGCGCTTGAGGTATTGCGTAATTCCGGTGCCAGCACATGCGAATGGCCAATGGAGGATTTTTTACTTTTAGGTCGTTCGATAATCTCGCCCCGTAAAAGATCGTGAAAGCGCTCGCCTTCAATACTGCCCCATACTTCCTTTAGTTTTGCTCGCGAGGAAAAACAAAGTTGCTCGACACTGTGAATGCCAAAGTATCGCAGACGTTTTTCCATATTGTAGCCAACGCCGCATAGGTCATTTATTTTCAAACCAAACAAGGCATCCGGAAGATTTTTTTGCTCGAGTACAACAAGACCGTCGGGTTTTTGCATGTCACTGGCCGTCTTGGCAAGAAAGCCATTGGGCGCGATGCCGATAGAGCAGCGCAGACTATCGCCCACGGTTTTTACACTCTGCTTGATTTGGTGGGCAATTTCGATGGCGCGCTGCGGTTCACGCTCGCGACCAATCAGCAGGCACTCGACTTCATCAATCGAGCTTGCAGCTTGCCGAGGGATGCAACTTTCAATCGCATCCATTAGACGATTGTGGTATTTCACATACAGCGCTGGATGCGCCTGCATCACCACCAATTCCGGGCAGCGTTGCTTTGCTTCAGAAACAATAGTGCCGGTTTTGATACCGAATTTTTTTGCTTCAACACTGGCCGCAATACAGCAAGTGGTTTCTGCCACCACAGGCACGACAACGACCGGGCGGTCGCGCAGAGCGGGATTTTCCTGCTGTTCGACTGAAGCGAAGTAAGAATTGAAATCTACAAATAAGCTGCGTAGCGTCATGATATTTTCCTGGACGCGGGCAGCCAAGTTTACGCCCTTGCGTCTGTTATGAAATGAAATTCATCATGATTTTTAACCAGGGACGTCTCAATTATCGAGATAGCGCGTTTGTCTCATGAAACATTGATGCGTGAAACTATTTGATAGCAAATAATACTTCGTTCTGACCGTGGGAGCGTCCGTTAGGCGCGAAAGATCTGGCGTGATTTTTCGCGCCTGACGGGCACTCCCACGAAAATAATTTTGGCGCCATAAAAAAACGCGGGGATGGCTTGAGAGAGTAAGCGCATCCCCACGTCTAGACGACTGTTGAATTACAGAACCCGGAATAAACGCGTGCTCACCGGTGAAACATAACTGCGTTCGCGGCGTTGATCGGCTTGGCGTCTCCATGCACTTTCAACGGCAAGGTGATTTTGCCATGCGGTCATCGGGAAGTCGGAAGGGTTATCAACGCGATAAGCGCAAAATTCGCGGTAATCACTCACCGAATTTTCGAAGCTCGGCCAGCTAAGTTCGATCATCAAGGCATCATCTAGATGGCCAAACAATGCACGACCATCGGGAATGAGATCATCGTGCTTATCAAGATACGCCAACAGCAGGCGTGCACGTACGCGCTTGTTGGAATCCATGGTCCAGTCCCTGTCACCGAGCATGCGGCGCAATGTTTCTGCGCGTGCAATGCGTTCGGCGATCATGGATGCCACTTGCTCGGCCGGCAAAGTTTGCAGACGGCGTGCCAGGCTGACCAGTGAGTCGGGATTTACGGTTTCTGCTTTGCGATATAAAGTACGAAGCAATGCGTTGAAATGAACAACGGCATCCACATGCAGCGGTTTGCCATTGAGTTCATTGCGGCGTGCGGCGCCATACGACACCGGCAGACGCAAGCTAGCGATATTGTCAGTGTGGTTGTAGGCGTTCATAAAAAATCTCCTTAATGTGTTTGTTGTTGTTTTGATACACGATTAGTTTGAACGCTTGCATAACGCTTTTCGCGTGGCCTAAGTCCTAATGACCAACGTCCTATAAAACGCTGTTGTTCTATGCCAAAGGTCATGCAATATCGACCGATAAGTCACAAATACATCACGAGCCCTTTGTTTGAATGCCACTTATGAAATTAAAATCCATTAAAAATATAGTGTTGTTAATTTTATTGTTCGGGTTTTGCCACACCTCGTTCGCAAAACAAGTGTTGGCAGCCGAGAACGCGCTGGTCTTCAATAATTCTCGTTATGTGCAGGTCGACGATGTGCGTTTGCATGTGCGGGACTGGCCTGGAAATGACAGCACGCTATGTCCGGTATTGCTGGTGCATGGTTTTGCCGGTTCAACATTCTCGTTTCGCGAACTTGCTCCGGCGCTCGCAAAAGCCGGACATCCGGTATTGGCAATCGATTTGCCGGGCTATGGTTATAGCCAGCGCAGTGCATTTAATGGCAAGGCGCCTGATGCGTTGTGGAAACTGCTTGAGCAGGAACGCCCCGGACAATCCTGGTGTTTGCTGGGGCATTCGATGGGCGCGAAATTAGTCGGTCAAATGGCAGCACTAAAACCAAATCGTGTACAAGCGATTGTGTATTCCGATGGTTCGCCATTGGTATCTTCCGAGCGCTGAAAGAAATGGTTTGCCAGTTCCAGTTTTATTCGCAACTTGGCTATTAACTGGATTGAAAAACATTATTTGAATCAAAAGAAATTTATCGAAGTATTGAGTCAAGCCTATGCGCGCCCGGCGACGAGCGAAGAGGCGCAAGGATATTTAAAGCCCTTGCTGCTACCGGGTACCGTTACGGCTGCTTTTTCGGGTTATGCAAAACAATGGTCGGATGATATTAAGCCTGCTCAAATCAATGCAGTTCCGAGTCTTATTATCTGGGGCGATAAAGACACTTGGATAAAACCGGAAGTAGGTAAAACGCTGGCAAAGAATATTCCGGCAGCAAAAGTTTTGATGATTGCCGGAGCAGGACATTGCCCCATCGAAACTCATTTTGCGAAAGTACTGCCGAATATATTGGAAAGATTTTCAGAAGATCCTAAAAAAGAAGACATCAAAACAGTGAAAATCCAATAAGCTCGCGCACCGGTGCAAAGCTGCGACGGTGTTCGGGGCAGGGGCCATGTAATTTCAGTGCTTCAAAATGGACCGCCGTTGGATAACCTTTATGTCTGGCAAATTCGTATTGCGGAAATGCTTCGTGCAGTTTGAGCATGTAGGCATCGCGTGCGACTTTGGCCAGAATTGACGCCGCCATAATGCAAGTTTCGCGAGCATCGCCTTTCACCAAGGCCTCGGCTGTGCACAACAAGCCAGGCGGGATTTTATTGCCATCAATGAGGGCATGCCGGGGTTTAGTGCTTAACTCGTTCACGGCCCGACGCATGCCTTCCATTGTTGCCTTGAAAATATTAAGCCGATCAATGTCTTTGGCGTCGATAAAGATAATTTTCCAGGCTAGCGAGTGTTCCTGAATTAGCGGAAAAAGTTGCTCGCGTTTTTTTTCAGACAATGCTTTTGAATCGCCTAGTCCTTCGATCGGATTTTTCGGATTGAGAATGACGGCGGCACAGACGACCGGCCCTGCCAAAGGCCCGCGACCGGCTTCATCGACACCCGCAACAAGACGATAAGACTTGCTCATTGTTTTTGCGCAAGTTCGAGCACGGCATCGGCGGCAAGCACGCTTGCATCGCGTTTTAATTCACGATGAATGCGGCTGAATGTCTGCATTAAAGCCTGATAATTTTCAGGTGAATCCAGCATTGGCTTGATCGCTTCGGCGATATTGCCGGCCGTGCAATTACCCTGCATCAATTCCGGCACCACGGCTTCATTGGCCAGTACATTGGGCAATGAGTAGTAATTTATTTTCATCATGCCAAAGGCTTTCACGATGAAATAAGTCAATGCCGAAATCCGGTAGGCCACCACCATCGGGCGTTTAGCCAGTAGCGCTTCCAATGCGGCAGTGCCCGATGCGAGCAGAATAACATCGGCTGCAATTATGGCCTGATGCGATTGGCCATCGATAATTTTCAGGTTGGCGATGTTTCGGTTTTTCAGTAAGCTTTCAATGCCAGTTCGGCAGTGTTTGTTCGCCGCCGGAATAACAAAGCCCAATTCGGAGTAATTTTTTTGTAGCAACGCAATCGCATCTAGAAAAACCGGCAGCAAACGCTGGATTTCACTCATGCGGCTACCCGGCAGTACTGCGAGTATTTTTTTATCTGGTGGCAGGTTCAGGGATTGTCGTGCTGCATTTTTATCAGGATGGATTTCGAAACGATCGGCAATCGGATGACCCACAAAATCTGCGGTCACCTTGTAGCGCGCATAAATCGGTGGCTCAATCGGGAACAGGCAGAGCACGCGGTCGGCTGAATCGGCTATTTTTTTTGCTCGCGATTCACGCCACGCCCAAATAGAAGGGCTAACGTAATGCACGGTCTTTATGCCTTTGCGTTTTAGTTTTTTCTCGAGGCCCAGATTAAAATCCGGTGCATCGATGCCGATAAAAACATCCGGTTGCCAGGCAAGTATGCGTTCAAAAATACTGTGTCGAAGTCGAAGTAGGCGAGGCAAGTGTCTTAAAACTTCGGTTAATCCCATGACTGCCAATTCCTGACTGTCATGCCAGGCTTTGACTCCCGCCTGCCGCATTAAATCGCCACCGATGCCGACAAATTCGGCATCGGGGTAACGCGATTTTATTTCGGTAATTAATCCGGCACCGAGTTGGTCGCCGGAGGCTTCGCCTGCAATCAAGGCAAATCGAAGTGGTTTTTTCGATGTGATCGTTTCGCTCACAGCCTAGCGAAGAATGCCGCGTTCACTACTATTAATAAAATCCAGCATCACGCCGACGTCGGCCGATGTGGCTGCACTGAGCGCAAGCTCTTCCTTGACGTCAGCCAGTGGTTTGCCCGACATAAATACCGTGCGATAAGCACGCTTGATGGCACTGATCCGCTCTGCGTCGAAACCACGACGCTTCAAACCTTCGGAATTAATACCGCGAGCTTCAGCATATTTATTGGCCACCATGACAAAGGGTGGTATGTCGGCATTGATTAAACTGCCCATGCCAATAAAAGCATGCGCGCCAATTTTACAAAATTGATGCACGCCAACAAAGCCGCCAAGAATGACCCAGTCGTCAACCACCGCGTGACCGGCGAGCGTAGCGTTATTGGCAAAAATCGTGTTATTGCCGACTTGGCAATCATGCGCAATATGCACGTACGCCATAATCCAGTTGTCATTGCCAATACGTGTGCTGCCGCCACCGTCAGAGGTGCCGCGGCTGAAAGTGGTGAATTCACGAATGGTATTACGATCACCGATAATCAGCTCGGCATCTTC
>JAYSQD010000140.1:0-2028 GCA_043721835.1 Arenimonas sp. | reverse complement strand
TGCACTTCAACAATTAGGCAAAACACTAGCCAACAGCGATAAGTGGCCCAATTATCGAGAAGGTAACGCCTTCAAAAAAGCGCGTGATGCTTCAAGAGCTGGTATAGCGAAATAAATAAAACCCGGATTGAAAAATCCGGGTTTTTAGTAGGAGCGGTGTCAGCCGCGAATAAATCTGCGAAATAGCAGCATTCTGCTTTTGCAGGAGACCACGCCGACCTTCGTTGGTCCTGCATAAGCACCTTTCTTCGTGGCCTTTGTGATTTCATCGCGATCTTTGTGCTTTATTTTTGAAAATATCGCAGATTCATTCGCGCCTCACGCACGCTCCCACAAAAGCAACGACCTACAACGCGAGAAAATTCTCGATACCGTTTGCTACTTCTTTCGGTTTCGCCATCATCGGCATATGGCCGCAACCTTCAAGAATAAGGGCTTGCGAGCCTGCAATACCGGCCAGAAAAATGGGCACCGAGCTAACGTCGATCACGCGGTCGTCTTTGCACCAGAGCAATAAAGTCGGTGCGCGAATTTTTCCGAGTTCGGCTTGCAGGGCAATCACTTCAGTACCGCGCCCAATGCTGTCGAGTACTGTTGCCTCAAAGCTGGCATCTTTGCGGCGACGTTGCACCATCGCCTCATCGAAGGGCCACGGCACAAATGGCGGGGCATCACTAAACACCAAATTCATTTGTGCATGAAATTGTGCGCGGGTTTTTACTTCAAACGGGTTGCCGCCCTTTAAAACGGAACGGGCGAAATCGTTTTGTTCAAATTCCACACCGGCCGCCGACATCAAGACCAATTTTGAAATCAATTCGGGTTTTTTTGCAGCCAATAAACCCGAGATATGGCCACCCATGGAGTGGCCGACCAGAATGCTGGGAGTTTCGTTGAATGATTCAATAAATCTTGCCAGACGTTCGCTTTGTGCAATCACGCCATAGTCGGCATTTGCCAGCCGCGTTGTTTCACCCCAACCTGCTAGGTCGGGAGCAATCACGCGATATTTTTTGCCGAGTTCACGCATAACTGACAACCAGTTTTCTTTGCTACCGGTATAGCCATGCACCAGGAAAATCAGCGGCTTTTGTGCGCTGTTTTCATCGGTAAAACCGGCTTGCAAATAGACCCATTTGTACTCGGGATCATTGGCAATGATTTTGCTTTGAACATCGGCACCGGCCAACCAACGCAAGCGCGCAAATTCGGCTTGCAAGAATTGCTCCGGCATCAGCAAGGCAGTGCTAACCGTCGCCACTGAGAGCCCGATACCTGCCGCCCAAGCGATGCGACGCACGTGTTTTGTTTTCATTTACCCATAGCCGGCATGACAGGGCCCGATTATGGCTTGGCTTTACTGAGCAAAGCCTCTACCGTGCCAATGGTGATCGGGTGATAACCCGGTCGTGCGCTGGCAAACACTTCCTGTGCAAATGCCAAACCGTCTTTACTTTCGGTCAAGGCGGTGTAGCTCGGTATGATTAATTTGCGCCGACCGACTTTTTTCAGGAAAGCGGCAATCGCCGGGCGCGCCTTCACATAAGCACTGCGAATGGTAATGGGATACCAACGCATAGCGATTTCACCATTCGGCGTGCCGGTTAATTTGAACGCTTTATCAAGCTCCTGCAACTTTGCCACCGGTAAAGTTTTGGGTAAATTACCGAGGAAGTGTGTCCATTCCTGAGTACTCCATTTTTGTGCCGGCAACTTTGTCGCGGCTAATTTTCCGACCAGCCAGTTTTCACGAGCGGCATCGACGGCTTGAAAACGTGACGAGACAGTCGCTTTGGCGAAGCTCGGAATACCCGGCTCATAAATCCAGGCCATAAATTCTTTATCGGTAACCGCGCCCGGTTTTTTATTGGGCAAGCGTTTTTTATAAAACGCGACAAAGTCCGTGGTGGTCGCGGTCTTGAACGCATGTTCGTCAAACCAGGAACGCAGGAACGGATCAAAAAGATCACGGCCATAACGCTGCTCAAGGAAGCTCAAAAACCATTGGCCTTTTTCATACGCAATATC
>JAYSQD010000139.1:0-6217 GCA_043721835.1 Arenimonas sp. | reverse complement strand
TCAGCGCAATAAGCGCGATGGTCGTTCCATTGAGCGCGTGGGTTATTACAACCCGGTTGCCCAAGGTCAAGAAAAACGCGTTGAACTTAATCTTGAGCGTATCAAGCATTGGGTCTCGCAAGGCGCGCAATTGACTGACAAAGTCAGCGTGTTGTTTAAAGAAGCTGGTAAGGCTGCGGCCTAAGCTTTTCGCCATTGCATGATGGCGATGCCTAATGAATAACTCAGAGCGCCGCATCCTAGTTGCCAGGGTGGTCGGCGCTTTCGGCGTTCGTGGCGAAGTGAAATTGCAGTCGTTCACCGATCCGATAAAGCAGGTGTTGAAATATCAACCCTGGATTCTGGTTCACAAGGGCCAGGAAAAAGAAATTACCGAAGTCCGGGCCCGCGAAACCAATAAAGGCCTGACGGTTTTCTTTCCCGATATTAATGATCGTGATGTTGCCGAAGCGCTGACTGGCGCCGAAGTCTGGGTGCCGCGCTCGCGCCTGCCCGCACCGAAAAACGGCGAGTATTACTGGATTGATCTGGAAGGTATGCAAGTGCATAACCTAGAAGGCGTCGATTTCGGCAAGGTCTCGCATTTGTTTAATAACGGCGCCAATGACGTGATGTTTGTCCAGGGCGAACGCGTGCGCTTATTACCGTTTGTGATGGATGATTACATCAAGAACATCGATTTTGATGCACAAATCATTCTTGTTGATTGGGAAGCGGATTTTTAAGAAAGCTTCTAACACAGACACTACAAATCAACGTCGTCCCGGCGAAAGCCGGGATCCAGAAGCATCAGAGAATTTGTATTGGTAGGTGATTATGGACATCGCTTTATTTCTAGATTGCCGCACTAATTACTTCTGGGCTCCGGCTTTCGCCGGGGTGACGATGTTTTTCTTTAATAGACTTTGATTTCCGGCAAAAGCACATGCGTATTGATGTCATCACATTATTTCCCGACTTTATCGCGCAAAGCGCCGGTATCGGTGTAGTAGGGCGCTCTCAGGAGCGTGAGATACTCACAGTCAAAGCCTGGAACCCACGTGATTACGCCACTGGCAATTATCGCCGTGTCGATGAGCGCCCGTTTGGCGGCGGCCCCGGCATGTTGATGTTGAACGAACCGCTAAGCGCCTGTCTTCAAGCAATTCATGGCGATTCCGATATCCCAGCCAAAGTGATTTATCTCAGCCCGCAAGGTCAGGCTTTAACACAAGAAAAAGTAAAACAGCTGGCCACTTCCGAACGCATTATTTTATTGTGCGGTCGTTATGAAGGTGTCGATGAGCGTTTTATCGAGCGCCATGTCGATGAAGAAATTTCGATTGGTGATTATGTATTATCAGGCGGTGAACTGGCAGCAGCCGTTATTATCGATGCCGTTGGTCGCTTGCAAGAGGGCGCCTTGAATCACGCCGATTCTGCGGCCCAGGATAGTTTTGAAGATGGCTTGCTCGACTGCCCCCATTACACGCGGTCTGAAACTTGGGGCACCGAAGGTGTGCCAGCCGTGCTTTTATCCGGCGACCATGGCGCGATTGCCAAATGGCGCAGGCAGCAAAGCCTGGGCCGGACTTGGCTGCGACGGCCCGATTTGCTGGACAAGCGTGCATTGAATAAGGCCGACGCCGCCTTATTGGCCGAATTTCAGGCCGAGTATCAGAAAAAAGTAAAAAAGCCCTAGCCAATCAGTCACTTTGACCTTTATAATATGCGACTCACTACGGCTGTCGTCTCGCCGAGTGCCCACGAATTCTTACCTAGAACTACTTAGTTTGGTGCCAATATGAATAAGCTTCTCCAACAATTCGAAACCGAACAAATGCAACGCGAGTTGCCGAAATTCGGCCCAGGCGACACCATCATCGTTAACGTAAAAGTTAAGGAAGGCAATCGCGAACGCGTCCAAGCTTATGAAGGCGTGGTTATTGCAATTAAAAATGCCGGTCTGAACTCTGCTTTCACAGTGCGTAAAATTTCGCACGGCTTCGGCGTTGAACGTGTATTCCAAACCCATAGCCAAATCATTGATTCGGTACAGATCAAACGTCGTGGTGCCGTTCGTCAAGCCAAGTTGTATTACTTGCGTGACCTAGAAGGCAAGAAAGCCCGCATTAAAGAAGACCTCAACGCTGCCAAGTAATTTCTTCTGTTCAGTATTCAAAAAAGCCACCTTTGGGTGGCTTTTTTATTGCGATGATTCATCAGATCGTGGGAGCGGTGTAAGCCGCGAAAGGCCTGCGACAATCCCACCATATGAGCGAGCTTTGCTCGCGAAAACCTGCGACGAGGTATTTCGCGAGCAGAGCTCGCTCCTGCATTCAACATGCTCGCAGACCTTTCGCGGCTTACATCGCTCCTACGCAATGTGATAAAAATAATCCATGAATAAAAAAGTTTTAAATGAACCACTCAACTCGACAAGAATTGACCTATGGCTTTGGGCGGCACGTTTTTATAAAACACGTGCGCTGGCAAAACATGCGATAGAAACCGGCAAGATCGAAATAGAAGGCCAGGCTCTCAAGCCATCGCGTCTGGTAAAACTTCAGGATCAGTTGCAGATTACGCGCAGCAATGAATTATTTGAAATTACCGTTACCGGCATCAGCGAGAAACGCGGCAGTGCCAGTCTTGCGCAAACGCTTTATATCGAATCCGAAACGAGTCGTACTAAGCGCGAAGCCGAGCGTGAACGCCGCAAAATGGAAAACGCCGGTTATCAAGCGCCACCCACCAAGCCCGACAAGCGAGCCCGACGTTTGATTAATGCGCTGGGTGATTTGGATATGTTGTAGGAGCGCCTTCAGGCGCGAACGAATCTGCGAAATCATCTGACGTAGGAGCGAGTTCTACTCTCGAAATGCATCGACGCAGGTCTTTCGCGAGTAGAACTCGCTCCTACACTTATCACAGTAGCAGACCTGTCGCGCCTGAAGGCGCTCCTACGAATCAGATTTTTTTATTTCTTCAAAAATCCGGCACCCAAACTCAGCATGTCGGAAAAATCGACATCGCCGTCGCCATCTTTATCGAGCACGGCATTCATTAAGCCACCGGCCAAGCCACCTCCTTGCGCAATCGCCTGGCGTTGTTGTCCGAGTGCATTGCCGAGTTGTGTCGGCGACCAATTATTGGACTGTATTTTTTTCGCCAGAATTTGCATAACGATCGGTGCGAGGATGGCGAGTAATTGATTAGCACCTTGTCCGCCTAATCCGGTTGCCTGTCCCAAGCCCTGGGTCGCGCGCTGTTGTTGACCACCAAAAACATGACGCAAAATACTTTCACCTGCGCTGGGTGCCGCTGCTTGCGAATTACCGCCGCCGCCCATCACCGCACCAAGAATATCGCCCAAGCCACCACCACCCATGACTGCGCCTAAAACATTGCCAAGGTCGAGGTTTGCATGGTCTTTTTCCAGTGCGGTATGAAGCGCTTGCGCGCCTTCAGGCTGACTGGCATTTTTACCCATCGCACCCAGCAATAAAGGCAGAGCGGCTTGAATCGCACCCTGTGCTTGCTGTGGATTAGTACCGAGCTGGCCGGCAACTTGTTCGATAACCTGCGGGCCTAAAGCACCCATTACTGAATTTAATAAATCATTGCTCATATTTTTCTCCTGACGCGAACGAAACATTACACCATTTGCTGATTGTTTTAATATGTGAGCGAGATGCGTGCACCAAGCATTGAGTCAGCCGTTCATTTGACTGAGATCAATACCACCTTGATTATTAGGCCCATAGTGAAACCTCGGATAACTCGCGAGGTAATTCTTATGTTGTGGCATTTACGTAATAGTGTCTCCAAACATACTGCCAGCATCTGGCTTTCCTTATTATTCACAAGCTTGATAACCGCTTGGGCATCGCCTGTGCTTGCGGTGCCCTCATATGCGCGACAGACAGGACAGGCTTGTTCCGGCTGCCATGTTGGTGCGATGGGGCCTCAGCTAACTGCCTTGGGAAGACAATTCAAGATTCTCGGCTACACCATGAAAGGCGGCACGAGTTCATTGCCGCCGATTTCCGCAATGATGGTGGCAAGTTATTCTCATACGAGTAAAGATCAAGCCGACAATGCGGGCCCCAATGATGGCACCAATAACAATGCATCATTGCAGCAGTTATCCCTGTTTTTGGCGGGACGATTGACCGAGCATACCGGCATATTTAGTCAGGTTACTTATTCGGATATTGATCATCATGTCGCCATGGACAATTATGATATTCGTTACGCCAAAGCTTTCAGCCGGGGTGATCACGGTGGCGTATTTGGCGTGTCGCTCAATAATAATCCTGGCCTTTCCGATCCTTATAATTCGCAAGCTGCCTGGCGATTCCCCTTTATCGGCTCGGAACTGGCGCCCGGGCCAACGGCTGCGGTATTGAGTGATGGTGGATTGGGACAGCAGGTAATTGGTGCCGATGCTTACGTCTCAATTGATTCGAAATATTATGCATCACTCGGTTTTTATCGCACGATGTCCGAGTCTTTTCTTTCCAGTATCAATGTTGACTACGGTGGTCGCGTTGTCGGCGCTGCACCGTATTGGCGGTTTTCCTGGACGCCAGGTTGGCTTGATGGCGGCCTGTCACTTGGCGCTTCGGGGCTATACGCACGAATTGCGCCAGACACTGCATCTTCATTTGCGAATCGCTATTCAGACTACGGCCTGGATGCCGAATACGAGAAATATGTCGGTGATGGCAATATGCTGACGATGAATGCAAAGTTCACGCACGAAAACCAGCGCCTCGACTATGCCTTCAATAATGATGAGGCAGATCGTTTATCGCATTCTCTTAATTCGGCAAACTTTAATGCTTCGTATTATTACAAAAATACCTATGGACTTACTTTCGGCTGGTTCAATATCACCGGCACTGCCGATACTTTGTTGTATCCGTCTGAACCAGATTTCGGCAGTGCCAACAGTAGCCCAAATTCGCGCGGCGAAATTCTGCAAGCCGATTGGACGCCATTCGGAAAAGCTGACTCCTATAAACAGCCATGGGTAAATCTTCGTTTTGGAATTCAATACACGCATTATGAAAAATTTAACGGTGGCGATTCAAATTACGACGGTTTTGATCGCAATGCGAGCGATAACGACACCTTGTTTGTGTTTGTATGGACTGCTATTTGAGCAAATCACGGGTTTGGTATTGGGCTGAATGTTTCAGCCCAATAGTTTTAATCGATACAAGGCTTCCAATGCCTGTTTCGGTGTTAATTCATCGGGATCAATCGCCGCCAATGCATCCGCAATCGGTGATGGCTTGAGGAATAATCCCATTTGCAGGGGTTGTTCCAAAGTTACTGGCGACATTTCACTTGCATGTGAAGGTCGAGCTTCGAGTTCTGCCAGTGTGCGTTTCGCATGCGAAATAACGCTGCGTGGCAAACCGGCAAGAGCGGCGACTTGCAGGCCAAAACTTCGGTTGGCGGGGCCGTCTTTTACCGCATGCATAAACACCAATTTGTCGCCATGTTCAATGGCATCCAGATGTACATTCGCGATACCGCTGCCAACTTCCGCCAACGCAGTAAGTTCAAAATAGTGCGTGGCAAATAAAGTGTAGGCGCGATTTTTTTCAGCCAAATGTTGAGCGCAAGCTTCTGCCAGTGACAAGCCATCGTAAGTCGATGTGCCACGGCCAATTTCATCCATCAACACTAAAGAATTTTTTGTCGCGTGATGCAGGATGTAACTGGTTTCCGACATTTCGACCATAAAAGTCGATTGTCCTTTTGCCAGATCATCACCGGCACCGATGCGGGTCAGAATGCGATCAATTGGGCCAATTTTCGCCGCGCTCGCAGGCACATAACTGCCGATATGTGCGAGCAAAACAATCAAAGCATTCTGTCGCATATAGGTAGATTTGCCGCCCATATTCGGGCCGGTAATAATCAACATGCGGCGGTTTTCATCGAGCTGCAAATCATTGGGCTCGAACGGTTCGCTGCGCACCGCTTCCACCACCGGATGGCGTCCGCGCTCGATGCGGATGCCGGGCGCATCGGAGAGCTGCGGGCAACTCCAGTCCAGCGCCTCGGCGCGTTCCGCAAATGCGGCGAGCACGTCGAGTTCGGACAACGCGTCGGCGAGTTTGCGCAGTGGTGCAAGGTCTGCGCCCAGCGCATCGAGCAGTTCCTCGTACAGCGCGCGTTCTCGTTGCAGCGAACGTTCGCGCGCGGACAAGACCTTGTC
>JAYSQD010000138.1:0-38115 GCA_043721835.1 Arenimonas sp. | reverse complement strand
TAAGGATATTGGCGCTTCAGACATGGTGTACTCACAGTTTCGTTCGAGTCGCCCAATGCGATAGAACGCGGTGCATAGTTTACTCTCTTATGGGTGGAGCCGCGGCTCCATTTGGGCCTGTGGCATGATAGGACTCGGTGTTTCATTGCTTTGGAGAGCTTCATATGGCGTATTTTTGGGTTAAATCCCTACATCTATTATTTGTTATTGCCTGGCTGGCAGCGGTGTTTTACCTGCCTCGCATACTGTTAAATATCAACGAATGCGCAGACCAGCCAACAGTACAGGAGCGTTTGGTACTGATGGGCAAACGCTTGTATCGCTTTGGGCATGTGATGTTTGGTTTTGCGTTTGTGTTGGGTATGACGCTTTGGGTACATTTCGGAATTAAGGGGGGCTGGCTGCACGCCAAATTACTATTGGTGGCATTGTTGTTTGCCTACTTCATCTCGACCGGCGTGATGTTGAAACGAGCCGCCGCTGGCGGAAAACTGATGTCGAATGCGAAGCTTCGTTGGTATAACGAACTGCCGATATTTCTCGCATTCGGCGCCATTTATTTGGTGATAGCGAAACCGTTTTGATTCCATAAAAACGCGTAGCCCGGGTCACGCTCCACCGACCCGGGTAAACACATAGAGAATCATCCTCGGTCGATAGAGCGTGCCCCGGGCTATTTAATTTTCAACAACGTCGTAGGTTTTTCGCGCTCGTGAGCCCTCCTAAGGGGTTATCTTTTTCTTTTTTTAGGGGCAATCGCAAGCCATCCCGGGTCGGTGGGGCGTGACCCGGGCTACGGGATCAACACAATTTTACCAACAGTTTTTCCGGATTCAATTCGGGCCTGTGCTTTTCCGGCGTCGGCAAGATCAAATGTTTCGATGGGTAAGGGTTTTAATCTTCCATCGCTAAATCTTTCCAGTAACCAGAGCATGCCTTCGCGCAGCATGGTGGCGTGTTCAGACAAGAAACTTAAATTTGCGGCCAGTACGCTGCGATTTTCCTGGGTCATTTTCAATGGATTGAAACGCGGTGTGCGCAGCCAATCCCAGGCCAGTTTGAACCAATTTAATCTGCCATTATTCGGCAGCATGCTGGCGAAACCGTAGATGCAAAGTTTGCCCATCGGGGCAAGATGTTTATAGCTTTCTCCCAATGTGCTGACACCATTGGCATCGAATATTGCATCAAAACCTTTCGGTGCAAGACGTTCTGCTTCTTTCCACAAATCCTGTTCGCTTTTCACGATAACGGCATCGGCACCCATCGCAATGCAGGCATCACGTTTATGTGCCGAACCAATCACACCGATAACGCGAACACCGGCGAGTTTTCCGAGTTGAACAAGTGCAGAACCGACACCACCGGCTGCTGAATGGACTAACCAAGTATCGCCAGCACGTGGATTCACTTGCAGGTGAGCCATAAACCAGGCGGTTAAAAAAACCGTCGGCAATGCGGCGGCTTGTTCAAAACTTAAATTTTCCGGAAGTCGAAACAAGCGTGTTGTATCGAGCACAATATGGCTGGTGTAGCCGCCAAACAAAGTCACACCAATCACTTTATCGCCAATTTTATAATCGGTAATTTCAGAATGTAATTCGATAATTTCACCGGCAATTTCAAAGCCTGGTGTAATCGGGTAGCCATGCAAGCGCTTGGCGGATTCATATAAGCCCATGCGAATAATGCCGTCGGCGTAATTCAAACCGGCGGCATGAACTTTAATTAAAATTTGATTGGTTTGAAGAGCGGGTGTTTGAAATTGAACTAATTTCAAAACATCGTAATGGCCAGGTTTTTCGATCATGATTTTTTGCATGAAACCAATCTATCACGGTAGCCCGGGTCACGCCCCATCGACCTGGGGAAGCCTCCGCCATAATTAAAAAAGGCCAGTTTTATTCAAACTGGCCTAGAGTGCATACGCTACTCAAACTGTGTGTATCTTTATTTCTTTAGTGAATCAAAGCATCACTTGAATGTCGTCGCAGGTTTTCGCGCTCGTGAGCGCTGCTAGGGGTTTATCTTTTTGTCTTTTTTAGAGACGCAGTCGCAGATCAACCCCGGGTCGGTGGAGCGTGACCCGGGCTACGATCAACCACGCTGTGCCGATGGGTCACGACGCTTTGGACCATTGCTGGCACCATGTTTTTTTGGACCAGCATGCGCGTGTGATGCAGGCTGGCCGGTTTTGCCGGGTGCAGCATGTGGACGACGACCGCGTTTTTGCGGTGGACGATCACCACCCGGACGCGGGCTGTTGTTCGCTGGACGACCGGAATCATTACCCATGCGAATCGCACGGCTGGCTTCGAAGCCCGGCACGGTAATCATTTCGATGTCGGCTTTCAGCACACGGTGAATCGCACGCAATAATTGTGCTTCTTCCGGTGCTACTAATGAAATCGCTTCACCACTGGCACCGGCGCGGCCGGTACGACCAATACGGTGAATATAATCTTCAGCCACCATCGGCAAGTCGTAATTGATCACGACTGGCAGTTGCGGAATATCCAGACCACGTGCAGCAACATCGGTGGCAACCAATACGCGAGCTTTGCCCGATTTAAAATCGTTCAATGCTTTCAAACGCTGGGCCTGCGATTTGTTGCCGTGAATTGCCACGGAACGAATACCGGCTTTTTCAAGATGTTCGGCCAAGCGATTGCAGCCATGCTTGGTTTTACCGAATACCAGAATTTGTTCCTGATAGCGCTCGGCCAGCATTTGCGTGAGCAAGTCACGTTTGCGGCCGGTATCCACCGGATGCGCGCGATGGCTGACGCTAGCGGCGACTGCATTTTGTGCAGACACTTGAACTTGAATTGGATTTTTCAAAAAATCAATCGCAAGTTTTTTGATTTGTTCTTCGAAGGTGGCCGAGAACAACAACGTCTGGCGCACTTTAGGCAAGTAGCCCAATACGCGGCGGATAGCAGGCATAAAGCCCATGTCCAGCATGCGATCGGCTTCATCCAGAATCAACATTTGAACATCGCCCAATTGCAGGGTGCCTTGTTCGATGTGATCAATCAAACGACCGGGTGTAGCAACCAGAATATCGACGCCACGACGCAGTGCATCGATTTGCGGGCTCATGCCGGCACCTCCGTAAACAACGGTAGAAGGCATACGCAAATATTTACCGTACTTGCGAATACTGTCGTGTACTTGCACGGCCAATTCGCGAGTTGGGGTAAGGATTAATGCACGCGGACGACGTGACTGGCGAGGAGTAGTGAGCTCGCTCATGAGTTGCAATAAGGGCAAGGCAAATGCGGCCGTTTTACCAGTACCGGTTTGAGCGCCGCCGAGTAAATCGCGGCCGGCAAGAATAAGTGGGATAGCTTCGGCCTGAATTGGCGTGGCAGTGGTGTAATTACTTTCGGACAGCGCGCGCAGCAGCGCGGGCGATAGCCCAAGCGTTTCAAATGACATGTGGTGCTCCGTTGTACCCGAAGCGTTCCCTGAAACCGTGCTTGGAGTTTGATATGTCGCCATGGAATGAAATCAGACTAGGCGGTTTGCGCGACGAAACGTACGGGAGAGGTGGCTTGTTCGGTCTTTCGACCGCCGGCCAGCCAAGGGGACAACGAACCCGGAGCAGCAAACGGGGCGAAGTATGCATGACTAAGCACATATTTACCAGCTAAATAGTGATTGTTAAACAGTTTTTGGGATTTTGGTTCATAAATGTATGGATGTGGGGGCTGGTTTACCAGCGATGTGAATTTTCAGATTGCGATAAACCGAACCATCAATCGCTGGTAAACCAGCTCCCACTGGTTTTGAGCTCATTTGGGCAACACAAATTCAAACAGCCTTCGATTTCATAGTGTGTGATGCGAACCTTTTAGCTTGAAGACAATCTCTTAGCGTGTAGTATTAGGGCCGACATGCTCAAAACTCTCTACATTCTGCGTACACGCCGCTTTCGATTACTGGCTTCCCTGCTGGTGATGATGGCGATCCTATGCAATGGAATTGGCTTGGCTCAGGCACATTCGGCGACAGCCAAGAAAGATTGCTGCGCCGAAATGATGGGTAAAAAGATGTCCCCGGATAAGCCATGCTCGCTGCCGGATAAAGCCTGCGATAACCAATGTATGGCGCGTTGCATGAGTGTCAACGCTATATTTTCAGTGCCGCTCGTCATTGCTTCGAGTGCCTTAATCGCGACTCCGATCGCTCAGTTAGAAACTACTGAACATTCCTGGGCCGAATTCGGCCCAGGCTTGCGACCTCCGATTTATTCCTGACGTTTAACACCCGATTCGCGGCGCTTTGCGTCCGCGTGTGTTTACGTTTTATCAGGAATACCCATGAAAATTACACCTTCGACCGCTTGGCGGCGCATAGCGTTGTGGCTGTCGGCCTCCATCGTAGCTATGTTTTTGCTAACGGCCTGCGACCGCAACAAAGCGATGCAAGAGCCTGCATCAAAAACTACCGATGCCACAGCCACCAAGGATGTCGCTAACAGCAAGGCGACTGTGACCAACGAGCTGTATGTCTGCCCGATGCATGCGCATATCAAAGAGCATGGGCCAGGTACATGTCCGATCTGCGGGATGACATTAGTCAAAAAAACGGTAGCAGCGCCACAAACAGAACCATCGTCCGATATGCAAAAGAAAGACGATGCTATGAAGCCTGATGGTGCGGGCACGGACAAAGTTCTGTATTACTACGACCCGATGCGACCGGAGGAACATTTCGACAAACCCGGTCCTTCGCCGTTTATGGATATGCAGCTCGTTCCCAAATACGCTGCAGCGGAAAGTGGAAGTAACAATGGCATCGCAGTCAGCGCTGCCATTGTTCAAAGCCTCGGCATTCGCACCGCCAACCCGGTACAGCGTGATGTCCGCACCAGCATTCGCGTTCCGGCGCGAGTGGTAGCCGATGCCCGTGGTCAGGCGCGAGTGCAAGCTCGCGTTAGCGGCTGGGTCGAGCGTTTGTATGTTCGCGCGGTCGGCCAGCAAATTTCAGCCGGCACGGTGATCGCCGATATTTATTCACCGGAGTTAGTCCAGGCCCAGGAAGAAATGTTGTTGGGTGCCGAAACCGCAGGCCCAGCGGCAGAGCGTTTGCGCCGTTTTGGCATTGCCGATGTCGATATTCAATCCATACGTCGCTCGGGAAAAGCGTCGCGTCGATTGCCACTGCGTGCTGCCGTTGGTGGCGTGGTGACCGAACTCGGCGTTCGTGAAGGTTCCAGCGTCACGCCCGATACGATGATTCTTGATTTGTCCGGTGGAAAAGCGGTGTGGATCGAAGCGCAATTATTTCCAGCACAGAAAATCAGCTTGGGCAATACGATGCGTGCGCGTTTTACCTTACCGGGTTTGCTGGGTCGTGAATGGCTAAGTGAAACCGGCACCGTGGTGCCGGTCGTCGACCCGATCACGCAAACCGTGGCGGTCCGATTTTCCATTAATAATAGCGATGATCTGCCATTGGGCACTGTGCTCGATGGCGTGATTGAAGGCGCTTCTCGCTCGAATGTTTTATTGCTTCCTGCTTCTGCAGTGATTCGTACCGCGCAAGGGGATCGGGTGATGGTGCAGCATGCTAAAAATCAATTCATGGCGATGCCGATAAAAATCGGCCAGCGCTATGGCAATGAAATAGAAATTATCGATGGCCTTGCGTTGACCGATCGCGTGGTTACTTCGGGACAATTTTTGCTCGATGCCGAAGCGAATCTGCAATCGGGCTTTAGTCGCATGGAACCCGATGCCATGGATGCGATGAAACCAGTGCAAGGATCCCGACCATGATCGAGCGTCTGATTCATTGGTCCATCGCCCATCGTGTGTTGGTGCTGACCGTGGCTGTAATACTCACTATTGCCAGCATTATTTCGGTGCGGCAACTGCCGCTCGATGCCATTCCGGATTTATCCGATGTGCAAGTGATTATTCGCACGCCGTATGCCGGGCAGGCACCGCAAATTATCGAAGATCAGGTGACGTATCCGATCACCACACGCATGTTGGCGGTGCCAAAGGCGAAAGCCGTGCGCGGTTTTTCCATGTATGGCGATTCGTTCGTGTACATCTTGTTTGAAGACGGCACCGATTTGTATTGGGCGCGTTCGCGGGTGCTGGAATATCTCTCGCAAGTGCGTAGTGAATTACCCGAAGGGGTTGAGCCGCAATTGGGCCCGGACGCCACCGGCGTCGGTTGGATTTACCAATATGCGCTGATAGATAAAACCGGAAAACATGATTTAGCCGAACTGCGTTCATTGCAAGATTGGCGTTTGCGATTTGAATTGCAACGCGTGCCCGGTGTCGCCGAAGTCGCGAGTGTCGGTGGTTTTGTCCGGCAGTACGAAGCGGTTGTCGATCCAAGAAGATTGCAGGCATATGGCATTGGTTTTAATCAATTGGTGGCAGCGATTCGCGCGGCCAATAAGGAAACCAGCGGTGCGCGCTTGGAAATGGCCGAGAGCGAATACATCGTGCGCGGTGTTGGTTATATCCGATCACTGGATGATTTAGGTGCTGTCCCCACCGGCGTAATGAAAAACGGCAAAGCCGTGTTGATTCGCGATGTCGCGGAATTACGCTTTGGCCCGGCGCCGCGTAACGGCATTACCGAACTCAATGGTGAAGGCGAAGCGGTTGGTGGCATCGTGGTGATGCGCGATGGCGAGAATGCCAAAGCGGTGATTGATGCGGTAAAAATTCGCCTGGACGCGGTGCGTGCCAGTCTGCCCGAGGGCATTGAAATCGTAACGGTGTATGACCGATCAAGTTTGATTGAACGGGCAGTTAATAATTTAAGTTTCAAATTATTTGAAGAATTATTATTAGTGTCCTTGGTGTGCGCCTTATTTTTATGGCATGTGCGCTCGGCACTTGTCGTGGTGATTAGTTTGCCACTGGGCGTGTTGATTGCGTTGGCAATCATGCGTTGGCAAGGCTTGAACGCGAACATTATGTCGCTAGGTGGTATCGCGATTGCGATTGGCGCGATGGTAGATGCCGCGATTGTGATGATTGAAAACGCCCACAAGCATCTGGAAGATTGGGCGAAAGAACATGATGGCAAAGCCGCCGAGGGTGCCGATCAATGGAAAGTGATTGCAGCCAGTGCGGTGGAAGTGGGCCCGGCTTTATTTTTCTCCTTACTGATTACCGCTTTGTCATTCCTGCCGGTATTTGTGTTGCAGGCGCAGGAAGGCCGGATGTTTGGCCCGCTCGCTTGGACCAAAACCTGGGCACTCGCGGTGGCGGCAGGCTTGTCGATTACGCTTGTGCCGGTATTGATGGGTTATTGGATTCGTGGACGCTTCGCCGATGAATCCGAGCATCGTTTTACCCGATGGTTAACCGAGGCGTATCGACCCGTGCTGGCATTTGCATTACGCAAACCGAAAACCATTGTGTTGATCGCCTTGCTGGGATTATTGAGTGCCGCCTTGCCCATGAGTCAATTGGGCAGCGAGTTTATGCCCGAACTGGAAGAAGGCGATGTGCTGTATATGCCAACCACCTTGCCAGGCTTATCACCAGCCGAAGCACAAGCGGTGTTGCAAAGGACTGATCGATTAATTAAATCCGTACCAGAAGTCGCGACGGTATTTGGTAAAGCCGGGCGCGCTGAAACCGCGACCGATCCCGCGCCATTAACCATGCTCGAAACCATTATCCAGTTCAAACCGGAAGACCAATGGCGCGATGGTATGACACGAGAAAAAATTGTTGAAGAGTTACAACAAAAGCTCGCCTTGCCAGGATTAACTGCGGCCTGGGTACCGCCGATTTTGAATCGCATCAATATGCAGGTCAGCGGTATTCGTACGCCGCTGGGTGTGCGAGTGACTGGGCCCGATTTACCGACCATCAGCAAGAATGCCGATCGGATTGCGGCGGTGTTATCCAAAGTGCCAGGCACACGTTCCGCATTTGCCGAGCGTGCGGCTGATGCCAGACAAATCGATGTGATTCCTGATCGCGAGATGCTGGCGCGCTACGGCGTATCGATGCAGGACGCTCAAGAGTGGCTGGCATCAGCGATTGGTGGCGAAGCGATTGGTCGCGCGGTCGAAGGCCGTGAGCGGTATCCGATAGCGCTGCGCACGGAACAAAGTTGGCGGGATTCACCCGAAGCCTTGATGGCCTTGCCAGTGGTGACGCCATCGGGTGCACAAGTACCGCTCGGTGCCCTGGCAGAAATAAAACTCTCCGATGGGCCGCCGATGATTCGCAGTGAAGACGCACAGCTGGCGACCTATGTTTTCGTCGACTTAAGCGATAGTGATTTGGGCGGCTATATCCAGCGCGCTGAAAAAGCGATTCGTGCCGATGCCCAATTAACGTCGGGCGTGAGCTGGCATTGGGCCGGCAGCTATGAGTTTTTGCAGCGGGCCAGTGAACGCTTACGACTCGCTGTGCCTCTGACTTTGCTGATTGTGTTTGCGCTTTTGTATGCGGCGTTTCGGCGTGTGGCCGAAGCCAGTTTAATTATGCTCACTGTCCCGTTCGCCTTGGTGGGTGGCTTGTGGCTGATATGGATGTTGGGCTATGCCTTCTCGGTCGCCGTGGCGGTCGGCTTTATCGCACTAGCGGGTGTTGCCGCCGAGTTTGGCGTAGTGATGCTGATTTATCTGGATAACGCGGTAAAGCGTGCACAAACTTCCGGCAGCTTGAAAAATGTGGCTGCATTGGATGCGGCACTGACTGACGGTGCCTTGCGTCGCGTACGTCCGAAAGCGATGACGGTGATTACGATCTTGGCTGGCTTGCTCCCGATCGTTCTTGCCACTGGCGCGGGCGCTGCCACCATGCAGCGCATAGCCGCTCCGATGCTCGGCGGCATGCTGAGTGCACCCTTGTTATCGCTGATCGTGATTCCCGCCATTTACAAATTATGGCTAAGCCGTGGCTTAAAAACGGCACCAGGAGAATTGCCATGAAGATTAAATATTTAGTCAATGTGATTGCGTTGAGCGTGTTGCTAATCGGCTGCACTACTGCGCCAGTTCGCGATGATTCACGCCTACAAAACTCTATCGGTATCGCTGGAGTGGGCTCGCCAAGATTGCCGGCGAAGGGCGAAAATTATTTGGACGAAGCTTGGTTTGCAGAACCATTAACGCTTGATCGCGCAGTACAAGCATCATTATTAAATAATCCACAGGTGCGCGCCGAACTCACGCGTTTGGACGCCACGCAGGCCGAACGAATACAAGCGGGCTTGCTGCGTAATCCGATGGGCTCGTTAATGGTATTGCGCCCGGAAGGTGGTGGCCGGTTTGAACTCGATTACAGTTTGGTGCAAAGCCTGCTTGATCTGTTCACTCGAACGAAACGTGTTGATGTGGCGAATGCAGCGCAAGCACGCGTTCAAGCCGAAGTGATGCTGCAATTGGTGCAAATTGCGCAGGACACTGAAGCTGCCTATTTTAATGCCATCACAGCAAAGGCTGTTCTGCATTTACAACAAGAACAGCTCGCGCTTGAACAAAGCACGCTCAGCTTGCAAACGCGTCAGGCCAAGCAGGGCGTATTGCCTGGCAGCTTGGTATTGGCGCAAGGAGCAGCGGCCTCAATGATGGCGCATGATCTTCGAGTTGCAGAAGGCAATCAAACACAAGCACTGGCAGCACTCGCAAAATTATTGGGCTTGTCGAGCACTAAGACCTTGCAATTACCCGATCATTTATTGCCCTTACCACTCGCGGTATTAAACGAACCCGAGCTGCAGGCATTGGCAGAAAAACATCGGCCAGAATTGTTCGCTCCCAACGCAAGTGTTGAACAAACCCGTGCTGAAAAAAAATTGCAAACTGGTGCTTTGCGCAATACCGATCCCTCTCTGGGCCTTGGTGGTGTTCGTGAGAGCGGTGGTCTTTCCCTCAACGGCTTGAGTGCACAAATCAGTTTGCCGATTTTTGATACCGGTCGAGCCAGGAGTGATTTAGCGGACGCCAAAATCGCTCAAGCACAGTATCAAGCCGAAGCCGTACGGCGTTTTATACCGCTCGAAGTTGAGCGTGCCCTAGCGACCTTAATCGTCAGCACAAAAGCCATCGAACATGCCGATCATCATGTGTGGCAACAGCAGCAGCTTGAAAAATTGGCAATGCGTAATTATCAGCAAGGGAACGGTGATTATCTGCGTGTGGTGGATGCCAAACGTGCTCGCCTGGTTTCTCAGATGCAGCAAATACAGGCGCAACAAATGCAGCGAACGGCATTCGTGGATTTGGAACGTGCTACCGGTATGGCAATGCAATGATTGTAGTTTTCGCGGCAGGGCCGTAAGGCCGGAATAATCTGATGCTATTCGGGCCTTAGGGCCCTCCCGCGAATTCAACATTGTTTTTTAAGATTGCTGGTCCGGGGGCGCTCTACATCAACACCCGTTTTGCACCAACATAAAATTTAGTCCAGTACGGCGTGTTCAATTTGTCGATTCGAACCAGGCCACCGGTGCTCGGTGCGTGTACGAAACGATCCTCACCGACATAAATGCCGATATGGCTGACGCGACCACCGCGTGAATTAAAATAGATCAAATCGCCGGGCTGCAAATCATCACGATCAATCGCTTTGGCTTCAATATCGATCAGCTCGCGCGTTGTTCGCGGCAATTTCAGGCCGGCGGCTTCAAAAAAGACAAAATCGATTAGACCGCTGCAATCGAGCCCTGTGTCGGGGTGAGTGCCGCCGTAGCGATAAGGCGTGCCGACCAAGCTAATGGCGCGAATAATGACCTCGTTGCTGACTTGGCTTAAGTCGCGCATTTCAGTGCTGTCAGCGTCTTCCAGGCGATGGGTTTGCGAGCTTTCATAGCTCGCGCGAGGCGTTTGCGTGGTGGCGCAAGCACTTAAAAGAATCATTAAAACAGCTGATGAAAGCCCTAGGTACCGCGATTTTGCTGGCAATAAAGTCATAGGCTGGGGATAATGCGCGTCCGAATACATGGCCCGATTTTGCCTTAATGGGCCCATTACGTTGATAAATTAGGGTTAAAAATGAAAATTGAAAAAAATTCTGTCGTGCATTTCCATTACTCCGTGGCTGAGCCTGGCCTGCCGCAATTAGAAAGTTCGCACGAGCGCGACGCTATGGCGATTTTGATTGGTCATGGCAATATCATCCCGGGTTTGGAAGACGCCATGATCGGTCGCGAAGCGGGTGAAAAATTCTCGATTACCGTTACGCCCGAGCAAGCTTATGGCGAACGCCGGGATGGTTTGAACCAACGTATTCCACGCAAATTATTCAAAGGCGCCAAGCTAGCTCCTGGTATGCAAGTTGTGCTGCCAACGGAAATGGGCCCGCGCCCAATGACCGTTTTGAAAGTGGGCATCAGTGTGGTCGATGTTGATTTGAATCACCCGATGGCAGGCAAGACCTTGAATTTTGAAACCGATATTCTGACGGTGCGCGAAGCTACCGCCGAAGAACTTGAGCATGGCCATGTGCACGGTGACGGCGGCGTTCAGCACTAATCATCGGTTCTAACAGGAATAATTCGGTATGGATAAGCACCTTATTAATACCGAAGTTCCGGTGTCGGCAGTGCCTAAAAAAATAGCGCGAATTGAAGTGCTCGATGTACTTCGCGGTTTTGCATTACTCGGTATTTTTCTGATGAATATCGAGTACTTCAATCGACCCTTACAGGAATTTGGCGAAGGTATTCCAGCCGCAACTATCGGCTGGGATTATGCTGTTGCAAGGCTGACCGAAATTTTTATTACTGGTAAGTTCTGGGTATTGTTCTCGATGCTGTTTGGCATGGGCTTTGTTGTCATGCAAACGCAGGCAGCGCTCGATGGTCGCGCATTCAAGTTTTTATATTTGCGTAGAACAATGGGGCTACTTATTTTTGGTTTATTACATATCGCCTTATTGTGGTCGGGCGATATTTTGCATTCCTATGCCTTGGTCGCCTTTGTTTTAATGTGCTTGCCGTTAATGTCGCTGCGAGCGTGCGCCCTGATGGGCGTTACGCTTTATCTGGGGCCCGCCTGTTTATTGTTGTTATCAAGCATTAGCATCCGCTTTCTTTCGGAAGCGGAACTGCAAAAAATAGCAGTAGAGTCGGCAGATAACGCAAATCTTGCGATTCAAGCGGCGCACACTTACGCCAGTGGTAATTATTGGCAAGTGGTGAATCAGCGACTATCGGATTTTTGGCATATGCTGAGTTACGAGCAGTACGTTTTTATTGGAGCGCTCGGCATTTTTCTGATTGGAGCCGCTATCATGCGTTCAGGCCGCTTGCTCGATTTGAAAGCAAACCGAAAATTTTTTCTAAACTCGTCGATGGGTTGTGCCTTGCTGGCCGCGCTGCCAATAGGTATCGCAAATGCCGTGTATGGCCATAGTTTTATGACATCGCAAGGCATGCTTGAGCAAGCTTTAATGACGATAGGTAATTTGCCCTTGAGCCTGTTTTACCTGAGTGGTATTGCTTATGCGATGAGTTTTGCTTCAGGCAGAAAAGTTCTGGGGCTTTTAGCGCCCGCAGGTAAAATGGCACTGACTAATTATCTGATGCAATCGTTGATCGCCAGCACGGTATTTTTCGGTTATGGTTTTGGACTCTGGAATCAATGGGGTCGCGCTGATTTAGCCTTGTTTGTGATGATAGTATTTATCGCACAAGTTATTTTTAGCCATTTGTGGCTTCGCTATTTCCGCTATGGCCCGATGGAATGGCTGTGGCGCGCATTGACTTACTGGGTTTTGCCGCCGATGCGCGTTAGCAGCATTGGCTAATTACGTTAGTATTGAACCATGCAAAAAAACCAGCCAGATGTATTAATTTTGGGCGGCGGCGTCATAGGCTTGGCTTGCGCTTATTATTTATTAAAAGCCGGTCGCAGCGTCTGCGTACTAGAGCGCGACAGTATTGGTGCAGCAACTTCTCTAGGTAATTGCGGCACCATTACGCCGAGCCATATTCCTCCATTGGCCGCGCCGGGCATGGTGTTGAAAGCCATGAAATGGATGCTGACGCCGGATGCACCGTTTTATGTTAAGCCCACTTTAGACCCGCATTTAATCGCCTGGCTTTTAAAATTTGCTGGTCGCTGTAATCAGAAAGATTGGCGCGCCAGTTCATTGGCGAAAATGGATTTATTGCACAACTCGCGGCGCTTGCTTGAAGAGCTGGTGAAACAAGAGCAACTCGACTGCGAATTCGCTGCGAGCGGTTTATATAATGTTTATAAATCGCAGGCCGGGTTTGAAAAGGCGGCGATGGAATCCGAAGCCGTGCGCGAATTTGGTTTAGTGACAGAAATTTTATCGAGTGAGGCTTTGGCAAAAAACGAGCCCGCCTTAAAGCCGGGTATGGCGGGTGCCGTGCATTATCCCGGTGACGCACATTTGCGGCCGGATCGTTACACCGCCGAATTAGCCAGAGTCGTAAAGCAACTCGGTGGCGAAATTATCGAACAATGTGAAGTACTGGGTATTGAAACGACACACGATAAAGTACAAAAAATTATAAGCTCGCTTGGTGAATATCAGGCGCAGGATTATTGTTTTGCGCTGGGACCGTGGTCACCAACAATCATGAAAGCCATTGGTATAAATCTGCCGGTGCAGCCGGGCAAAGGCTATTCCATTACCTACACGCGGCCAACGATTGCACCGAAACGACCCGTGGTTTTGAAAGAGCGTAGCGTTTGCGTAACGACTTGGGGTGGTGGTTATCGTTTGGGCAGTACTATGGAGTTTTCCGGTTACGACGCTCGTTTGAATCGCCGCCGCCTGGATGCTTTAGAACACGGCGCGAATGAATATTTGCACGAAGGTATTGGCCCCTTGAAATTGGAAGAATGGTACGGCTGGCGGCCGATGACCACGGACGATTTGCCGATTCTTGGCGCAACGCCTAATTATAAAAACGCTTGGCTCGCGACTGGTCACGGAATGTTGGGCGTTAGCATGTCGGCGGTTACCGGACATTTATTGGCTGATTTGATTTGCCAGCGAGAGTGCATCATCGATCCCAAGCCTTATCGATTAGAAAGGTTCGCCTAAAAATGCAAAACGATATTTTTGAAATCCATTTGGGTACGAGCCCCTTGCTGATTAGCTTGCCGCATGACGGTAGTGCTATTCCAGAAGCCTTGCAGGCAAGAATGCAAACAGATGCCCGTTCTGCACCCGACACCGATTGGTACGTGAGCCGTTTGTATGATTTTGCAAAATCGCTAGGCGCTACTATTTTACAGCCGAAATATTCACGTTACGTGATTGATTTGAATCGACCGCCGGACGATGTGAGCCTATATCCCGGGCAAAATACAACAGGCCTGTGCCCGATACGGCAATTCAGTGGCGAGCCGGTCTATCTTGAAGGTCATTGGCCGAGCGAACATGAAATAAATTCACGTATCGAACATTACTGGCGTCCCTACCACCATGCCCTTAAAACACAAATTGCACGCCTTCATTTTTTGCATGGCCGGGTATTGCTATGGGAAGGCCACTCGATTAAATCGCAGGTACCGTTTTTGTTCGACGGAGCTTTGCCGGATTTCAATCTAGGAACCCTAGCGGGTGCTAGTTGTAAACCAGACACGCAAAACGCGATAGAAAAAATATTATCGGAACAAACACGATTCACTTCCGTGAGTAACGGTCGTTTCAAGGGCGGTCACATCACACGCGAGTATCACGACCTCGCCAATAATATTGAAACCATGCAGCTGGAATTATCGCAAACCACCTACATGGACGAACAAACTCGCCAGTATGACGATGCGAAAGCAGGTCACGTGCAGGCCCTAATACGCAAGTTTTTCGACGCCATTTTGTAGGAGGGCCTTCTAGGCCCGACCGAAATTTTCGGGCCTAGAAGGCCCTCCTACGAGAGAACTAAATTTCCAAACTCGCCATATCCCCTTTCAGTTCCAGCCAGGCTTTTCGATCGCTTGCACGTTTCTTCGACAACAACATATCCATCAAGGACTTTGTTTCTACTGCATCATCAATGGTGAGTTGCACCAAGCGACGGGTGTCGGGGTGGATAGTGGATTCCCGCAACTGCGAAGGATTCATTTCGCCCAAACCTTTAAAACGGGTGACATTGACCGCACCGCGCATTTTTTCCTTCTCGATACGTTCGAGCAAGATGCGTTTTTCTTCTTCGTCCAAGGCATAAAAAACTTGCTTGCCCACGTCAACACGAAACAGCGGCGGCATCGCAACAAAAATATTGCCGGCTTTTACCAGCGCCGGGAAATGTTTCAGGAACAGAGCGCACAATAAAGTCGCAATATGCAAACCATCGGAATCGGCATCGGCCAGAATCACGACTTTGCCGTAGCGCAGACCGTCAATTTTATCCACGCCCGGGTCGCAACCAATAGCAACAGCAAGGTCATGGACTTCATTGGATGCCAGCACACCGCCGCTTTCCACTTCCCAGGTATTTAAGATTTTTCCGCGCAGTGGCAAGATTGCCTGAAAGTCTTTATCGCGCGCCTGTTTCGCCGAGCCGCCTGCGGAATCACCTTCGACTAAAAATATTTCGGTACGTGATAAATCCTGCGAAATGCAGTCGGCCAATTTTCCGGGCAGGGCAGGGCCTTGGGTAATTTTTTTACGAACAATTTGTTTTTCGGTTTTTAAACGCGCGGCAGCACGATCAATCGCGATTTGGGCAATGCGTTCTCCGAGTTCGGTATGGGTATTCAACCAAAGTGAAAACGCATCATGCGATGCACCTTCAACAAAACCGGCGGCTTGCCTTGATGACAATCGTTCTTTGGTTTGACCAGAAAATTGCGGGTCAGTCATTTTTACTGATAGCACATAACTGACGCGATCCCAGACATCTTCCGGTGCCAGTTTTACGCCGCGCGGCAATAAGTTTCTGAAATCGCAGAATTCACGCAAGGCATCGGTGAAGCCGCTACGCAACCCGTTAACGTGGGTGCCGCCTTGTGCGGTCGGAATCAGATTGACGTAACTTTCCTGTACTAATTCGCCCTCAGGTATCCAAGCGACCGCCCAATCCACCACTTCAGTGTCTTTGCTTAAATTGCCAACAAATAGTTCATTCGGAATATAGTCGCGATTGACTAATTCGCCACGCAAATAATCGCTCAGTCCATCTTCATAAAACCATTCGTTACGCTCGCCCGTTGCTTCATCAAACAATTTGACGGTCAGGCCAGGGCAGAGCACCGCTTTGGCGCGTAATAAATGCCGCAGTGCTTTTACCGCATATTTCGGAGTGTCAAAATATTTTGGATCAATCCAGAACCGCAGGCGTGTTCCGGTATTGCGTTTTCCGACCGTATTAATAATTTCCAGTGGAGAAGTGCGGTCGCCATTCTGGAACTGCATGCGATATTCATTGCCATCGCGCTTAATAAATACTTCAACTTTTTTCGATAATGCATTCACCACGCTAACGCCAACGCCGTGCAATCCGCCGGAAAACGTGTAGTTTTTATTCGAGAATTTCCCGCCGGCATGCAGACGCGTCATGATTAATTCAATGCCGGGAATTTTTTCTTCCGGATGAATATCCACCGGCATACCACGGCCGTCATCGCTAACTTCGCAACTGCCATCGGAATAAAGCGTGACTTCGATGGTTTTTGCATGGCCGGCTAGGGCCTCGTCAATCGAGTTATCGACCACTTCCTGCGCTAAATGATTCGGGCGAGTGGTGTCTGTATACATGCCAGGGCGGCGTTTGACCGGGTCAAGACCGGATAAAACTTCAATATCTGCGGCGTTATAGCGTGAATTCATTGTTTTTGATTATGTTCAGAGAGGTTGGCAGGATGGGCGGTTAAGCGTTTTCGGTCAAGCAGGTTTCGATCAATTTACAAAAATGCCCGAAAGTTAAGTGCAGAGTTCAGCCGACTCCGGTAAAATACGGCTTTCCAGCGCCGGGTTTGCTAATGACGCGTCTAATTTTTGTTACCGGTGGTGTGGTGTCCTCGCTTGGCAAGGGCATTGCAGCTGCTTCTCTCGCGGCCATTCTTGAGGCTCGCGGTCTTAAAATCACCATGATGAAGCTCGATCCGTATATCAATGTGGATCCAGGCACCATGAGTCCGTTCCAGCATGGCGAGGTTTACGTCACTGACGACGGCGCCGAAACCGATCTGGATCTTGGCCATTACGAGCGTTACGTGCGCACACGCCTGACGCGTAAAAATTCTGTCACGACTGGGCGTATTTACGAGAACGTGATTCGTAAAGAGCGTCGCGGCGATTATTTGGGCGCAACGGTTCAGGTCATTCCGCATATTACCGATGAAATCAAACGCTGCATTTTTGAAGCCACCGATGGTTTTGATGTGGCTTTGGTAGAAATTGGCGGGACTGTCGGTGATATCGAATCATTGCCGTTCTTGGAAGCCATTCGCCAAATTCGCAGCGACCGTGGTCGTGAAAACGCTATCTTCATGCATTTGACTCTGGTGCCCTATATTGCGGCAGCGGGCGAATTGAAAACTAAACCTACGCAGCATTCGGTAAAAGAATTACGCACCATTGGTATTCAGCCCGATATTTTATTGTGCCGCAGCGAAAGGCCCTTGCCGGAAGGCGAGCGTAAGAAAATTGCATTATTTACCAATGTTGACGAGCGAGCGGTTATTAGTTGCGTCGATGTGGATAATGTTTACAAACTGCCGTTCTGGTTGCACGAACAAAAACTTGACCAGATTGTTATCGAGAAATTGCGCCTGGAAGACATGGCCAAGCCTGCCGATTTATCAGAGTGGGCTGCAGCCGTGGATGCAGCAGAAAATCCGATTGATGAAGTTACCGTTGCCGTGGTCGGTAAATATGTTGACCACCAGGATGCCTACAAATCTTTATCCGAAGCCTTGAAGCATGGCGGCTTGCGCCAGCGTACGCGAGTGCGCTTGAAGTGGTTGGAGTCGGAACAAGTCGAAGCCGATAACGGACAATGTTTAAGTGACGTCGATGCGATTCTTGTGCCGGGTGGTTTCGGTGATCGCGGTTTTGAAGGCAAAGTGCTGACTTCAAAATATGCACGAGAAAACAAGGTGCCGTATTTCGGTATTTGCTACGGCATGCAGGCAGCAGTAGTTGATGTTGCGCGAAATCTTGCCGGGTTACCGGGGGCCAATACTACCGAAAATGATAAAAACTGCAGCGACCCCGTTATCGGTTTAATTACCGAATGGCGCACCGCTAGTGGCGATGTTGAAAAACGCGGTGAAGACTCCGACCTCGGCGGCACTATGCGCTTGGGTTTGCAGGAATGTCGTTTGAAAGCAGGCACGAAGGCGCGTGCGATGTACGGCAAAGATGTGGTGGCCGAACGTCATCGCCATCGTTACGAATTCAATAATCGCTACCTCAATCAACTCGAAGCCGTCGGCTTAATTATTTCAGCAAAATCGATGGACGATTCATTGGTCGAAATGATCGAGTTACCCAATCATCCGTGGTTTGTTGCATGCCAAGCGCATCCGGAATTTTTATCAACGCCGCGCGATGGTCATCCCTTGTTTATCGGTTTTATAGCCGCTGCCCGCGAATACAAGGCCCGTAGGAGCGGTGTAAGCCGCGAATCTCTCAGCCACGAAGAAGCATCCTTATCGCTTGATGCATCACCCACCATCGCGGCTAAAGCCGCTCCTACAGGAGCACAAGCATGAAACTCTGCGGCTTTGATGTGGGTCTGGATAAACCTTTTTTCCTGATTGCCGGCCCTTGCGTTATCGAGTCTATGCAACTGCAAATGGATGTCGCCGGCAAACTGAAAGAAATCACCAGCCAGCTCGGCATTCCGTTTATTTTTAAATCCAGTTTTGATAAAGCCAATCGAACATCCGGTACCAGTTTTCGTGGCCCCGGTCTGGAAGAAGGCCTGAAAGTATTGGCGGAAGTAAAAAAACAAATCGGCGTACCGGTGTTGACCGACGTGCACGAATACACACCGATGGACGAAGTTGCCAGCGTGGTTGATGTATTGCAAACGCCGGCATTTTTATGTCGCCAAACCGATTTTATTCAACGCGTTGCTGCGACTGGTAAGCCGGTGAATATCAAGAAAGGCCAGTTCCTGTCTCCTTGGGAAATGAAACATGTTTCAGCGAAAGCACAAGCGACGGGTAATCAGCAAATCATGGTGTGCGAGCGTGGTGTCAGTTTCGGCTACAACAATTTAGTCTCCGATATGCGCTCACTCGTTGTGATGCGTGATACCGGTTGCCCAGTCGTGTTCGATGCCACGCACTCGGTGCAATTGCCCGGCGGCATGGACGGTAAATCCGGCGGCCAACGCGAATTTGTTCCCGCACTCGCACGTGCTGCCATTGCCGTCGGCGTTGCTGGTGTATTTATGGAAACCCATCCTGATCCAGACAATGCTTTATCGGACGGTCCGAATGCCTGGCCGCTCGACAAGATGCAGGGTTTGCTGGAAACCATGTTGGCGTTGGATGCGATCTCAAAAAAGAATGGTTTTTGATTCAATTAAAAATACAGTCCTACTTTAAATAAAGAAAAAATAATGACCACCATCACCAAAATCATCGCTCGCGAAATTCTCGATTCACGCGGCAACCCAACGCTTGAAGCCGAAGTCACATTAAGTTCGGGCCACACAGGCCGCGCCGCCGTACCTTCGGGTGCTTCCACCGGTTCGAAAGAAGCCGTCGAATTACGCGATGGCGATAAATCGCGTTATATGGGCAAAGGCGTGAAAAAAGCCGTTGCCAATGTCAACACGACCATTGCCGATGCCTTGAAAGGTTTTGATGCCGCTGATCAAAAAGGTCTTGACCAAAAATTAATCAATCTCGACGGCACTGATAACAAAGGTCGTTTGGGTGCGAACGCGTTGCTGGGGGTTTCGATGGCGAATGCGCATGCAATCGCTGCCTCGAAAAAACTTCCGCTTTGGGCGCACTTGGCTGGCGATAATGAAGTCACACTGCCGGTGCCGATGATGAATATCATCAATGGTGGCGCGCATGCCGACAATAATGTCGATATGCAGGAATTCATGGTGCTGCCAGTCGGTTTCGATTCTTTCAGCGAAGCATTGCGTGCCGGCACGGAAATTTTCCATTCCCTGAAATCGGTTTTGAAATCGCGCGGACTTTCCACATCGGTCGGTGATGAAGGCGGTTTTGCCCCGGATCTGCGTTCGAATGAAGAAGCCTTGGAAACCATTCTTGAAGCTATCGGTAAGGCCGGTTACAAAGCCGGTGACGATATTTTGCTGGGCCTGGACGTTGCCAGTACCGAATTTTATGAAAACGGAAAATATAATTTGATGGGCGAGGGCAAGCGCCTGTCGTCGGAACAATTTGTCGATTTCATGGATGGCTGGGCAAAAAAATATCCGATCATCACGATTGAAGATGGCATGGCGGAAGATGATTGGGATGGCTGGAAATTATTGTCTGATCGTCTGGGCAATACATTGCAATTAGTCGGCGATGATTTATTCGTGACCAACCCGAAAATTTTCCAGGAAGGTATCGACAAAAAAGTGGCCAATGCGATTTTGATCAAGGTAAATCAAATTGGCACCTTGAGCGAAACCCTGCAAGCGATTGCCATCGCAGACGCGAATAATTATGCCGCTATTGTGTCGCATCGCTCGGGCGAAACCGAAGACACCACGATTGCCGATATTGCTGTTGCGACCACCGCAACACAAATCAAGACCGGCTCGCTTTGCCGAAGTGACCGCGTGGCGAAATACAACCAGCTTCTGCGCATTGAACAAGCGCTGGGCGCGAAAGCGCGTTATGCCGGTCGCGCAGCGTTTGTGAGTTTGAAGCACTAAGCATGTCGCTATTGAAACGCCTTTGGCCTTTTCTGCTGCTCGGTTTGTTATTGCTGGGCTTGCAGAGCAAGCTCTGGCTAGGCAATACCGGTTGGCGGCAAGCTACAAAACTGGAAGAAAGAGTTCGTACCCAAGCGGCAGATAATACGCATCTTGAGCAACGTAATGATGCGCTGGCGGCGGAAGTGGAAGATCTGAAATCCGGTGAGGCCGCCGCCGAAGAACGCGCTCGTAATGAATTGGGCATGGTGAAGCCGGGCGAAACTTTTTATCGCGTAGTTGATCCGCATGCAGCAAAACTTCCGGAAGAAAAATCTGCCGACGAGGATGCGCAATGACGTGGGCAGTTGTGCCGGCCGCCGGTCGCGGCACCCGTTTCGGTAGCGAGACGCCAAAACAATATTTGAATATTGCCGGTCGCCCACTCATTGAACACAGCCTGCGCTCCTTGCTGGCACATCCTTTGGTCGATGGCGTGATGGTTGCTATTTCACCGGACGACCCTTACTGGGCGGGCTGGCGCGAAATGGAAGGCAAGCCAATTTACACCTGTCGCGGTGGCGCCGAACGTGCCGATTCTGTGTTGTCTGCCTTGCAGGCATTGCCTGCCGTCGTGCATGAAGATCGTTTTGTCTTAGTGCATGACGCTGCACGCCCGTGTTTGCGTGCAGTTGATTTGTCGCGTTTATTGGCAATGGGCGAGGCCCATGCAATCGGTGCCATTTTGGCAGCACCGGTGCGTGACACCATCAAGCGTAGCGAAGACGGCCAACATATTTTCAGCACCGAGCCGCGCGAAAAATTATGGCGTGCCCTTACCCCGCAAATGTTCAGACGCGGCGGTCTAACACGTGCGATAGAATCTGCGATGCGCGCCGGTTTGAATGTCACCGATGAAGCGATGGCAATGGAACGGCTGGGTTTCAAACCCCTGCTGGTCGAGGGTTCGGAGGACAATATCAAAGTCACCACTCCGGCGGATTTGGCATTGGCCGAGTTTATTTTGAGTCAAAAATAAATCGTTGTTGTAGGGTGGGCACGCGACCGCCATGGATGGCGCGAGTGTCGAAAATGCAGGAGCATTTTTCGACCCCACCAAGTTTGCGATGATGCAAGTCGTGTCTTGGACACGCAATCACGATGGATGGCGCGAGTGTCGAAATGCAGGAGCATTTTTCGACCCCAGTAAGTTTTCGATGATTCCGACCATTTTGGTGGGCAATGCCCACCCTACGCTTAAAGGACTTTTATGCGAATAGGTAGTGGCTTTGACGTACATGCATTTGGCGATGGTGATCACGTCATTCTTGGTGGTGTTCGCATCCCACACGAGCGGGGTCTGATTGCCCATTCCGATGGCGATGTTGTTCTGCACGCCCTGTGTGACGCGATGCTGGGTGCATTGGTGCTAGGCGATATTGGCAAACATTTCCCGCCTAGCGATGAGCGCTGGCGTGGTGCGAATAGTCGGGATTTACTGCGACATTGTTTTTTGCTGATTCATGCAAAAGGCTTTGCTTTGGGTAATGCCGACATCACGATTATTTGCGAGCGGCCTAAAATCGGTCTCTACAGCGAACTCATGCGAAAACATATCGCTGACGATTGCCAGGCGAGTATTGACCAGGTGTCGGTCAAGGCTACCACTACCGAAACCCTTGGCTTTACTGGCAGAGGCGAGGGTATAGCAGCGCAAGCAGTAGTTCTATTGGTGACTGCATGATACTGCCGCGTGCCTATGGCGAAGCTGTACTGAAAGGAAAATTTCGCGGCATTCCCGAAGATTTCATCGTTGAAGAAATCAACGCCTTTGAAGCCCATGGCGAAGGCGAACATCTATTGGTCACGATACAAAAACGTGGCTTGAATACGGCGTTTGTGGCAAGTGCCTTGGCGAAATGGGCAGGCATTAACGAGATGGGTATTGGCTACGCCGGTATGAAAGACCGTCATGCTCTTACGACGCAACGCTTTTCGATACATATCCCGAAAAAAATTGCGCCCGATTTTAATAGTTTGAATATTGACGGTGTTAAGTTGCTTGAATGGCAATGGCATCATCGAAAACTCCCGCGCGGCGCCTTGGCAGGAAACCGCTTCACGCTTACCTTGCGTGATGTTGAAGGTGATAAAACCGCGATAGAAAGTCGCTTGGAAAAAATTCGTGATTACGGCCTGCCCAATTATTTTGGCGAACAGCGCTTTGGTCGCGAACGCGCCAATGTCGGCATGGCCTTGAAAATGTTTTCCGGTGACCGCGTTAAACGCGAACAGCGCTCCATTTATTTATCGGCTGCACGTTCTGAAATTTTCAATGCCGCATTGGCATCACGTATCGAAAATAAAAACTGGCTGAGTGCACTTGAGGGTGAAGTCTGGATGATCAACGGTTCCCATAGTATTTTCGGGCCGGAATCGTTGAATAATGAAATAAAATCGCGTGCCGAAAAACTGGAAATCCACGCGACTGGCCCGATGTGGGGAAAGGGTGATTTGAGGACGCAATCGACGGTATTGGTCATTGAAACCGAGGTTGCCAATAATCATCCGGAACTATGCCGTGGTCTGGAAGCCGCCGACATGAAACAAGAGCGGCGCGCTTTACGAATTCAGGTGCAGGATTTGAGCTGGATATGGCCGGAAAAAGACTGCCTGCAATGCCGTTTTTCACTGCCGCCAGGGGCCTATGCCACGGAATTATTGGCTGAATTGGGCGAGCTGCAAGATTCAGCAAAAACTTGATGGCTAGGCACTTGCAAGCGGCACTGGCAGGAGTAGTCTAATTCTGCGTCCATGCCTAGGAGTAATCCCATGAAACGAGTCATCGCAATTTGCCTGATGTGTAGCCTCAGCGCCTGCGCCAGTATGAAGGGCAAACATTCGACAGAGCCTAATAAAGTCTCTCAAAAGCACCAAAGCAGTAGTGACTACGATCAGATATATATGGCTAAAGTTGAGCATCAGGCTTTACAGCGTGGCGTGATTATAAAATGGATCAGCCCACCCAGGGCACCAAAAGCTAAAAAAGACAGTCAATAATCAAGGCTGGCTCATGCATCCTCACTGGCGCGCTAGCAAAACCAGCACCGCGCCAGTGCCGCCTTGGGCCAGTGGTGCCGAGCTAAATGCCAACACATCCACACGATGTCGCAATACACGATCCACCAAGGCCTTGAGCACCGGTGCGCTTTCCGAACGCAAGCCTTTTCCGTGAATGACCCGCACGCAGTAATGTGCTTCTTCGCGCGCCTGATTTAAAAACTGTTTCAGAAAAACTTCGGCATCGGCGGCACGACAATGATGTAAATCCAATTCGTCTTGAATACTTATTTGTCCACGTTTTAATTGCTTGAACCATTTGTCGGGAATTTCGGGGCGGCGATAACTGAGTTCATCGGCGGAATTTAGATAAGCTTCGGCAACCGACACCGAACGCGAATCACGCAGGGCTTCGGCTTCATCGCGACGGAACATTTTTGAATCAGCGGCGGGCTTTTTTCGCGGAATGTTTTGCTCTTTGATTTCAATACGACGCACTTCGCCAATTGCCTCACGAAATAGTGCGGCATCGTCTTCGTCGTGCTCATTAGGGGGCGGGTTTTTCGACATATTCCTTGGATTACGAAACACAATCTGCGCGGCTTCCGTTATCATGCTCAATATGAATTGAGGTGGCAATGCGAATATTGATAAGTAATGATGATGGTGTCGATGCGCCGGGCATTAAACTGCTAGCACAAGGCCTACAAGAGGCTGGGCATAATGTCTTTGTCGTGGCGCCAGATCGCGATCGTTCGGGGGCGAGTAATTCGCTGACACTGGATATGCCAATTCGCGCGAAACCACTTAGCGACAATACCTGGAGCGTGGCAGGCACGCCAACCGATTGTGTACATCTCGCGCTGGCCGGATTATTAAAGTCTGATCCCGATATCGTTATTTCCGGCATCAATAACACTTCCAATATGGGCGACGATGTTATTTATTCCGGTACGGTCGCCGCTGCGATGGAAGGGCGCTGTCTTGGTTTTCCGGCCATTGCGATGTCACTGGCCACACATGACCACAATGCAAAACATTATGAGTCCGCAGTAAAAGCGGCGGTATTAATTACCGAACGTTTATTGGCCGACCCATTGCCTGCCGATACCATTTTAAACGTCAATGTGCCGGATTTACCCTGGGATCAAATTCAAGGTTTTGAAGTCACGCGCTGCGGACACCGGCACCGGGCCGAGCCCTGTATCGCACAAACCGATCCGCGTGGCCGCACCGTTTGGTGGATTGGACCGCCGGGTCCGGAACAAGATGCCGGTCTCGGTACCGATTTTCATGCAGTGAGAAATGGTTTTATTTCGATCACGCCGATTCATGTCGATTTGACTCGTTATCACGCACTTGAATCGGTCGGGCAATGGATTTCCGGTTTAAGCGCAGGAAAAACCCAATCGACATGATGGCGCCGTTTCTTACTAAGCCCGAAGCGAAAGGTTTAGGCATGACTTCACAGCGTGCGCGCGACCGCATGGTCGATCGCTTACGCGGTGAAGGCGGCATTCGCGATGAGCGCGTATTAAATGCACTACGAAGTTTGCCACGGCATTTATTCATTGAAGAAGCGCTGGCATCGCGTGCGTATGAAGATACCGCATTGCCGATTGGAAAAGGCCAAACGATTTCGCAGCCTTGGGTGGTTGCCCGCATGACCGAAGCCTTGATTGAACACTGCATGCCTAAAAAGGTATTGGAAATCGGAACCGGTTCCGGTTACCAGGGTTCGGTATTGGCAACGCTGGGTATGGAAGTATTTACGGTTGAACGTATTGACGAATTATTGCGGCAGGCGCGTCGTCGTTTTCGAAATTTGAATTTGAACGTACGCAGCAAGCATGTCGACGGCCATATCGGTTGGTCTGAATACGCGCCATTCGATGCGATCATCGTCACCGCTGGTGCTGCTGCCATCGTACCGGAATTACTGGAACAATTATCCGAAGGCGGCACGTTGATCGCACCGGTCGGTGGTTCCAGTGTACAAAAATTATTGCGTCTGCGAAAAACCCCCGAGGGCATTATTCAGGATGATTTAGGTAATGTGGTCTTCGTGCCTTTGGTAACAGGAATTATTTGATGAAAATTTTTCAGCCGATGTATCTCAAAGCGATACAGTGGGCACAGCATAAAAATGCACTTGGTATATTGGCAGCACTTAGTTTTTTTGAAGCTTTTATTTTTCCGGTAATGCCGGAAATGATGCTGGTTCCGATGTGTCTAGCCAAGCCAAAGTCGGGATTCTGGTATGCCACGGTTAGTTTGACTGGCTCTCTGGTTGGCATGTTTGTGGGTTACGCGATTGGCCATTATGCGATTGATATGGCGATGCCTCTGATTGAAAAAATGGGCTATGCGCATCAGTTTGAAGATATCAAAAAGCAAGCGGTCGATAATGGTTTCTGGTTATTGTTAATTGCCGGTTTCACCCCCGTACCCTTCAAAATATTTACCCTTGCCGCAGGTGCCGTGGGTATGCCGATCTTGCCATTTTTCTTTGGCGCACTGATTGGCCGCGGCAAACGGGTTTTTCTTGTGGCAGGTGCGATTCGTTTAGGCGGTGAAAAGGCCGAAGCGGCTTTACGAAAATATATTGAACCGATTGGCTGGATAGCTTTGTTACTATTAATTGGATTCGTTGTCTGGATCTTGATGAAACCTCAAGGCGTATGAACTACACCATGAAAAATATTTCGTTATTTACCTGTTCGGTAATGGCTTCCATAGTGGTGCTCAGTGCTTGTGCACAGACCACGGTGTCGGTGCGTCCAACGCAATCAAACAACGAAAGCCAAATAATAAAAACAGCTGCGCCACGAAAACAGTACGAGCCCATATCGCTCAATGAACCCTACGTCGTGCAAGCAGGTGACACTTTGTATGGCATCTCGTTTCGCGCCGGTGTCAGTTACCGCGATTTAGCGGTCTGGAATAATATTTCCGAGCCCTACACGGTAAAAATTGGTCAGCGCATTTTGTTGCACTCACCCAACGACAACCAACATATGGATACAGCAGTCGTTTCAAACACTAGCGCGACTAGTGTTACCAAACCGGTAGAAACAAAACCGGTCGAAGTGAAACCCGTTCTTATCAAGCCGCCTCTTGTTGTCGCCACAACGCCAGTTCAAACCGTCGCACCTGTCGTTGAACCGACAACAAGTCCTGTTGTGCCAAGCACTAACGTTATTGCGGCACCGACTTCAGAAATAAAGCCCGTTACGAACCTGAGCATAATGAGCTGGCGCTGGCCGAGTGAAGGCACTTTGATTGCACGCTACGTGCAGGGTGACACGGCACAGCAAGGCATTAATATTGGCGGTAAAAGCGGACAGCCAATTCATGCCTCAGCCGACGGTACTGTAGTTTATTCCGGCGCCGGTTTAGTGGGTTATGGTGAATTAATTATTATCAAACACAATAACGAATGGCTCTCGGCCTACGCACACAGCCGTCGGCGTTTAGTGGCCGAAGGCACTAAAGTTAAGGCCGGTGATGTGATCGCAGAAATGGGTCGTACTGGTACCATGCGCGACATGCTGCATTTTGAAATCAGGCGCAATGGTAAACCGGTCGATCCGCTGTTGTATTTGCCTAAACAATAACAATAATGCGTAGGTCGGGCCCCGGCCCGACAAGAACCCCATCGCAATCTTCAACAGCGTCGTGTTCGTGCGTAAAAATGGCATTGTCGCAATCTCTCAAGAGCGTCAGGCCGGGGCCCGACCTACGATCAACTTCTATCAGGCGGCTGTTGTGAAGGCTTCACACCTTGTCGGCGCATTTCCAGCACTTCGGGTGTTATCGCGGCCATGCGGGCTTCGATGCGTGCACGTTGCACATAATCAATATTTTGTTTTTTCAAAAGTGCGTCTAATTGTTTTAGCGCATCTTCAGGCCGACCATTGAGATAAGCGGCTTCTGCGTAAGCTTCGCTGGCACGATTAATATCGCCGGCTAATTCACTGGCGCGGCCATAGCTTTTTTGAAATAACGGGTCGTCCGAGCTTTGTGCCAGCAAGGGTCGCAATACCGTTTGTGCACGACGTCCAGCATCGGCACTTCCTATTTCACCCAATGTGCGTGCGTAAGTAAGGCTCACAGCGAGATGCTGCGGATATTTTTTCAGCAGCGCTTCAAAGCGTTGCTGGCTTTGATCATTATTTTTTGCGTAATGCGCGTTTTCGGCATACGCCAGTTCAACCCATAGGTTATCGGGATACTGCGGTTTCAATTGTTCCAATATTGCTTCAGAAGCACCTGGTGAACCACTTTGCATCAATGCCAGTGCATAACCATAACGCTCGGCATCGCTTAATTTTTTTGCAGAAATACCCGTTGTCATGGCTTTAAATTCATTCACGGCAATTTGCGAGCTGGCGGCAGTCAGCATACGCAGTCGTTCACGTGCCCAGTCAATTTGTCGCAATGGCGCACTATCACTGTTATGAATATTCAGATTAAATTGGCTAGGAATAAGTAGGTTTGATTGCGAAGTAGAACTTGTAGCAAAAGGTTTGGCTTCCTTATCGATGCGGGCAGCACGTTCGCGCGCTTCGCTAATACGCGTCGCGGTGACGGGATGTGATTGCAGGTAATCGGGTACTTGATACCCACCCGAATTGCCGCGACTAGCGGTTGCCATGCGTTCAAAAAAATCCGCCATTGCGCTAGTGCGATATTGCGAGCGATGCAGGGTTTGAATACCAATACGATCTGCTTCAGCCTCGCTTGAACGAGTGAAATTAATTTGTCTCTGCGCAATCAAGGCCTGCCCGCCAACCACTGCAGCGCTAACCGCGTCGTCGGAACTATTGCTATTGCTTTTTTGGGCAGCGACAACTACCGCCAACATCGCCAGTAAAATGGGAAGCTGATCTTTTTTACTGCGCTCGACCGAGCGCAAAATATGCCTCTGGGTTACGTGAGAAATTTCATGCGCCAATACGCCAGCAACTTCATCTTCAGCTTGCGCGGTTAATATCAAGCCGGCATTAACACCGATATATCCACCGAAAGTGGCAAAGGCATTAATCTGGCGATCTTTCAACAAGAAAAAAGTAAAAGGCTGTTCGGGTCGATCCGACGATGCTCCAAGTCGATGCCCCATACCTTGCAGCCACGCGTCCAGCAATGGATCGTCAAGCACATAACCGTAATTACGAAGTTGATACAGTGTGTAGGCACCATATTGGGCTTCTTGTTCCGGGCTTAGTAGTTCGGCCGCCGATGAGCCCATATCGGGCAAGCTGCTATTTTGGGCTTGCGAGCTGGTGATAAAACCCAGGCTAAGGACAAGTGCAGCGGTAAGTGGCAATAAACGGGGCACTTTGACTTCCAATTTTTAGATAGGTGAAGCATGCACTATGTGGATGGCTGGTGAGTGAATCGCCAGTTAAATGAGTGAATCGCGACACTGGAAAAGACCCGCCATTGCCCCCATAGTTCCTGCCTAAGGAGAATTAACATGTCCAATGTGATTATTTATAGCACTGCCATCTGCCCGTATTGCGTGGCAGCAAAGAATTTTCTGAAATCGCGTGGTGCCAGCTATTCGGAGGTTCGTATCGACACCGACCCGGTCGCACGTGCCGAGATGATGGCGAAAACCACACGCACTTCGGTTCCGCAAATTTTTATTAACGGCACCCATGTCGGCGGTTATGACGATATGGTCGCACTTGACCGTGCCGGTGGACTAAAACTCTTGCTGGAGGCCGCACCGTGAGTGTCAATGAAAAACCAGGTGTAGAAAAACAAGGCTCGGAAAAAGATCGTGTAGCCGAATTTACCGAATTTCGCCAACGTATGAACCAGCGCATTCTTGGTCACGATAATCAGGTGGTAAAGCGTTTTTTCGCACTCGACACCCAGACTTACAAAGACGGTGCGCTGGATCTGAAAACCAAGGAGTTGCTGGGTTTAGTCGCTTCCATGGTGCTGCGTTGCGATGATTGCATCAGCTACCACATCGCCCAATGCAAGGAAGCCGGTGTCAATCGCGACGAGTTGTTCGAGACCTTCAGCGTGGCTTTGGTGGTCGGCGGTTCAATCGTTATCCCGCATTTGCGGCGTGCCGTGGATTTTCTGGACCAGCTGGAAGGCGAGGGTATTCATGCTCAAACCAAGCCCGAGCATCAGCACGCCCTGTGATTTAATTGGCGCCTAGGTGCAAGGCTTTATGGCATAATATGACCCCTTGCGCGACCCTAACGCGCTGTTTTTGAAGACATTTATGACACAAACAATTGCAGTCATTCGCGGCGACGGTATTGGCCCGGAAATTATGGATGCCACCCTTCATGTGCTTGACGCCATGAATTTGGGTCTTACCTATGAATTTGTTGAAGCCGGTATGGCCGCCTTGGAAAAACATGGCGAGTTACTTCCGGCGAGCACGATGGACGCAATTCAGCGTCATCGTATTGCACTGAAAAGCCCTTTAACCACTCCGGTAGGCGAAGGCTTTTCTTCGATCAATGTTGAATTGCGCAAGCGCTTTGATTTGTACGCCAATGTAAGGCCGGCGATTAGTTTTCCGAATACGAAATCGCGTTATCAAAATATTGATTTGATTACCGTGCGTGAAAATACCGAAGGCGCCTATATTGGTGAAGGCCAAAATGTGACTGCCGATGGCGAAACCGCGACCTTGACGCAGCGCGTTACTCGCAAGGGTTCAGAACGCATCGTCCGTTACGCATTTGATCTTGCACGTAAAGTCGGGCGCAAAAAAGTGACCATTTTGCATAAAGCCAATATCCTGAAATCCACATCGGGTCTGTTTCTGAAAACGGCTCGTAATGTGGCTTTGCAATATCCCGACATTCAATGCAATGAAATGATTATTGACAATGCCTGCATGCAATTGGTGATGAAGCCCGAACAATTCGATGTTTTGGTAACGACCAATTTATTCGGCGATATTATTTCCGATTTATGTGCCGGTTTAGTCGGTGGCCTGGGTTTGGCGCCGGGTGCCAATATCGGAACTGAAGCGGCCATTTTTGAAGCCGTGCATGGCTCGGCTCCCGATATTGCAGGTAAAGGCATCGCCAATCCGTGTGCTCTGTTATTAGGCGCAGCGCAAATGCTGGACCACCTGGCAATGCCGGAACGCGGCAATGCACTTCGTAAAGCCATTCGCGACGCCATGGAGGCGAAAGATTCGTTAACGCCAGATCTTGGCGGTGAAGGAACCACGATGAGTTTTGCCAAAGCGATTGCAGCGCGCGTCACTGCGTAAATATTTGTTAACTGTTACATAAAAAACGGAGCCGACGGCTCCGTTTTTTGTTGGTAATTTTACATTCAATATTGTGAGAGCACTGTAAGGCCCGAATGTTACCCGGCTATTAGGGCCTTAAAGCCCTAGGAGTATTTTTCGTGGGAGCGTCCGTCAGGCGCGAATGGTCTTCTGCGATGTTTGAAGTCACTGGATCCCGACGAGAGCATTTATCGGTGACGGAGAATCATCAATTTAAAATCACCGATTCACTGAAGCGCCTTTAGGCGTAACAAATCCGGCGAGGTTTTCGCGCCTGACGGACGCTCCCACAGGACCTCAATAGATAGTCGTTGCTACGGCAATAGATAAAATCAGATGCCACTGATGGTTTGCTTATAATAGCGAAAAAAAAAAGGCTAAATACATTATGTGGCAATGGCTAAAACAGTGGCTTCTCGGCAGAAACTCGCAATTGCCATTGCGTCAGCCAACAGTTCGTCTGTCAGAAGCCGGCGTTTATCATCGCACATGGATCGGCCCAGAGTCGGAACGACTGTGGCCTTGGGCATCGGTGTTTGAATTTGGTTTGAGTGTTCACCCAGCGATTTATCCGGATCCATGGGCTGGCGAATATATGGAAACTGAATGGTTTTTCACAGTTGAAGATAGCGAAGGACGGCAGCGGTTACTTTTCGATATTGAACATTTTTCGTTTGAAACATTTCCGGTAATATTGAACGAAAAATTACCCGGCTTTAATCGTGCTGCGCTTCAAGAAGGCTGGCGCCAACATCAAGCGGGGGAGCGTAATTTCAAGGGTGCTGGGCAGTGGTTGGCCCGGAAGAAAGATGGCTCTGTGTAGGGTGCGCACTACCCACCAATCAACTTTCAGCATACGATCATGGTGGGCACTGCCCACCCTACTAAACCGATTATTCAAACGTAGGAGCCTCCTTTAGGCGCGACAACTACTGCCAGATCGCTCGCGCCTAAAGGCGCTCCTACGGCAGCGGATTAATTGCGTGATTGCCAAAAATGATCAAGCACCGCGACTTTCCCCTTGCCCGGTTTGTAGGCATGAATCAGCGCACCATGTACGTAATCGGTGGCGACAGCGCAGGCTTGTGGCAAATTTTTATCAAGACAAATATTGGCAGCAATGGCTGAAGCCAAAGTACAGCCCGTGCCATGGCCTTCGAGCTTTAATTTTTTATGGATAAATTCCGCGAATAACTGGCCATCGTCATAACGATCGGTCACGGTTTTATCCAGCAAATGACCGCCTTTCAGTAGCACAGCATGCGCACCCATTGCTAATAATTCAACCGTCGCGGCATCGGCAGCATCGGCATTTTCAATTTTATGGCCGAGTAGTAATTCTGCTTCCGGAATATTGGGCGTAATAATGCTGGCCATTGGCAGCAGGTATTCACGCATGGCTTTTAGAGCCGAAGCTTCCAGTAAAGTGGCACCGCTGCTAGCCACCATGACAGGGTCAAGCACGATATTTTTTACTTTATGTTTTTGCAGGGATTCTGCTACCGCTTTAATGACACGGGCATTTGCCAACATGCCAATTTTGACGGCGCCTATTTTGAAATCACTAAAACAGGCATCCAGTTGTGCATGCAAAAACTTTATTGAAGGAACTTCGACGGCAGATACTTTTCGGGTGTTTTGTGCGGTTAATGCTGCGATTGCGGACAGCCCGTGTACACCGTGTGCAGCGAAGGTTTTCAAGTCCGCTTGAATACCGGCGCCACCGCCGGAATCAGAACCAGCAATTGTAAGAGCGCATAGATTTGTTTTCATTTTTGGAGTCCGTAGGTCGGGGACCTGCCCGACAATGGCAATATTGTAATCTGTCAAAAGCGTCGGAGACCGGCCCGACAATGGCAATATTGTAATCTGTCAAAAGCGTCGGGGACCGGCCCGACAATGGCAATATTGTAATCTGTCAAAAGCGTCGGATATCTGCCCGACAATGGCAACATCGCAATCTGTCAAAAGCGTCGGGCCGGGGCCCGACCTACGATTGATTCACTAATTACTACGATTGATTCACTAATTACAAAACTTCCGACGCATGATCTGCCAAACGCGAGCGCTCACCACGACGCAGCGTGATATGTGCGCTGTGCGCCCAGTTTTTGAAACGATCAACGGCGTAAGTTAAACCCGAAGTGGTTTCGGTCAAATACGGTGTATCGATTTGTTCGACGTTACCCATGCAGATAATTTTCGTTCCGGGGCCGGCGCGGGTAATCAAGGTCTTCATTTGTTTTGGCGTGAGATTTTGCGCTTCATCCACAATCACCCAGCGATTCAGGAACGTACGTCCACGCATGAAATTCATCGAGCGAATTTTAATGCGACTGGCCAACAAATCGTTAGTCGCACCACGGCCCCAGGTGCCGTGGTCGGCGGTATGCGTGAGCACTTCCAGATTGTCGGTCAACGCGCCCATCCACGGCGTCATTTTTTCTTCTTCGGTGCCCGGTAAAAAACCGATGTCTTCACCCACGCTAACGGTAGCGCGCGTCATGATGATTTCACGATAACGCTGGCTGTCCATCGTTTGTGCCAAACCAGCGGCGAGTGCCAATAATGTTTTACCGGTGCCTGCGGTGCCGAGCAGAGTGACAAAATCAATGTCAGGATCCATCAAGGCATTGAATGCAAAATTCTGTTCGCGATTACGTGCATTGATACCCCAGACTTGATGTTGCGTTGAGCGGAAGTCATCGACAATTTGCAGCACAACGCGATCTTCTTCAAGACGTGCGACTTTCATTTCTACTTCGTCGCTACCGGGCAGGTAGAGAAATTGATTGGCAAACCAGCCGTCATCGGCAGTGCGTTTGACTTCGTAATACGTCCGGCCTTTTTCAGTCCATGAACGCAGATTGCCTTCGTGTTTTTCCCAGAAATCGGCGGCTAATTCGGTTGCGCCGGTAAACAGTAAATTAAAATCGTCGAGCGCACGGTCATTTTCATAATCTTCGGCATCGACACTGCATATCGAAGCTTTAATGCGCAGATTAATATCTTTAGAAACCAGCACCACAGGTACGCCGGGATTGTCCTCGCGCAATTGTAGAATCGAACCCAAAATTAAATTATCCGGAATGACCATGCCAAAGCGCTTGCCGGTTTCAACCGGTTTTAACTGGAATAATAATTTGCCGATGCTGTCTTCGCCGCGCAGATTCAAACTTTTTGGTTGTGCGAGCGAAACACCGTTTTCAACATTATTACTGCCGTGCGCTTCGATCAAGTCGTTCAAAAAACGACTGACCTGACGGGCATTGCGACTCGCTTCGGAATGACCTTTTTTACCATTGTCTAATTCTTCCAGCACCATCATGGGAATAAACACATCGTGTTCTTTGAATTTGAACAGCGCGGTTGGGTCGTGCATGAGCACGTTGGTATCAAGCACATAGATTCGCTTGCTTCGGGTCATAGTCGCCTCGGATTAAAACCAAACAGCAGAAAGCCACCGACAGCTGCATGATGCAGCGTAGTGGGATGGAAAAAGTGGGGGTTGTGCAAGGGAATCAGCAGAGTCGCGGGGTGGTGAAAGCGGCTGATGAAAACAAATCAGCGGTCGGGTATGAAGCAGTCAACACAGAACGTCGTTCGGGCATTCAACTCTCCTTAAAAAAATCAAAACTTCATGGGGTCCATGATGGCATCTAAATTCAATGCATCGCAAAACTCAAGAAAATCATCGCGCAGCGCTGCAATATGGGTATCGGCAGGCACACCGATAGTTAATTGCGCGGTAAACATTTCGGCACCGGTTTGCATGGCGCGATAACGCGAGCTATGCATATTTTCAATCGTGATGCCCTGGCGATCAAAAAAATCTGCCAAATTAAACAAAATACTCGGCTTGTCGGCAGCAACAACTTCGACGATGTAGGGCAATAAATTGGATTGCAGAGTTTTTGGACCGGTGCGATACCACACCAGCTTGAGGCCTTCTTCGCGCTCGAGTTTGGTCATTTGCGCTTCGAGTTTGGCAATCGCGTCCCAGGAACCCACGGCCAAGGCGGTTACCGAGACATCACGGCCAACAGTGGTCAGGTGGGCATCGACCATATTGCAGCCCGATTCGGAAATACGGCGCGTGACCATTAACAATGGCGATTGCGGATGCGTGGTGTAGGCGCTAATCAGCAGGTGATTTTCGTTGGCGGTGGGGCGCGGTGTGGGTTCAGCAGTCAATGCAGGTGTCCGGATGCGTCGCATGAGTTACAGGCGGCTAGAAAGATGACTCAGCATACTGTCCGAATGTTACTGCCTGCAAGTTATTAATCACGAGCGCAAATTTGTTCACAAATAGCTACAATGTCGGCTCCCATAATCACGAGGCCGCCATGCAGCTATCTGGCAGCTTGACCGCGCTAATTACTCCCTTTGATGCCGTTGGTGCCGTTGATTTCGCTGCCTGGCAGCGTTTGGTCGAATGGCAAATCAAATCCGGTATTGACGCCATCGTTGTCGCTGGCTCGACCGGCGAGGCCGCGGCACTGAGCGACGATGAATACAGCGCGCTAATTCGCAGCGCCGTGAAGCAAGTTGCCGGGCGCATTCCGGTGCTTGCTGGTACTGGACAATCCAATACCGCAAAAACCATTGCGCAAACACGTTTGGCGAAAAGTAGCGGCGCCGACATCGCGCTCGTGGTCACACCGCCTTATGTGCGGCCAACGCAGGCGGGCTTGATCGAGCACTACCAAATGGTGGCCGATGAAGGTGGCTTGCCCGTGGTGCTCTACAACGTGCCCGGACGTACTGGTTGCGATATGCAGCCAGAAACAGTGGCGGTTTTATGCATGCACCCCAATATTATTGGTCTGAAAGAAGCACGTGGTGATGAAGAGCGTTGGAATGCCCTGTACCCCCTAGGCTCAGCGCATTTTTCCCTCCTTAGTGGTGATGACGAAACCTTTGTCCGGGCCATTCAAGGCGGGGCTAGCGGCGTAATTTCAGTAGCTTCGAATGCCGTACCAGGAACTTTTAGCAAGATATGCCGTCTTTTACAGGCTGGCGAAGCTGAGCAAGCCATTGCTCTGGATCGCCGACTGCAAGGCTTGTATGACTTTTTGGGCTGCGAACCTAACCCGATCCCGGTCAAAGCCATTTTGACCCGACTCGGCTGCGGTATCGGCTTGCGTTTACCTTTGCTGCCGCTGTCGGCAGTGCATAGCGAAAACGCAGAAAGCATGACAGCGGCCTGTAAAGCGTTAGAATTGCCATTAGATTAAATAGTTTGAATTGAAAATAACGGCGTCATGCCACCATTTGTGCCATCAGGAGAATAATCCAATGATCGTTTCACCTCGCGTTACGCGCTCGCTTATCTGGCTAACATTAGCCGTTGTTTTGGTGTCGGCTACTACTGGCTGCAGCTGGCTCAAAAAACGCGTCGGTTACCAAAACAGCAAGCAAAATAATGCCTTGGAAATTCCACCGGGCTTGGACGCACCCAGCACCAATAATGCCTTGATCGTTCCCAATGTTGATGGCACCACAAGCCTAGGTCAGGCTTCTGTTGAAACTTTCACTGTGAATGACAGCCTTGAAAGCACCTGGAAGCGCATGGGACTTGCCTTGAATCGTATCGAAGGCGTTACCGTTACCGGTAGCGCGCAAGCACTGGGTAGCTATGACGTTCGCTATCAAGGTTTGAATTATCTGATTCGCGCCGAAACCGCTGGCGAAGCTACACGCATCACAGCATTCACCCCCGAAGGTCAGGCCGCTGCTAATTCCCCGGCTTCACGTTTGCTGGGTATTTTGAAATCGCGTTTGAATTAATTTCAACTACAGTTCGTAAATTTAAAAAGCGCCTTCGGGCGCTTTTTTGTAGCCCGGGTCACGCTCCACCGACCCGGGGACTCGCGGACCATAATGTTTATCAAGATTGCTTTGTGTTTAGAAAAACTTGACGACTTCGCAGATTTACCCGGGTCGGCGGAGCGTGACCCGGGCTACTCATTCGCCATCAAACTGCATGGCCGAATACACCGACAATCCATTCTTGTGACATTTCTCGGTGCCGCCAAGTTCGGGCAAATCAATCACTACTGCTGCTTCGATAACTTCAGCACCCAGACGCTGCAGTAATTTTTGACCTGCCAGCAAAGTGCCGCCAGTGGCAATCAAATCATCCACAAACAAAACTCTGTCGCCTTTCTGGCAGGCATCGGTGTGGATTTCTACGGTTGCCGTGCCGTATTCCAGTTCATAACTTTCAGATAGCGTTTGATAAGGCAACTTACCCTGCTTGCGAATCGGTACGAAAGGCAAATTCATCGCATGCGCCAGCGCTGCACCGAAAATAAAACCGCGTGCTTCCATGCCGGCAATAGCATCGAGTTTTTCGTTTTGATAGCGCTCGACAAAATGCGCGATGAACTCGGCCCAAAGAACCGGCGTTTGAAACAACGGCGTGATATCGCGGAACTGCACGCCAGGCTTTGGCCAATTGGGTACTGTGCGAATAACAGCATGTAGTTTGGTTTGTAATTCAGGAAACGCTGTTCGGGAAATATCATCCATAATTTTAACTTTCGATCTTTGAAAGCCCTGTTCGTATAAATCCGTGGAAGCGGCGTGAGCCGCGAAAGATTCGCGACAGATTTATTCGTGGCTCACGCCACTCCCACACTCCCCGTCGCGCAAGTTAGCAAATTCAACGCTGCAAAAATTCAAGCTTGCCGGTTTTTCCGTCCCATTCGGCGGCATCGGCTAAAGGTTCACTCCGGGTGGTGATGACCGGCCATTCTTTTGAAAGTTCGGCGTTCAGCGCGATATAACTTTCCTGGCCCGCAGGCACATCATCTTCCGGATAAATCGCTTTGGCCGGGCATTCGGGTTCGCACAGGGTGCAATCAATGCACTCATCGGGGTCGATCACTAAAAAATTCGGGCCTTCATGAAAGCAATCGACCGGGCAAACTTCCACGCAATCGGTGTATTTGCAGCGGATACAGTTCTCAACAACGACAAATGGCATAGCTTGTATTCCGGTGGTG
>JAYSQD010000137.1:0-29066 GCA_043721835.1 Arenimonas sp. | reverse complement strand
AAATATTACCCCGTAGGAGCGAGTTCTACTCGCGAATGGCCTGCGAAAGCCTGCTTCGTGGCAAGCTTTTCGCGAGTAGAACTCGCTCCTACATGAAGTTTGTTGCAGGTTTTTCGCGAGTAGAACTCGCTCCTACGTGCAGTTTGTCGCAGATCTTTCGCGAGCAGAGCTCGCTCCTACACGATTACTTTTTGGCTTTGGCCTTCGGCGCACTCGCCAATTTCAAACGTGCTAATGCACGATTAATAATATCGTCGCCACTGATCGATTCGCCACGCGAAAATCCATCCTCCACTTCATCATCGCCAGCGAGATGTCCGACTAGGTCTTGCTCACGAATTGCCTTGTTGGCATTGCCGGAGACAATAACATCGGGCATGATGCCGTTCGCCTGAATCGATTTTCCATTAGGCGTGTAATAACGCGAAATAGTGAGCTTGATGCCATCGCCACGGGTCATGGGAAATACTTTTTGTACCGAGCCCTTACCGAAAGTACGACTGCCCATCACCAGTGCACGCTTTTGGTCTTTCAATGCGCCCGCCACTACTTCGGAAGCACTGGCACTGCCGACATCGACTAAAACAATAATCGGCGCGCCATTTAAAATATCGCCGGGCGATGCACGCAAAATTAAGTTGGAATCCCCCATCCGGCCCCGGGTGCTGACAATCACACCCGAATCAAGAAACGCATCGGCAATTTGCAGGGCCGCGTCCAGCAAGCCGCCGGGGTTACTGCGTAAATCAAGCACTAAACCCCGCAGCTTTCCGTTCTGCGATTTTTTCAAGGCATTCACTTCTCGCACTAGACTGCGGCCAGTGTCTTCTTGAAAAGTGCTGACTCGCACATAGCCATAACCGGGCTCTAGCATGCGTGCTTTCACGCTGTCGAGCTTAATCAATTCGCGAGTGACGAGGACTTCTTTCGTGCCAGCTTCGCCGGCGCGTGTAATGTTCAAACGCACCATGGAGCCGGGCTTGCCACGCAAACCAAGACTGGCGTTATTGACATTGCTGCCTTTCACCGGCTTGCCATCAATGGCGGTAATAATATCGCCCGGTCGCAAACCGGCTTTTGCGGCCGGTGAGCCATCAATCGGCGAAACGATGGCTAAACTTTTGTCTTTGCGCAGTTCCACTTCAATACCAATACCTTGATAAGTACCTGAAGAAAATTCCAGTAATTCCTGCATTTCATTTTTATCAAGATAGGCACTATGCGGATCGAGTTCCTGCAATAAACCGCGCAGAGATGCATCGAATAAATCGCCGTCCTTGATGGGATCGACATAAGATTGCTCAACCAGACTCAGCACTTGCATGTAGCGGCGAATTTCATCAATCGGAATTGAGCTGTTGCCTGAATTTGTTTTAGCCGCAGTGCTGCGAACCGCTTGAGCCAGACTCATTGACGAAAATAAAGACAGAATAAGTAACACTAACGCACGCATTGTTTTTCCTAGGGTTTTAACCAGACTCGTGGATCTTTAGGTTGACCATTTTGACGCAATTCAAAATATAGTGCTGGGCTGGCTTGCCCGCCAGAGCGGCCTAGCGTAGCGATAGCATCATTCACTTTTACGCTATCGCCAACATTCTTCAGCAGGCTGTCGTTGAAGGCGTAAAGGCTCATCCAGCCATTACCGTGATCGACAATCAGCAACAAACCATAGCCTTTTAACCAATCGGCGTAAGCCACGCGACCGGCGGCAACAGCGCGAATTTCGGCGCCAACATTGCCTGCGATCAACAAGCCATCACTGCGATGGCCGTCGGGCATGCTGCCGCCAAAACCGGCTAGCACGCTACCTTGCACCGGCAGTCGCATTGGGCCCATCGGCACCATGATCATGGGTTTGCCTGCTGTTTTTTTGCCGTCACGCGAAGGCTTTAACACCGGCTTTTGCGCCATCAGCTGCTGCAATTTGGTCAGTAATTGATTCAGGTTTTTTTCGTCGCGACCCAAGGCGTTTAAACGGGTTTTTTTATCGCGATATTGCGCGTCAACTTGTGCCAATGCCAGGTCGCGCTGTTTGCGTTGTTGGCTCAAGGCAGAAATATTTTTTTCCTGCACGATTTTCGCAACTTGAAATTGCTGCTGTTGCAATTTCACCTTTTCAGTCATCAAGGACAATTCCTGCAACTGCCGCGTTATCAAATCAAGCTGCGTTTTTTGATCGATTTCAAAATAATGATGGTAGGCCAGCGCCCGCGAGGAATCACTGATTTTGTCTTGCGATAACAACAATTCCAGGCTGGGAGTTTTCCCCATGCTATAGGCCGAACGAATTAGCGCCGCCAATGACTGTTTTTGTTTGACTAGTTTATTTTCCAGTGCCTGCTTGTCTTTTTCCAATAGCTCGAGCTGCGATTGTTGTGCCAGCAATTTTTGGCTGCTATGGCGCGCGAGCTTGCTGGCCTGTGCTACTTTTGCATCCATTTCACGGACCGATTGATTTGCCTCGGCGCGTTGTAGTTCAAGTTTTTTCTGGTCTTCGGCAAGCAACTTTATTTGCGCCTGCACCGCTTCGAGTTTTTTCTTTTGTGCTGCTGCTTGCACTTGCGCGCTCGGCTTTGCCGATAAGGCAACACCTGTGTGCAATATCAATAAAAAAAACATGGCTGCCGTGAAAAAAAGTTTTGACACTCAGCTCAGCTCCACTAATGAAGTGCCGGTCATCTCAATCGGTTTTTCAATATCTAATAAGGCTAATATTGTTGGTGCGATATCCCGCAGTGCGCCGCCTTTTCTCAAGCTCGCTTTACGCCCGACATAAACAAAAGGCACCGGCCCCACCGTGTGAGCGGTATGCGGTTCGCCGGTAATTGGATCGCGCATCATTTCCAGATTGCCATGATCGGCGGTTACCAGCATCTCGCCGCCAACGCCCGTAATCGCAGTGCGCAAAGCGCCGAGCGCAGTATCAACCGCTTCAGCAGCTTTTATTGCAGCCGACAAATCACCGGTGTGGCCGACCATATCGGGGTTGGCGATATTACAAACAATGACATCGTAGTGCTGGCTTTTAATAGCCGCGACCAATTTTTCGGTAAGTTCCGGGCAACTCATTTCCGGTTGCAAATCATAGGTCGCCACTTTAGGCGAAGGAATTAAAATGCGATCTTCCCCTACGGCGGCCTGTTCGCGGCCACCACTAAAAAAGAAAGTAACGTGCGCATATTTTTCGGTTTCGGCAATTCGTAATTGCGTGCAATGGTTTGCCGCCAAAACGTCGGACAAAGTATTAGGTAAATCATCGGAGCCATAAGCAACGGCAGCATCGAGTTTTTCATCGTATTGGCTTAGGCAAACAAAACGCGATAATTTTATGGCGCGCGGTTTTGCAAAGCCTGAAAAATCCGGCTGCACAAAACACGAAGTTAGCTGACGTGCACGATCAGCACGGAAATTCATGAAGATAATGGCGTCATTGTTTTCTATGCGTGCTCCGCCATTAATAAGGCTAGCTTTGACAAACTCATCGGTTTCACCGCGCTCATAAGCGGCCTTCAAGGCGCTTAATGCATCGTCATAATGAAAATCGGCCTGCGCTTCTGCCATTGCAAGATAAGCGGTTTGTTGACGGTCCCAACGCTGATCGCGATCCATCGCGTAATAACGCCCGGTCACTGTCGCAATTTTTGCATTGCCCAACTCATCGCACACTATTTGCAATGCACGCAGACTCGCTTCTGCCGATTTTGGCGGCGTATCGCGGCCATCCAAAAAGGCATGCACTGCCACTTTTTTTACCTCGCGACGATGCGCCAAATCCAACATCGCAAAAATATGCGACTCGTGGCTATGCACGCCACCGGGCGAGAGCAAGCCAAAAATATGCAAAGTCGCATTGGTCTGCTTAACCAGGTCGCAGGCTTTCACCAATTCGGCATTCTGGTAAAAACCGCCGCTTTCAATATCGGCATCGACGCGAGTTAGGTCCTGATAAACAATTCGACCAGCACCAATATTCATATGGCCCACTTCGGAATTCCCCATCTGACCATCGGGCAATCCAACAAAACGGCCTTCGGTATGTACCAAGGTGTTGGGATAGTCTTTCAACAAACCGCGCCAATGCGGCAACTGCGCGAGGGCAATGGCATTATCGGCGGTTTCTTCGCGATAGCCCCAGCCATCCAGAATCAGCAGTAATAAGGGTTTCGGACGATTCAATGCAGGCTCCTGACCAATGGCACATCACAATTGTAACGAAGTAGCGACAGACTCACCCTGCTTTTCGTGAGGGCGCCAAGCGGCTGAAACCTATGACACTTATGGGTGCAAACAGTTTCTAAACCTTTTCTACCCCGCTTGCATCCTAAGTTCACTACTGCCTAAGGAATTGACCATGCGCCATACCGTATTATTTTTAGCCCTCGCCTTCGCTGCCAGTAGCACACTGGCCAAAGACAGCAACGTCTCCAAGGTCAATGGCAGTATTCATGCCGAAAGCGGCCAAAGCTATGGCGATCTGGATACCGTAAATGGCAGTGTTCGTATTGATGCCGGTACAACGGTGGCCAATGTCGATACAGTCAACGGTAGTATTTCCAGCGAAGAAAAAGCCGTTCTTGGCAGTGCAAGCACGGTCAATGGTTCGATCAATCTTGGCGAACAAACCAAAGTCAGCGGCCAAGTTAGCACGGTCAATGGCGCCGTAACGGTGGGTAAATCATCCGAACTAGGCGGCGAGTTGAGTACGGTGAATGGAAAAATCCTGATTTATCAATCCAATATTACCGGGCAAGTCAGCACGGTGAATGGCGATATTACCGTGGGCACCAACTCGCATCTTCATGGCGGCATTTTGGTCGATAAACCCCGTGGCATTAGTTGGGGCAAACCAAAAACCCCGCGAATCCTTATTGGACCCAATGCGGTAGTGATGGGTGAGTTGGTATTCAAGCGTGAAGTCGAATTATTCGTGCATAGCACCGCAAAAATCGGCAAAGTCACCGGGACTACCGTGCAAACCTACACCGACAAACCGCCGGCACGTAAGGATTGAGACACAATTCACACTAAAGCGTAGCTAACACTCGGCACAGGACTTTCGCGCTACTATCGGCCTTCATTCCGGAGGTGCTATGTCGCGTATTGTCCTCGTCTCAGCTGCTTGCCTATTGTTTAGCGCTTGCCAAGCACCCGCCCGTATTGCCGATCCGGTGATAGCGGCGCAGCCATCGGCCGCCAAAGCAAAACATGGTTTCGGCCCGGAAGTGTCTGCCGAAGACTTGTCGATGCATATCAAAGTGCTGGCCTCCGATGAATTCGGCGGGCGCGCACCCGGCACGGTTGGTGAAGACAAAACCGTCGCGTATTTAACGCAGCAATTTCAACGCCTGGGTTTAAAACCCGGCAATGGCGACAGCTATGTGCAAACGGTGCCGATGATCGAAAGTTTAGTCAGCGCCGATTCCAGTATGAGCATCAGCTATAAAGGTAAAAGCCAGAATTTGCTGATGGGCAAAGACATGGTGATGGGCAGTCGCAGTGAAAAACCCGAAGTCAAACTCAATGCCAGCGACATGGTGTTTGTAGGTTATGGCGTTAACGCGCCGGAACAAAACTGGAATGATTACGCCGGCTTGGATGTCAAAGGCAAAACCGTCGTGATGTTAATCAACGACCCGGGCTTTCATGTCGGTGATGCCACATTATTTGAAGGCCGCCGCATGACGTATTACGGCCGCTGGACTTATAAGTTTGAAGAAGCAGCACGCCAAGGCGCTGCTGCCGCGCTTATTATTCACGATACCGAAGGCGCAGCGTATGGCTGGGATGTGGTAAAAAATTCCTGGTCTGGCGCGCAATTTGATTTGCCGATTAGCGAAGACTCGGAGCCGCGAGTTCCTGTGCAAGGCTGGTTAACTGCCGATTCGGCAACGCAGTTATTCAGTAACGCCGGTCTGGATTTCATGAAATTACGGGCGGCCGCTAATCAACGCGGTTTTAAAGCCGTTCCGCTGCACTCGCAATTAAATGTCGATTTGAAAAGTAGCAGCAAACGCGAGCAATCACGCAATGTGCTGGCGATTCTGCCCGGCAAAACTCGGCCGGATGAAGCCATTGTGTACACCGCGCACTGGGATCATTTAGGCACCCACCCCGACGAACCCGGTGACAATATTTATAACGGCGCCATCGATAACGCCTCCGGTGTTGCGGGCGTACTGGAAATCGCCGAACAATTCACCGTCAACAAACCTGCCGATCGCTCGGTCGTATTTTTATTCGTCACGCTGGAAGAATCTGGTTTGCTCGGTTCGAAATATTACGCTGCGCACCCGGTCATTCCTTTGGCAAAAACGGTCGCCGTGATTAATCTTGATGCCATGACCATGGTTGGCCCAGCCAAAGATTTAACCGTAATTGGTTTGGGTAATTCGGAACTCGATGATTGGCTCGCACCGATTGCTGCGGCACAAAAACGTGTATTAAAGCAGGAAAGCGCCCCGGAAAAAGGTATGTTTTTTCGCTCTGATCATTTCAGCTTCGCCAAAGCTGGCGTGCCTGCCCTATACGCAAAAGGCGGCATCGAAAATCTTGAAAAAGGTGCTGAATTTGGCCAAGCCATTGTCGATGAATACAATGGCATGCATTATCACAAAGCCGCTGATAATTTCGACCCGAATTGGGATTTACGCGGCGTTGTGCAAGATTTAAATGCACTGCAACTACTGGGTAAAACTCTCGCTAATAGCGACAAGTGGCCCAATTACCGCGAAGGCAATGCCTTCAAGAAAGCCCGTGATGCATCGCGAGCAAGCGTAACGAAATAATCGTAGCCCGGGTCATGGCTTCATCTGTCCCGGAAAACCTGCGCCATTCTTGTCATGCGCGTGGGAGCTTTCTGCGATATAGATCTGGCGTGATTTGTCGCGCTTAACGGACGCTCCCACGGATCAATAATTTCAATTATAAGGTCTATTGACAGGTGCCGTTAACAGGTGCTAAATAACGACCATTAGCTTTTAGAGGTGGCCGCCATGCAGACCAAGTTCTCCGAAGACGTAATCCCGCTCACAGACCTTAAAATTAATCCTGGCAAGGTTGTAAATCGGGCAAAAGAAACTCATAGACCCATTTTGCTGACCAGTCGCGGACGGGGAATTGCGGTTGTGCAAGACCTGGAAGCTTATGAAAAAAATCGCGAAGAACTAGCGTTTGTGAAGGCGATTGCCCAAGGGCTTATGGACATTAAACAAAGTAATACCATGAGCCTAGCTGAGGTAAAAAAAGGTTTGGGCATTAAATAAATGAAAATCAGCGTTTCAAAATCAGCCTTTAATGACCTAGAAAATATTATTAGTTATTACAACAGCCAAGGTGTTCCAGATATTGGCATTAAATTTTCCAGAGCCATAATTAAGCACATAGAAGTATTATTAAAGCATCCAGACATCCGAAGGGTCGTACCCGAATTCGAGCTTGAACATATCAGGGAAATACTACATAAACCATTTCGCGTGGTTTACCGGCGAGACACAAATTCAATAAAAGTTATCAGGGTTTGGCGCAGCGAGAGATTACTTGCTCTGCCGGCAGAAACCTAAACCGTAATCAAGCAGCTTGCCTATGAACATTGCACTCAACTTATCACTTGGTGCGTCGGTCCCTGTGTCGGTTAATATAAGGCCATCCCCTAAGGTTTTTGTCGGGGACCCAGTGGCTTCATACAACAAAGCAACGCCGCTGGATGCCCGCCTGCGCGGGAAAGACCATGTATTTTTAGTTTTGGAATTTCAGTTTTAGATTTTTATACTGAAAGATCATTTTTCAGTGATTATTTGTGCAGGTTCTGCCGAGTCAGATGGAGCTATGACCCGGGCTACTGTCAAAAATTTCTCGATACCATCTGCCACTTCTTTCGGTTTCGCCATCATTGGCATATGGCCGCAGCCTTCAAGAATAAGCGCTTGCGAGCCGGCAATACCGGCCAGAAAAATCGGCACCGAACTGACGTCAATCACGCGGTCGTCTTTACACCACAATAATAAAGTTGGCGATTGGATTTTTTGCATTTCCGATTGCAGGGCAATCACTTGATCACCACGACCAATGCTATCGAGTACCTTCGCTTCAAAGGCAGCATCTTTACGACGACGCTGCACCATCGCTTCATCGAATGGCCACGGCACGAATGGCGGGGCATCACTAAACACCAGGCGCATTTGTGCATGAAATTGTTCGCGGGTTTTTACTTCAAACGGGTTGCCGCCTTTCAAAACCGAACGGGCAAAATCGTTTTGCTCGAATTCCACACCGGCGGCTGACATCAATACCAATTTTGAAACCAGCTCCGGTTTTTTTGCCGCCAGCAATCCCGCAATATGCCCGCCCATGGAATGACCTACTAAAATGCTGGGAGTGTCATTGAATGATTCAATAAATCTAGCCAGACGTTCGCTTTGAGCAATCACGCCATAGTCGGCATTTTCCAATCGTGTAGTTTCACCCCAGCCCGGCAAATCGGGCGCCACCACGCGGTATTTTTTACCAAGCTCACGCATGACCGGCAGCCAGTTTTCTTTGCTGCCGGTATAACCATGCACCAAAAAAACCAGTGGCTTTTGCGCGCTATTTTCATCTGAAAAACCGGCCTGCAAATAGACCCATTTATAATCGGGGTCATTGGCAATAATTTTGCTTTGTACATCGGCGCCCGCCAGCCAACGCAGGCGAGCGAACTCGGCTTGCAGGAATTGTTCCGGCATCAAAAGAGCCGTGCTCACCGTTGCTACCGACAAACCAATGCCGGCAGCCCATGCGATACGACGAGCGTGTTTTGCTTTCATCGGCCGATTATGGCTTGGCTTTACCGAGCAAACTCTCTACCGTGCCAATGGTGATCGGATGATAGCCCGGCCTTGCGCTGGCGAACACGGTTTTGGCAAAGGCCAGGCCGTCTTTGGTTTCGGTCAATGCGGTATAGCTCGGCATGATTAATTTACGGCGACCAACTTTTTGCAGAAACGCGGAAATCTCCGGGCGGGCCTTCTCATAACCGCTGCGAATAGTTATCGGATACCAGCGCATGGCGATTTCACCATTGGGTGTACCCGTTAATTTAAACGCAGAATCGAGCTCCGTCAGTTTTGTGACTGGCAAGGTCTTCGGCAAATTATCCAGAAAGTGCGTCCATTCCTGCGTGCTCCATTTTTGCGCAGGAATTTTTTTCGCGATTAATTTTCCGGCCAACCAAGTTTCACGTGCAGCATCGACAGCTTGAAAACGCGGCGATACCGTAGCTTTCGCAAAGCTGGGAATTCCGGGCTCATACAACCACGTCATGAATTCTTTATCACTCACCGCGCCAGGTTTTTTATTGGGCAAACGCTTTTTGTAAAACTCGACAAAATCAGTCGTCGTGGCAGCCTTGAATGCATGCTCATCAAACCATGAGCGCAGGAACGGATCAAAAAGTTCGCGGCCATAACGCTGTTCGAGAAAAGTCAAAAACCATTGGCCCTTTTCATAGGCAATATCGGTCAGCGCTTCATCGGGATCGGTGCCAGGCATGGCAGCCAAAGCCAGTAATTGCATATTCGGCGCCAAGGTTTTTACTTCGTTTTTAGCATCAAACTCGCCGATCACGTCTTCCATGTCAGCCAAGTCTTTACCATACACCGCTTCAACAATACGACCTTGTACATAGGTGGTGAAACCTTCGTTCAACCACATATCTTTCCAGCTGGCATTGGTTACTAAATTACCAGACCAGGAATGTGCGAGTTCATGTGCAATCAAACTGGTTTGTGAGCGGTCGCCAACGATCACCGTAGGCGTTGCAAAAGTAAGTCGTGGGTTTTCCATGCCGCCAAACGGAAACGATGCGGGCAATACCAGAATGTCGTAGCGCTCCCAGCGATAAGGCCCGTAAAGTTTTTCAGCCGCGGCAATCATTTTTTCGGTATCGGCAAATTCCCAAGCAGCTTTTTTAACCACTGAAGGTTCGGCCCAAACACCAGCGCGTTTAGAAATCGGCTCGAATACTAAATCACCGGCGGCAATTGCCAGCAAATAAGAAGAAATGGGCTGCTGCATGCGGAAAGCATAATCGCCATCGCGCACGGCATCGGGAGCATTATTTGCCGACATCAAAGCCATGGCATTTTTTGCTGTTTTGATATGTGCCGAATAGGTGAAACGCACGCCAGGCGTGTCTTGCAGCGGCACCCACGAGCGTGCGTGGATGGCCTGCGATTGACTAAACATAAACGGTTGCTTCTTGCCCGCCGTTAAGGGCGCGTCCAGCCATTGCAGACCGGAAGCCTGTGGTGAGGTCGAATAAGTAATGCGGACATTGCTATACGCTTTCGGCATTTCAATGGTTAGCTTGCTGCCGAAAATATCATCGCGCGCCGCCATACTGTATTTCAGCGGTTGCCAAGCCATGCGACCGGTGGTGCCTTCAATTTTTTCGATAGTCAGATCACGTGTATCCAGCACCAGCTGTTTATAGCTTGGCTTAAACCAGCTCAAGCTGAGGTTGGCACTGCCACTGATAATTTTTTTATCGAAATCCACCGTCAAATCGAGCGCAATATCTTTCACCATTACTTTCGTCGGTTCGGCATAACTATGTTCGTCATTACGGCGATCATCGGTTTTTGAAACGGTTTTTGCTGCGATCGCAGGTGCAATCGCTATGAGTAATAACACGGCAAATAAACGCATGACATTCCTTCGAGTAAAGTGATGTTCTTTAAATACGATAGCCACTATGAATAGCGACAATCCCGCCGCTTAAATTGCGATGACTGCAGCGGGCAAAGCCGGACTCGCTCATCATGGCTTGCAGGCTTTCCTGATTGGGATGCTTGCGAATCGATTCAGCCAGATATTGATAGCTATCGGAATCGTTGGCAAATAATTTGCCCAACTTCGGCAAAATTTTGAAAGAATGAAAATCGTAAATCGGACGAAACCATTCCGGTTTCACTTGCGAAAATTCCAATACCAAGACACGACCGCCGATTTTTAAAACCCGGTGCATATCGCGCAACGCTTTGGCTTTATCGGTAACATTTCGCAGACCAAAAGCAATGGTCACAATGTCGAAACTCTTATCGGGAAAGGGCAGGCACTCGGCATTGAGTTGCACATAGTGCAAACCGCGTACCAGACCTTTGTCATTCAAACGATCACGACCCACGCTGAGCATGGCGGCATTGATATCGCCAATAATCACTTCACCAGTATCGCCCACGCGTTCATGCAAGAGCATCGCGATATCGCCAGTGCCACCGGCTAAGTCAAGAATGCGGTCACCGCGCTTCACGCCAGAGGTGCCAACAAAATAGCGCTTCCAGATTCGATGCACGCCCAGACTCATCAAATCATTCATCAAATCGTATTTGCCTGCGACCGAGGAAAACACTTCGCCGACCAGTTTTTGCTTGTCGCCCACCGGCACATCACGGAAACCGAAATGGGTAGTGTCAGGGCCTGGTGTTGCTTGATTTTTGGGGTCTTGGTTCATGGGCATATTATGGCGTATTTAAGGACTGGCGGCCTGTAATGTAGTGAACCTGAGGAAACTGTCGTGGGAGCGGCGTAAGCCGCGAATTGCTGGGGAATGCGGCAGAGTTTGGCATTATTCGCGGCTTACGCCGCTCCCACGAGTCTAGGGTTCTCTGCTAAGGCCGCGCTCATCCAGTGCCGCTTGATAGGCCGCCCAACGGGTATCAAAGCTTTGGCCTAGTTCTCGCAGCAAGGTCCAACTGAAAATACCGGTGTTATGACCATCGTCGAAATGCAATTGCACGGCATAGTTACCGACCGGCTCGATGGTATTAATGTTTACATGCTTTTTGCCAGGCACAAGAATGCGTTGCCCAGGCCCATGGCCCTGAACTTCAGCCGAAGGCGATTCCACCCGCAAATATTCGCAAGGTAGTTTGTAGCGCTCGCCATTTTCAAAGGCCACTTCGAGTACATGCGATGCTCGATGAAAAATAATATCGGTGGGTTTCATTTTCTATTGATCACTTTTGAGTATCGCTCGTTTTTCGGCGCGCACGCGGATGCGCAGCGTCATACACTTTTGCCAGATGCTGATAATTTAGATGCGTATAAATTTGCGTGGTCGCAATATCGGAATGACCTAATAATTCCTGTACACCACGCAAATCGCCAGAAGATTCCAGCACATGACTGGCAAAACTGTGGCGCATTAAATGTGGATAGACATTTTTGAAAAGACCTTGGCTAGTCGCCAGCTGCTTGATTCGAAGTTGTATGGCACGCGGTGTAATGCTGCCATTTCTTCCCGGAAAAACCGGCGCATCCAATTTTCCGGAAGATTCCGTACGCCAGTTTTCGAGTGCTTCGCGAGCAAATTTTCCTACTGGCACAATACGTACCTTCGAGCCCTTGCCGAGTACGCGTACCAAGCCATCAGCCAGATCCAAATCACGCCAATGCAGGCTGCATAATTCCGATAAACGCAGGCCGGAGGAATAAAATAATTCCAGCATGGCGCGATCACGTTTGCCCAGTTCGGTATCGGTTGGCACTTCGACCAGACGCGTCATTTCATCGGGATCGAGCACTTGCGGTAATTTTCTGGCCGCTTTCGGTGCGCGAATTCCCTGCGCCGGATTGCCTTTCAATTCGCCATGTTTTAATTGCCACTGAAATAGCGAACGGCAAGCCGATAATCTTCGCTGCAGACTTTTTGCGCCCAGACCGCGACGATGTTCGCTAGCCATAAAACTACGTAACGCCTCGCCATTCAAACTTTGCCAATCGGCGAAACCTGCCGATGGCATCCATTCAATCAGACTCGATAAATCACGTTGATAACTGTCAATCGTATTGGAAGACAAACGGCGTTCAATTCGCAAATGCGAAAGGAATTTTTCGATCGTTTGTTTTAGTTCCGACGGCGTCATTGTGTGGTTTTTATTAGTTACTCTTGTTGAAAGTCTGATCTATTTTTCGTAGGGGCGCACGCTTGCTGCACCCAAACATTACGACAATGCACGGTAGTCGCCCGCAAGCGGCCTCCTACGTGTAGAGAGTTAAAAGCGGGCGCAGCAAGCAGGCGCCCCTACGATTAATCGAAACGCGCCAATGCGGCAACCAGAGCTTCGCTCATCAAACGTAAAAACAGCGTACCCATACCCGGATAAAAACGATTCGCGTCTTGGCTACCGACACACAAAATACCGTGGCCACTCACCGCCAACAGCACGCAAGAAGCTGGCAATAGCTGGGCATCGCGATATAGCACGTCCAGTTTGTCCTGATTCAAACGGCCACATAGTGGTTCGTTGGCGGCGATAAAATCCTTGAACGGCAAAAGTGCATTCGCGCGCGTTGGTAATACCTGCCACCACTCGGCCTGCTCCAGACCGCTGACTTCGGAAAATAGAATCGCGCGTATCGCATCACCCTGAAAATCTTCACCGAGCACCGCTACCATCGCTTTCCAGGTGTCGGCCGCATTATGTGCCCGCATTAATGCCAGCGTGAGTTGATGGGTGCGCACAGCCAAGCGCTCGTTGTCTTGTGCATTGGCAAATAATTCATTCAGACGACGATTCAATTCGCGATTTTTATCGCGTAATACTTCGAGCTGGTAACTCGCCAATGATGCAGTTTTGCCTTCTTCGCGCGGCACTACAAGGGACACTGCCAGATCCGGATATTGCTCCAGAAATTTCGGATGACGACGCAACCAGGCCGCCACTTCATGCGCACTCATGCGTTCGGATTTTTCATCAGTCGATATCAAAGCCACTCTCCTTCAAAAACAAAAGCCGCCGGGCCGGTCATGCGAATCGGCGCATTTTTGTGTGTCCATTCAATATGTAAATCGCCACCGGGCAAACTCACTTTTACCTTCGATTCTACTTTGCCCAGCGAAATTAATGCCGCCACCGCAGCGCAGGCGCCACTGCCGCAGGCCAGGGTTTCACCGGCGCCGCGCTCATAGACTCTTAGCTTGATATGGTTTGGCGAAATAATTTCCGCAAAGCCGACATTGACGCTTTCCGGAAATTGTGAATTCGCCTGCAATGCTTTGCCGATATGTTCAACGTGCGCGTGCGCAATATTATCGACTTGAATCACCGCGTGTGGATTACCCATCGACACCGCCACAAATTCGATATTTTTATTTTCTATCGATAGCCGATACGAAGGCGATGCTTGTTCCGTGATGAAAGGAATATTCGCGGGGATAAAATCCGGCACACTCATTAGCAATGAATAGTGTTCGTTTTCCAAACACTGAACATCAATAACGCCCGCCGGACTATCAAGTAAAAAATTTGACACTGTTGTTATCCCAGCACGTTTTATCCAGGCTGCAGCACAGCGCGCACCGTTGCCGCATTGCTCTGCGAGCGTGCCGTCGGAATTGAGGATTCGATAGCGGGCAATGCAGTTGGGCTTGTCGGAATTTTCTATCGTGAGTAATTGGTCGAAACCAACGCCAGTGTGGCGATTGCCGATGGCGCGGGCCATGGCGGCATTCGGCAATGGCGAGCCATCACGCAGATCCAGCAGCACGAAATCATTTCCGGCGCCGTGCATTTTGCTAAAACGCAGGGACACGAGAACCTCAGTGACTCGGTGCAGCAGGTTCTTGTGCGGTCGGCTTTGCTTTGTCTGGGTGCACCAAGGGGCCTTTGTTACCGCAGGCGGCGAGCGATGCGAGCAGAGCAGTGGCCAGAAGAATATTCAGCAATGTGCGAGCGTTTTTCATGGGGCGAGTATAACCGGTCTGTCGTCAATGCTCACGCGAAGCCTCATAATATCGGTTCTTTATCGATCCCAATCCTGAACCCCCATGCCTTGGTTAGAACTCTCGCTTCGCTGCCGCGCCCATGATGAATCGCGTCTGGAACTTGCCCTGCAAGATTGCGGCGCACTCTCCGTATCCTTACTCGATGCCGCCGACGCGGAAAATGAACGCGCGATTCTCGAACCGGGCGTTGGTGAAACACCGCTATGGCCCGAGATCATCGTAAGCGCGCTGTTTGATGCCGACAGCAACGAAGATTTATTGCTGCAATCGCTGGAAGCCTTCGATGAAGAACTCGACCTGAGCTCGGCGCAATTTACCCGGGTTGAAGATCAAGATTGGGAACGCGCTTGGATGGATCAATTCAAGCCAATGAAGTTCGGCGAACGCACCTGGATTGTGCCTTGGAATCTGGAAGTGCCGGATGAGGCAAAAGATCAAGTCTTGATTCGATTAGACCCAGGCTTGGCATTTGGCTCCGGCACCCACCCCACCACCGCTTTATGTCTGCAATGGCTCGACAGCCTCGAGCTAAAAAATAAAACCGTGCTCGACTTTGGCTGCGGCTCCGGCATTCTAGCGCTTGCCGCATTGAAGCTCGGCGCCAAATCGGCGGTGGGTGTTGATAACGACCCGCAAGCATTGATTGCCACGCATGATAATGCCGAGCGCAATGAAGTCGGCAAAAAATTGAAGGTGTACTTGCCACAAGATGAGCCCAAAGCCACTTATCCCGTTGTGGTCGCCAATATTCTGGCCTCGGCATTGGAAAGCCTTGCTTCGCTGTTGGCGGCACGCACCGAAGCCAACGGGCTGATAGCACTCTCCGGAATTTTGAAAGGACAGGAAGCGGATTTACTCGAACAATACTCACAATGGTTCGACGAGCTTCAAGCCACGCAACTCGAAGACTGGATGCGCATTACCGGACGGCGTAAATCATCATGAAAAAAACATCGCCCAGTTTTATCGAAGAACCCGTTGTTGTTACCCGCTCGCGTCGTTGGCGCTGGGTCGCATTGGCCCTAGTGCTCGCTGTCGCTTTGTTATTACAAATTATTATTGCCGACCGCGTTCGGCTAGCAACCGATCCCGTCTGGCGGCCGCGCCTGGAAATGCTCTGCGGCGTTTTACAATGTTCACTGCCAGCATGGAATGAACCCAAAGCATTTCATGTGACCTCGCGTGAAATTCGTCCACATCCTTCGGTACCCAATGCATTGTTGCTGACCGCCAGTTTTCGTAACGATGCTGCGTTCGCACAAGCTTGGCCACAGCTGGAAGTCGCATTGACGGACCTGGAAGATCAGCCACTGGGATTACGGCGCTTTGAAGCCCGCGAATATTTGGGCAACACGCCAAGCAGCCCGATGATAATGCCCGGGCAATCGGCCAGTCTCACACTTGAAATTATGGACCCGGGCAAACATGCGGTCGCGTTTCGTCTGGAGTTTAATTAAGGTCCTGAATTTAATTAAGGCCCTAGCCGCGTTACCTCCATTTGCGATTTCATTTGCCCTGCAAGTAGTTGATTTCTTGGCGTGCAATTAAGCATCTTTCCGATAAACCGCGAGTGATTGGCAAAAATGAAACTATTTTTTGTTAATTGATGTTATGTGCAAATTTCTAGGCTAAAATCGCCGTCCGCCGTAACCCATGATGGCGCGCCGCAAGGAAGCGGTTTTTCCAAGCTTTTCTTTTGCGGAGTTTTCTTTTGAACGTGCCACCCGCTTTACGCGCAGAACCTGCACCCGCAAGCCAAGCACAACCTGCTTTACGCGAGTACGTCGCTAAAGCCGTACGCCGTTATCTGCACGATATGAATGGCGCCGACGTCGAAGATTTGCACGACGTGGTACTACGTGAAATTGAAACCCCGCTATTGCACGAAGTCATGCGCCATTGCGACGGCAACCAAAGCCGTGCCGCCGATATGCTGGGCATGAATCGCGCCACCTTGCGCAAGAAATTGAAAGATTACGGATTGGCGTAAGCAACCTGTGGGAGCGCTGTAAGGCGCGAAAACTCTGCGACAATTTTAATCCCCGTCATACCCGAACGCTCCTATCGGGGACCCAGTGACTTGATTCACCATAAAAAAGCGAGATCCGCATCTATACGATGCATCCGGCGTAATTTTTCGCGCCTGACGGGCGCTCCCACGACTAAATTTTGTAAAGGGGGCAGGTTCATTTATCATGCATATCTCGGATTTTTGATCCTGCAATGAATCTTGATAAATGAACCTGACCCCTTTACTGCCCGTTCGCCGGGCCCTGCTATCTGTTTCCGATAAAACCGGCCTGCTTGAACTCGCACGTGCCTTAATCGCATTAGATGTACATTTATTATCGACGGGAGGCACCGCAAAAACCCTACGTGAAGCCGGCATTGCAGTGCAAGATGTAAGCGAGGTCACCGGCTTTCCGGAAATCATGGACGGTCGCGTAAAAACATTACACCCGAAAATTCACGGTGGTTTGTTAGGCCGCAGCGGCACCGATGATGCCGTGATGAAAGAACATGACATCACGGCCATTGATTTGCTTATCGTCAATTTATATCCATTCGCAGCCACGGTTGCGAAGCACGATTGCAGCTATGACGATGCCATTGAAAATATTGATATCGGTGGCCCGGCCATGTTGCGTGCTGCGGCAAAAAACCACGCGCGCGTCAGTGTTGTCGTTGATCCGAATGATTACGCTTCGCTAGTAACTTCTCTGCAAGCAGGCGGCACCGATATTGCCATGCGCCGGGCATTTGCGGCAAAAACCTATGCCCACACCAGTACTTATGATGGCCAGATTACACAATGGTTATCCGCGCGTGCCGCCGACCCGCAAATACCGGAAGCTTGGCCGCAGTCTTTGCATCTGTCTTTAGATCTAGCATCGAGTCTGCGTTACGGCGAAAACCCGCATCAACGTGGTGCACTCTATCTCGAAAAAAATGCAGGCAACGGTATCGTCGCCACTGCAAAATTTTTGCAGGGCAAGGAATTAAGTTTCAATAATCTGGCCGATGCCGATGCCGCGCTCGAATGCGTCAAAGTTTTTGAGCAACCGGCCTGCGTTATCGTAAAACATGCCAACCCTTGCGGTGTTGCCGTGTCACATGATTTGTTCACTGCCTATGATCGTGCTTATGCTGTTGATCCAACATCGGCCTTCGGGGGCATTATCGCGTTCAATCGCGAACTCGATGCAAAAACCACAGCAGAAATTCTGCAACGGCAATTTGTCGAAGTCGTTATCGCACCAAGTATCGCCAGCGATGCATTGCCCTTGTTTGCCAAGAAAGCTAATGTGCGCGTTTTAGCCTGCGGTGCTTTGCAGAACAATCAAGCTGGAATGGAATACAAACGCATTGCCGGTGGCTTGCTGGTGCAAGATGCCGACACCGATGCACTCACTGCGAATGATTTAAAAATTGTCAGTGCACGTTCGCCATCAAATAATGAAATGCAGGATTTGCTGTTCGCCTGGAAAGTGGCGATGTTTGTGAAATCCAATGCGATTGTATATGCCAAGGATTTACAAACGATCGGCGTCGGCGCCGGACAAATGAGCCGTGTCGTCAGCGCAAAAATCGCTGCATTAAAAGCCGAAGAAGCCGGACTCATCGTACCCGGCTCGGTAATGGCGAGCGATGCCTTCTTCCCATTCCGTGACGGCATTGATGCTGCCGCGAAAGCCGGTATCCGCGCCGTGATTCAACCCGGCGGCTCGATGCGCGACAACGAAGTGATCGCTGCTGCCAATGAACATGATATCGCGATGGCGTTCACTGGGCGGCGGCATTTCAAACATTGAATTTCGGCTCAATTGTCGCCGCATCACAATTGAGCTATGTTGAACCCACCTTCACCAATAATGAGCCCGACATGACTGCACTCTATCTAAAATCCAGTGATCAAAAACTCGTCGAACTCGTCGATAACGATTTGCTATGCATGCAAAACCTGATGGAAGAAGAAAGCTCAACCGACCGCGATTATTTCATCGATCTATCCACCGTTGATATGCTTAGAAATGCCGGCGCCACGGAAGGTTTGGTCGAAGTGCTGACCAAAGCCATTGGAGAATCCGAAGGCATTGATGTTGAGTGGAAGTGACTTAAATTTAGCGGCTGCAAGGTTTGCACTAGCAAGTAATACAAAAAACGTTGAATTAATTCGGCGTTTTTCGTTTTATACAGCCTTTAAGCGCGACAACTCTTGCGCAGACCTGTCGCGCCTGAAGGCGCTCCTACGTTAACCAATCCCGCGCTTTCAAATAATCTTGCAAACGTGCCTCGGCACTATCGGGCTCCGGGCTATATTGATACTCAAAACGCACCCGCGGTGGCAGGCTCATTAAAATACTTTCGGTGCGGCCGCCACTTTGCAAGCCAAATAAAGTGCCGCGATCCCAGACCAGATTAAATTCGACATAGCGGCCACGGCGGTATAATTGGAACTCGCGTTCGCGTTCGCCATAAGGGGTATTTTTTCTTTTTTCGATAATCGGTAAATACGCATCCAGAAAGCCATTGCCGACCGCTTGTTGATAGGCAAAACAGGTATCAAAATCCGGTGCATTTAAATCATCAAAAAAAAGGCCGCCAATACCACGGGCCTCCTGACGATGTTTCAAATAAAAATATTGATCGCACCATTGCTTGTGTTTTTGGTAACGGTCCTCACCAAAGGGTTCGCACAAATCGTGCGCGACTTGATGCCAATGTTTTACGTCCTCATCAAACGGATAAAAAGGTGTGAGGTCAAAACCACCGCCAAACCACCAAATCGGGTCGGCATTTTCTGGCTGCGCTTCAAAATAGCGGACATTCGCATGCGCAGTAGGCAAATAGGGGCTACGTGGATGGATTACCAGTGAAACCCCAACCGCGCGCCAAGGCGCGCCAGCAAGTTCCGGCCGATGCGCGGTCGCAGAAGCCGGCAAGGTATTGCCCGAGACATCGGAAAAACCGACACCGGCTTGTTCAAATACGGTGCCTTCTTTCATTACCCGCGAACGACCACCGCCACCTTCGGCGCGTTGCCAGCTCTCTTCCTGAAATCGCTGGCCGCCGTCGCTGGTTTCCAGCGCCGAGCAAATTCGATCTTGCAGCGTGAGTAAATAAGCTTGAACAATAGCAACGTTTGTCATGAGCACCTCTGTGTGCACTATGATAACGTCAATCATCACCGTTATAATATTCACCTAAATGAGCACGACTAAGCTTCCATCCCGCATCAACGTCAGCCATCTTGATAATTCTCAAGCGGCATTCCAATTTGATTTTTCCGATGGCCAGCACACGCCGAATCGGATCGCCTGCGAATTTCTGTCGGGCGAACAGGATTTGGAATCCTGGCAAATTCTGGACGATGAACGCTACCGTTTCGTCATCATTGATGTTTCGGAAGCCCAATTGACGATCGAGCAAGCCACCGCCAAGGCGTATCGCGATTTGCTCGAACAAGTACGGCCCTCCAAACATCCTTATTTATTACGAATCTGGAATTATTTTTCCGATATCAATCAAGGCCAAGGCGACAAAGAGCGTTATCGCGGCTTTTGTGTTGGTCGCTCGCAAACCGTTGATGGCCAGTTCAATACACCGCCACCGGCAGCAACGGCGATTGGGACTGATGGCAGCGACGGCCAGCCTTCGAGTTTGCAATTGATCGCCTTGTGCTCGAGCCAAATCGCGCGCACGCTCGAAAACCCCAGACAAACCCCGGCATGGCGTTATCCGCGGGAATACGGCCCGGTGCCGCCGGGTTTCTCGCGCGGCATTATTCTGGATGAAGATACCGAAACTCCGCGTTTACTGGCTTCTGGTACCGCCAGTATTGTCGGACATGTCTCGCAGCATATTGGCGAAGTCGCCGGCCAACTCAGTGAAAGTCTGGCCAATCTTGAAGCGCTATTGGCGGAAGGCAGTAAACAATCGGGTCGTGATTTTTATTTGAGCGATTGCGAAGCGCTGCGCGTGTATTTGCGCAAGCCGGTAGATTTGGCCGTCGCCGAATCGATGATTACCGCGGCGGGGATTGATCGTGACCGCGTACTGTATTTGCGTGGCGATATCTGCCGTCGCGAACTGGATGTCGAGCTTGAAGGTGTGTTTGTTGCTGCGTAGGGTGGGCACTGCCCACCATTGCATGAATATGCGCTGTTGAATGGTGGGCGATGCCCACCATACGAAAATCAATCCATCGTCCCGGCATACAAACGCAAACATAATGTTCGCGATAAATTCCGTAAAACTTTCAAGGCAACGCTCGGGCTGGTTTCGCTAAGCTCGTCAAACGCCTGATTGCTGATCGATAACAGCAAAGTATCGGCGATGGCGGTTACGTCGGCCGTGCGAGGCGTTTGCATTAAAAAGGCAGCCTCACCGAATAATTGGCCGGCGCCCAAGGTTGTCAGCACACGGCGTTGACCCCGTTTTTTTGAAGAGACTTCAACCGCCCCTTCAAGAATTAAATACATGGCGTTACCACCGTCGCCCTTGTTCAATAAAACATCATCCGGACCAGCGGCAATTTGATCGGCAGTCAAAAATAATTGCTGCTTTTCTTCACCATCCAAATCATCGAGCAGTGGAATATTCAAATCCATCAAGCGCTCGTCAAACTGTTTCAGAAAATCATCGACCGCCAATACACGTACACTGCCGGGCTTGCTATGCGCGCTAAAAGCCTGTTCAAACCAATCGCCCAAACTAACATTGGGTGGATATTGCATGACCTGGGTCAACAAGGGCGATTTGACCGCTTCAAAATGTCCCCAATCACCGGTGATCATTACCATCGGAATACGAAAGCCGGCTTCTTCATGCACAAAACCGGGTGCATAACGGCGGAAGCCCATCACTTCATATAAAGACACCAAATGCGACTGGCAATGCAGGAAAGCCAACTCACCGCCAGCTTCACGAATGCAATCGAATGCCGTCTTGAAAAAATCAGCAGCCAAACCTTTACCGCGATATCCGTTGGTCACGATCATCCGTGAAAAAACATATTGCTGGCTCGGCTCAACCGGAAATTTTTTATTTTCGTAAAGCTCACGCCAACTACTGTCTTTATCTAGCTGATCCACTGGCGTAATACGAAAGGTACCGACCATTTGCTCGTGGTCAAATGCTGCCAAGACAATCGAGTACGCATCTTCAGGGTCTTTTAAAGATTGCAGCTCGTCATTGCAACCTTCCGGGCGACGCCCTAATTCATTCACGTAAACCTGATACCGCAAACGGGCAACAGCATCGAGTTCTTCAGCCGAATTAATCGGCCGAATAAATAGATGATTGGTCTTATTACTGGCAACACTCATCTCGCCGCTCCCCCGCTGCTAGAATTGTATTCTGGCATTCCCGCAAATCGCATTGCAGCCTTGCGTCATCGCGAAAGCACCGGTTGTCGGGAAGCTAGCTATTCAGGCTCAGCCATTTGCCGAAAACTAGAAATTCAGCTCTACCCTTCCTTCTCTGTCACTTCAATTATGTGTGGCAGTTCGGATTGTTGCGCTTGCTTTTTTATCAATTTGTCTTTGCTCTTAGTTTTTTTATCAATTTTTCCTTGCTCAATTTCCTCATGAGTTTTACAGGCCGATATTCTCTCAGCTCCTATGACACGAACAACCCAATCGCTGTCCAAGGAATTCTTTAATTGACCCGTCACTAAATAACGAAAACATGGCTTCGCATTTATATAAAGTGACTTGTCATAATTTTTCTTTGCGACATTGGTGCTCGAACCAGCAGCTGTCATTTCTATAAAATGAACCTCGGGTGTGATTTTAATTTCGTCGAGACCATGCCAGTAAGCCTGTCCATCTAATGCTCGAACCATTACCTGAAAGTTATTCGGATCAGTTTTGTCAACATAACGTGTTTCGATAATGGCATACGGCGCGGCTGCCAGTATTGGTAGTAAAAGCAGGGCATTCATGCTCATTTCGTTCCCTTCGTTTCAGCTTTTAAAGTGCGCTCAAACAACTCGTAAATCCGTCGGTATTGGTCGTACCAACTTTCCGGATGGACATAGGCATGGCGTTCCAGTGGATAGCTTGCCAGTTCCCATTTATCTTTTTTCAATTCAATCAAGCGTTGCGATAAACGCACGGAATCTTGATAAAACACATTGTCGTCCATCATGCCGTGGCTGATTAGTAAATTGCCGCGAAAGTTTTCGACATATTCTATCGGTGAAGATTTTTTATAGGCTTCCGGATCAAGCTGCGGGGTATTCAAAATATTGCTGGTGTATTCGTGGTTGTAGGAAGTCCAGTCGCTGACGGGGCGTAACGCGGCGCCCGCTTTGAAAACTTCCGGTGCACGAAATAGCGCCATGAAACTCATGAAGCCGCCGTAGCTGCCGCCGTAGATGCCGACTTGTTCGCGATTACCTTGCTGCTTACTAACTAGCCAATCAACACCGTCTAGATAATCTTCCAGTTCCGGATGTCCCATTTGGCGGTAAATCGCGGTGCGCCAATCGCGGCCGTAACCTTCCGACGCGCGGTAATCCATATCGAGCACGATATAGCCTTTTTGCACGAGCATATTATTGAACATCTGCTCGCGAAAATAGTTGGGGTAGCGCGAATGCACGTTCTGTAAATATCCGGCGCCATGGACAAACATCACGATCGGATATTTTTTTCCTGCTTCAAATTGCGTTGGTTTATAAAATTTTGCCCAGACGCTTCCAGCCCCGTGTTTTGAAGGCACTTGCACAAATTCCGGCATGATCCAGTTACGTGCCTTGAATTGCGCCGTACGGGTATCGGTCAGTTTTACCGTTGCGCCATCGGCAACATTCACCACGGCTGCTTGCGCCGGCATATAGCTGCTGGAATAACGCAGGAGCAAAGCTTTGCCGTCGGGCGACAAGCTGAAATCTTCAACGCCGTCCAATGCGGTTATTTCACGCACATTGCCATTGCGATTTGCTGCACAAACCTCGTAATCGCCGGGCCAGGCACGATTGCATAATACGTAGGCGGTGGATTTATCGTTTGACCATATTGGCGACGAGGCTTCCCATTTTCCGCTGGTCAATGCCTTGGCTTTCGCACCTAATACCTGGGTGTAGAGATGTGAATAACCGGTTTCTTCCGACATATACCAAAGCGTGTTGTTGTCGAGCCAGCCAAATTCATTGAAGTTCCAGTTAATCCACGCTTTATCAGTCAAACGATGTTGCGCAAGCAGTTTGCCGTTGGCGAAATCCACCGTGGCAATCCAGCGATCTTTATTATCAATGGCGCGCAGCATGACGGCGACCTGGGTACCGGCATCGTTAAATTGTGCGGCATCAATACGAACAACGCGATTACCTTTCAATGCATCGAGTTTTTGTGTTTTACGAAATTCTGCCATCGGATCCACAGCAATGCCCGGCAAGGCGTCGAGCGAAATATCGCTGACCACGCCGGTTTTCGGGTTCACCAATTTCAGGTTTTGCGGTGTCGGCGAATTTCTGCCGACGCGCACGCGTTCGTCTTCCGATTCTTCATAGCCCGATTCGGTGACGTATTTCGGTAATTTTCCGATACGACCTTCATCGGCACCTTTGGTTGAGGTAATCGCGAGCAGCCATTGTCCAGCCGGTGATAATGCCGTCCAGTCAATTTGCACATCACTACCGAGATAGGCTTTATTGATGGCACGCGTAGTGTCGGCTTTACGGTCGGCTTCTGCTTGCGCCTTTAATTCGTCGCGATCATTCTTGATGCGTTTTAGCGTGCTGATTAAACGCAATTGCATATCACGCAAGTCATCGGCTTTCGGCGCTTTATTCGGATCGCTTTCGGCCACCGGCAAGGCTGCCGGTTCCTGCAAATGCGTGTTAAGCGACCAGCGATACCAATGATTAGTTTCGCGATACAACACTGCCGTACCATCGGCACTGAAGCGCGGGTCGGTTTCGGTTTCGTTGCTTCGGGTAATTTGCAGCAAATTCCCGTTATTCAGATTGCGCAAAAACACATCGCCATTACGCACAAACAGCGCTTGTTGATGTTGAGCATCAAACACAAAATTTTGGCCATCTTGATTGGCAAGCTCATTACTTTCGACTTTCTTGGCAGCTCCGCCGGCACGGTTGAGCGCAAAAACATCGCGGATGGGTGAACCTGTACGCTTCTGACTGTATTGCAAATGTTGGCTGTCCCATGACCACCAGGCGCTTTCTACCGGGGTTCCAATCCAATCGGGATGCGACATCGCCTGATCGAGCGTGATGGGCGTGGTCTGTGCCTGAACCGACAAACTAGCCAGCATGGCCAGTGCAAACAAGCGAACTCGCATGGAAACTCCGATGAATGAGGATGAATAGGAAAGCGGCTAGATTATCAAATTAGCTATTGTTTTTAGTGCTAGTCGGCGACAATTCAACATTGCCCAACGATATTTCCATGATCGCTCACATTTATAAATCACTACGCAAGCCCGATGCCTATCTGTATTTGCGTGATAAAGAAGGCTTCGGGCTGGTGCCGGACTCGATACGCGCACCCTTGGGCGAGCTGGCTTTCGTGATGAGCTTGGAATTAAGTGCCGAGCGTGTATTGGCACGTGCGAATGCCGTCGTGGTTCGCTCGAATCTTGTGGAGCGCGGTTATTACCTGCAAGTTCCGCCAACCGTACTGGACCCTTTAGTGGCCGGAGGCGTCGGCGATGGCTGAGTTATCCTCGGCAGCACCAAGGCCCAAAACCGGCTGGCGTCAAATTCTTGTATTTGCACTTGCGGTTTTATTCGCTGCACTTCCGCTGCTGTTCACTTCAAGCTGGAGCGTTTTTGGTTTAATCGCTTCGCAACTTTTTTTAGGTCTGGGCTGGCGATTATTCAGAACCGATCAAAAACCATCGGCAAAATCGAAAATCAAAACCGACTGGCTTGTGTTTGTCGGTTTGTGGTGTCTGGCCTATGCATTGATGGCTCTGTTTTTGTATTGGCCTTTGCAATCACTTCGTTATAGCGGCGCATTGATTTCTGCGCTCTGGCTAAGCGCCGCGGTGGCTTTATTAATACTGATTTTCTGGCGGCACTGGCCATGGCTGGCATTAGCCGAACAAGGTAGTGATCGCGTTTCAAAATGGCTAGCACTCGATTCTGCTCCGCAGGCATACAGTTTCATGCCCGGCCTGATCACGGCACTGCAATGGTTTTTCGTTATTGCACTGGGCTTGAGTTTTGGTCTGGATGAATTTATTTCACGCGCGTTTTTTTTACCGGCATTATTGGCGCATTTTTTATTGAGCTTTGCCCTGCATTGGCGTTTACACGCAATTGAAATTACCAGCGTACGAAAAGCCATTGATGACCCCGCATTAAAACCTGCCAGCATTTTGATCAATGAAAAACAGACCGTCGCTGAACCGGTTTCGCTTTATGCCGCCGCACGCCGCAATCAGGTTGATGCTGCATTAACGGCAATTCAAAACGGTGCGGATGTCAAAGCGCTACCCGATAACAATGATGTTGATCAACGTAGCTTGCCGATGTTGGCGGTGTTGCTGAGCGACTTGCGTTTGCTGCGTGAATTAATTGCCCGCGGCGTGGATATCAACCATGCGCATCTTGGGCTAACACCTTTGCTCACCGCCACGCGCGACAGCTGGCATGGTCGTCCTGAAGCGGTGATGATGTTGCTCGCCAATGGTGCCGACACCCGTATCGCCGACAGCGACGGCTACACACCTTTGCATCATGCCGCCCGCAGCTCCGACCCTGCCGTCGCCGCTTTGTTGATCGACGCCGGAGCTTCGCATGAAGCCCTCACCAAAGAAGGTTTCAATGCACTCGGTGTTGCCTGTGTTGCCAATAATTGGCGACTCGCAAAATTCCTGATGGAACGCGGCAGCAAGAGCGAACCTGCCAATGGTCAGTCGGCATTAATTGCTGCGACCATGGGCGAAGACGACACCGCCGGCGTGCAATTATTATTGCGCCATAAAGCGCGGGTTGATGCCCGTGGTGCGCTTCAAAACACCGCACTATTACAAGCCTGCAGCTTGGGAAACACGGATATTGCTGGCGTGTTGCTGGACGCCGGTGCTGATCGCAATGCCCGTAATGATGCTCAAAGCTCACCCTTGCTTGAAGTCGCAACCCAGGGTTCGATCGAAACGCTAATGCGTTTGTTGCAGGCCAAACCGGATCTGCAGGCCGTCGATCTGGAAGGCAGAAACGCCTTGCATCTCGCCTGTACTAATAATGCCTCGCCGGATTTTATCAAGCAGCTGCTCCACAGCGGTGTCGCCAGTGATCATGCCGACAATAACGGCATACGTGCCATTGACGTTGCGATTGCAAAAGAGAACTGGCCGGTGGTGGCCGTGCTCGATCCAAAACATGAAATTCCCAGCTCGCTGACCGACAATTTATTTGAAGAGCATCAACTACAACCTTCACCACGACAACTTATTCGCGAAGCCATGCAGCAAAATGCCGAAGCTGATGTTTCCAATTATTTGCAAAATTGTGATGCCGCAAGTTTGTCATCCATGTTATTGGAATTCGCCGGAGACGCCGACGTCACTCGCATGGAGTTGCTGCTGCAAAACGGCGCCCGCGCCGATCTTGCCTTGGAAGATGGTGATAGCGCGTTTTTCCATCTGCTCGACCGTGCCGGTCATGCACAACCTGCCCTGCTGTATTTGCTTGATCGCGGCACCTCACCCAGCGGGCTCGGCGGTTTATCACGCTATTTAGCGGTATGCCTGAAAAACGAATATGTCACACGCAGCTACGAAAATTTTGCTTTGCAATTACTCGAACGTGGCGCCGACGCTTTCGGGCACACGACAAAACACGAAGCCCCCTTATTGCAATCGATTCATCTGGGCTGGCCTCGTTTGACCGAAGCACTTTTGCAAAGCGGCGTGAATCCAAATCAACGTGATGCCCGTGGTTTTAGTGCCTTGCATCTTGCGGCCAATCTCGGGCGCGAAAACAGCATTAAACAACTTCTGGTATTTGGCGCCGACATCACTGCCCGCACTGCGGATGGTCAATCGGCACTTGGCATTGCCCTTGCCGCCGGTCAACATGATTTAAGTGCATGGCTAGAATGGCGTGGCTGGCAGCCCCCGGGTCGTAAATTACTCGCCCTCGATTTGCCTGCGGCGGCGATGACTGGCGACGCACAAGCAGTCACGCGTTTAATCGAATTGGGCCTGCCGATCAATGCGCTCGATGCACAGGCCTGCACGGCATTATTGCGTGCCGCCGGTGGTGGTCACGAAATTATTGTGCGTTATTTATTGAACAATGGTGCCGACCATCGTATTGCCGCCCGTACCGGCGCCACCGCGTTATCGGCCGCCATCAGCATGCGACATGCACATGTGGTTGATGTGTTGCTGCGCAACGGCGCCGACGCCGAACAAAGCCTGCCCGGTGGTGTCACGCCCCTCATGCTCGCCAGCGCGCTCGGTCTGCCCGATATCATTAGTCATTTACTTTCCCGCGGTGCCGAAATAAATGCCCGCGATGCACAAGGCTTTAATGCACTGCACTGTGCCGCTATTCATGGCTTCAGCTCACGCGACAAACAGCGCGTGTTGGCCATGTTCGACATGCTGCTTTATGCAGATATTGAGTTCGACAATCCTACCCAAAGTGGGCAAACCCCTTTGCATTTCTTGCTAGGCGCCCGGGCTGAAGCAGGTGCCAGTTGCGATGAAGAAGTACTGATCGCCGCCATGGAGCGCCTGCTTAGCGAAGGCGTCGATTTGGATACACAAGACCAACGCGGCATGACCGCACTGCATCTCGCCGCCATGCATGGCCTGTCACGCATCGTCAATCGCCTGCTACGCGAAGGTGCCAGCAGAAATGCCCGCGACTCCCTTGGCCGTACACCGCACGAACTCGCACTGGTGCGCGGCTTCGTCGATGTTGCCGCCGAATTTGAAACCCTGCGTAACACACAGCCTTCAATGGCGAGATTTCTACGCGACCCGAATTGAGCATTTATAGCTAATTCACTAAATAGCCTAAAATCAAAAAAAGAAAACACCAAGCTCACCAAGAAATCACAAAGGCCACGATGATAAAACGTAGGAGCGTCCGTCAGGCGCGAAAAACCTGCGGCGCTGCTGATGGCTCTAGCCAGAACTTTATTTATAGCTAATTAAATATAAGTAGCTCGCAATTTTTAGATCAATACAAATCTCCGCTCAATGTATAGCGATTCCTGGGAATAATGCTGTCGTGTACTGACTTAGATTGTTTACAAATAGATTTAACCCGTAGGGGCGCATGCTTGCTGCGCCCAAAAATTGCTCATAACCG
>JAYSQD010000136.1:0-3361 GCA_043721835.1 Arenimonas sp. | reverse complement strand
GTGGGTGGCGGACATGCCGGCGGCGGACACGAGTGGCTGTGCGTGGGCGGCGGACATGCCGGCGGCGGACACGAGTGGCTGTGCGTGGGCGGCGGACATGCCGGCGGCGGACACGAGTGGCTGTGCGTGGGCAGACACGCGACTTCAACTGCAAGTGCACAAATATAAGAATCGCAAATGGCAAATGGCAAATGGCAAATGGCAAATGGCAAATGGCAAATGGCAAATCACAATTTAATGCACAATTCACATTTTTATCTCGGCACAAGACCATGATCGGAAAGGCAGAGGACCACGTAAAACAAAAGGCCGCGGCGCGAGCCACAGAGACCAAGGCGAGGAGCGGGAGCGGGGCGGAGCCCAGGGCCCGTGTGCACCCGGAGGCGGAGCTGAGAGCGGCCGAGGCAGAGACAGAGCTGTACCGCGAGAGGGCGGCGGCCGCGCGCGCCATAGACGCGAGACGCAAGTACCCCGTGCTGGACCCCGCGCGACTGAAGGCGGCCAGGGCCGACGCGATGCGGTTTCGTATCCAGAGCGACAGAGACAGGGCGGCGTTCGCGCGGTACCACAGCGCCGAGAAGAATAGCCTACTGCAAAACGATGTGCTACGGTACATGATGGCGTACCTGTGACTGTGAAATCGGCAGACAAAGACAGAAGACAGACAGATTGTGATTTTGTGATTTTGTGATTTTGTGATTTTGTAATTTTGTGATTTTGTAATTTTGTAAATTGATTGATATCACTTACTTTTATGAGTACGTGACCTTATTCACTGACACTGACGCTATGGTTATCTGCTGGCCGCCGGTGCCCGTGAAGGTAATTTTGAGAGGATATGCACCTGGGGAGGCCACGTACGCCGTAAAGGAGTTGGCCGTGAACTGAAAATCGTTCAATTGTATATTCGTGGCGTTGAAGGACACGCCGTTGAAGCTGACCACTATTGTCGGAAATTGAAAGGCGAGTCGCAAGCACATGTATATCGTGACTGCGTACGTCCCGGTACTGGTAATGTCGATGCTCTGAGTGATGGTTACGGGCGTCGGCGGCTCTTCGATCGTTACGACCACGTAATGTAGTCGGGTTGGGGAGGTTGCCAAGAAATTGGCGAAGGGCGTTGCGCCTCTACCCAAGTACACAGTGCGTCCAGTCATTGTCCAATTAGGAAGACCAGTCGTAAGCGGCGGGACACTCACGTCGTTGTATATGACGCTGTAGCCGTCACCCCGGCCTGGGGTCGAAAATTGCCCATTCGTAACCAAGTCCACTGGCGAAATAGATTTTACTAGAGATCGCTTTGTCGAATGAACGCTAGACTTTGTATTCATACTCTTATGCACAAGTTTTCTTGGAGTGAATTGGATTCGACTGGAGTAGGACTAGGGACTGTACGTCGGGCACGAAACGTACTGGCGCAGGCAAGGCAAGCCCCTCGGCCATCTGCATGTACGCGGGGTGCACATACATGGTCAAATATTCGGTCGCAGGAATTCGCTTCACGATTTCGACTAAACTGCGGATCCTGCCCGCGGATCCGTGAAAGCAGGGCGGTCGCTTTATTTTTCTAGTTGGGTGCTTTACCAGCCACTCCACCTGCAGACCGCGGATGTGGGTCCAAGAGTCACATGTCATCACTACCAGGAACTCCCACGGGCCGCGGTTCTTGGTGAAGCGCGCGCCGCCCCGTATGAGTTGATTGTGCTGGCGTATACGTCGACCAAAATTGACCGTGTATCCGACATAGTTGCACAGGTGGGGCTTTCCGACCTGCTGTAAAATGTAGCAAAAGTGCTGATTTTTTTTCGCCTTGTCCTGGCCCTCGTCCTGGTCTCGATTCAATGTGCCTATATCATTGGCATTGGCATTGGCATTGGCATTGGCATTGGCATTGGCATTATTTTTCTCTTTTGCCAGCGGACATGTCCGCATATTGTGTCCGAGTTGTTGACAAACGCTGCACGGCATGATTGTCTTGCTTACAAACAGAAAACAAAATAATCTGCCACGTGCTTTGATTTGATTTGTAACATAGCTCTTGTCTTTCTTGCGTTATCAAATCAAATCAAATCAAATCAAATCAAATCAAATCAAATCAACAGGAAGGAAGTCATCTGCAGCATGCTCTGTTTCAATTTCAAAGGGAACCATCGATCAATATATTTCTTTTCTTTTCTTTTCTTTTCTTTTCGTTGCGTTGCGTTGCGTTGCGTTGCGTTCAAGGGAAATTAAAGAAAAGGAAGAAAGAAAGAAAAATATTATGTTACGTTACAGCAATCAAAAAACGACTACGTTTCAGCTTCAGTCTCTGCCTTTGTCTTTAAGGAATACGATGGTCCGTAGGACACAAAAATCTCGCAGCCGGCATGGATTGTCGTGTTTGCTCTGATGGACAGCACCTTTTTTCGTCGGCAGTGGATGATGGTGCAATTGTTATGGCGAAGCAGCGTATTGGCGCAAGCCGCCGCGCATCGCTTAAGTGCGCAATCCAAGAAGTTGTCGCCGCACAACGACAATAAGTACCTGGAGTGCTCATTGTACTTGGATTGCGAGCCGACGAATTGGGCAATCCTATCTTTTTTCTTGAACTCTCTGGTGGCGAAGAGACCAAATCCAGCATTGGCAACGCCGCTAGTTTTTACACAAAGCCCGATTTCTAGTAAATGTTTCGTGCACAAATCGAGTTGTGTCGTTATCGAACAATTTGGTGCACCACAAGTTCTGTGCTCGAGAAGCAACAAGGAACCATCAGTTTCGACGTAATGATCGATGTCGTCTCGCCATAGGATGGTTGGATTGACATCGACATCATCATTACTCAAATCGACAATGCCAAATTCCTCAAGCTCAAAAACAATTACGATGGCGTTGCTATCGCTATCGTCCCCAATCATTTTGGCAGCCAGCGCAAATGAATGAAGGATAATTGTGCAATCGACGCGTTTGATGTTGCTCTACAGTGTAATTGATCGGATTGATGTGATGTGAAATGATGCTCGTCCCTGCTGTATCCTGCTTTTGCTTTCTTCTGAGATTTGTTCAGTTAGACCGGGTGCGCCCCATCAAACGATGAACTTTGTTTCTAAAATGAAAACAATTACCAGCTAATTTCAATGTGCAACTTCAATGTTCAATTTATTTTCAGTTTTCGATTTTCGACCCTGCCTCCGGTTTGTCAGTGGTAAGTCACTTGCTAACTGCTCCGTTGCTAACTGCTCACTTGCTAACTGCTCCGTTGCTGACTGCTCACTTGCTGACTGCTCACTTGCTAACTGCTCACTTGCTAACTGCTCACTTACTAACTGCTCACTTGCTAACTGCTCACTTGCTAACTGCTAACTTGCTGACTGCTCACTTGCTG
>JAYSQD010000135.1:0-38309 GCA_043721835.1 Arenimonas sp. | reverse complement strand
CTGAATTGACTTAAAGCTGTTAACAGACATCTGCAAGATTGGACTTAACTCCGCTCTACAGACGCCCGCACAAATTTCCTGCGCACACTGTCAAAGATCATATACGTGGATTCCGAAGAATCCGTCCCGAGGCGTTTCGCTCAAGGGAGCCGCACATTATAGGGCATATTTGAAGAAGGTCAACACCTTGTTTCAAACTTTATTTACCCTCCCTGAAGACTTGAAGCACTAGGCTTGTCGTTCTTCCGGGCCGCGAACTATATACATTCAAGATGGTTTTTAGAAGCCTTAAATGAAAAATAAATTGCTTGACAAGCGAACACGCAATAGAGAAGGTCATGCCATACATCAAGGAATTTTTATGCGCTTAATCCCTGTTTTCCTACTCGCTTTAACCCTGCCCGCCTGCTCTGGCCTGCAATCCAAGCCTTGGGTTGAAATTAGAGGACAGCGCTTCACCGTTGAAGTAGCTGACACTAATGAAGAAAGATCACGCGGATTAATGTTTCGCGATTCGCTGGAAAAAGATACCGGCATGTTGTTTATCCATGACAGCGAAGAACCTCAAGCCTACTGGATGAAGAACACGCATATTCCGCTGGATATTTTATATTTCAGCAAGGACAAAAAATTGGTTTCTGCGCAAGAACGCGTGCCGCCTTGCAGTGCCGGCGATCACTGCCCGCCCTACGCCAGCGATGGCGCAGCCTTGTATGTGCTGGAATTAAATGCAGGGTCGGTCGAGCTATTTAAAATTCAAACAGGCGACGAGATGAAAGTCTCATCCAATGTTTCGCTTACCGCCACACCTTGATTAAGTGCACGGACGCTCCATTTATAAACCATGACATCGTCTTATCTACTGCCGGATTGGAGCACTCTCGCCGCCTACGACGACGATGAATTGCCTTTGCTTGAAACCGCATTACTGATTGCAAGTGATGAATACCCACAGCTTGACGCCGGCATGTATGTTGAACAAATTCGCCGCTTTGCAACCGACCTGCAACCGCATATTAATCCCGAGCTGGATTTACCGTCGCAACTCACCGCTATCAATAAGTATCTTTTTGAAGAGCAGGGTTTTGCCGGCAATCACACGCATTACGACGACCCACGCAATAGTTATTTGAACGAAGTATTTAATCGCAAACTCGGCATTCCCATTTCACTGGCGGTTGTGCAAATTGAATTGATGCGAAAACTTGGACTGGCGTTGGATGGGATTTCATTTCCCGGCCATTTCCTGGTGCGCTTGCCGGTCGATGATGGCATTTTGGTAATGGACCCATTCAATAAAGGGCGTCCAGTCAGTGTTGAAGAATTAAAAGAGCGCGCAACACCGCATATGAATGGCCGTCCACCCGATGATCAGGAGCTTTATCAAATTCTTGCGCCTGCCACGCATCGCATGATCTTGTCGCGGATGCTGCGCAATCTTAAAGGCTTGTATGTGGAGTCCGGCGATTGGGAACGCGTTGCACGAAGCGCAGATCGCTTATTGAAAATCAGTAGCGACAACTCTGATGCATTACGTGATCGCGGTTTGGCGTATCGCGAGCTTGGCTATGTAAAAGGCGCCCGCGAAGATTTGGCGAGTTATCTAAAACTGACGCCCAATGCCGACGATGAAGAAATGGTGAGAAATTATCTGGTGGATTTGAGCAGCATCCGGACAAATCTCAATTAGCCGCAAAACTTAAATTTCCACCATTTCAAAATCCATCTTGGTCACGCCACAATCCGGGCATACCCAGGAATCAGGAATGTCATCCCAGCGAGTGCCGGGGGCAAGACCCTCTTCAGGCAAACCATCGGCTTCATTGTAAATAAAGCCGCAAACGACACACATATAGCTACGAAATGCTGTTGAATCACTCATAAGACACACGAAACCCTTTAAAATTCGGGACTATTCTCGCATTTTTCAAATGACACCGCCATGAACCCCAGCACTGTTTTGCCCAAGGGCGGCCTGTACCTCATAACGCCTGATGATTCCGACAGCGGGCGCTTTTTGGAACGGGTTTTAGCTGTGCTAATTCCCGGAATTGCCGTACTGCAATATCGAAATAAATTGGCGAATACCGATCAAATGCAAGGGCAAGCGAAAGTTTTGTTTCGGCATTGCCGCCGTCTCGGTATTGTTTTTATCGTTAACGACAATGTTGCATTGGCGCATGAGCTCGGTGCCGATGGCGTGCATTTGGGTGAACACGATGGCGATTTGAAAACTGCACGAGATTTGCTTGGCCCAAACAGCATTATTGGGGTTTCCTGCTACAACTCGCTTGCACGTGCAGAAAAAGCGGTAGCCGATGGCGCGAATTACATTGCCTTTGGCGCAGTATATTCTTCGACCACAAAGCCACAGGCTCGCAACGCTGGTCTGGAATTATTTTCGCAAGCCGCGCCATTGAATTTGCCGATGGTGGCGATTGGCGGCATAACACCCGACAATGCAGCGCAGACGCTTGCGGCTGGCGCAAATTTTATTGCCGTGATCGGCGCGGCATTTGATGCCGCCAACCCGGCATCCGAAGTTCAAAGTTTTATTTCCCGTTTTAGCAAGCTAATCCCGAGTACAAAATGAACACTGAAAAAAGTCACGAATTATTTTCACGCGCAAAATTATTATTACCTGGCGGCGTGAACTCACCCGTACGAGCATTTAAATCCGTGGGCGGCGAACCGTTTTTTGCCGCCCGTGCCGAAGGCGCTTATATTATCGATGTCGATGGCAATCGCTATATTGATTACATCGGCAGCTGGGGCCCGATGATTGCAGGTCACGCACATCCAAAAGTCTTGCAGGCCGTTTCCGACGTAATGAAAAACGGCCTGTCATTCGGTGTACCGAATGCGCTTGAAGTCACCATGGCAGAAACCATTACCCGATTGGTACCAAGTTGCGAAATGGTGCGCATGGTGAATTCCGGCACTGAAGCAACACTATCGGCTATTCGCTTGGCGCGCGGAGCGACCGGTCGCAATAAAATCGTGAAATTTGAAGGTTGTTACCACGGCCACGGTGATTCGTTTTTAGTCAAGGCAGGTTCGGGAATGCTAACGCTGGGCATTCCGGATTCACCGGGCGTGCCGAAAGCCTTGGCCGATTTAACTTTGACGCTTCCTTACAATGACTTTGATGCAGCGACACAATTATTTGAACAAGTCGGCAATGAGATTGCCGGCTTAATTGTCGAACCGGTTGTTGGCAACGCCAATTGCATCTTGCCGAAAGATAGTTATTTGCAGCACTTGCGAAATCTGTGCACACAGTATGGTTCGGTTTTAATTTTCGATGAAGTGATGACCGGTTTCCGGGTTGCCTTGGGCGGCGCGCAAGCACGTTATGGCGTCACACCGGATTTAAGTACCTTCGGAAAAATCATTGGCGGCGGCATGCCGGTCGGCGCCTACGGTGGCCGCCGGGATTTAATGCAGCAAATCGCGCCAAGCGGCCCGATTTATCAAGCCGGCACACTAAGTGGTAATCCGGTGGCAATGGCTGCAGGGCTGGCAACACTGGAACTAATTCAAGCGCCGGGTTTCTACGAGAACCTGGAAAAACGCACGCATCAACTTTGCGATGGTCTTGAAAACGCTGCACATGAAGCCGGAGTTTCGGTAACAACAAACCGAAGCTGTGCGATGTTCGGTTTATTCTTCACCGATAAACACGTCGATAATTTTACCGATGCAACCAGTTGCGATATTGCCGCTTTCAAGAAATTCTTTCATGGCATGTTGAAACGCGGCGTGTATCTTGCACCTTCGGCGTATGAAGCCGGATTCCTGAGTGCAATGCATGGTGACATCGAAATCAATCACACTATTGAAGCAGCGCGCGAAGCCTTTCTAGAAACAAAATAAACCATGACCAAGCCGAAATTACTATTGCTCGATTTAGACGATGTGCTGGTGGATTACAGCCACGACATTCGTTGTCGTGCGCTGGCCGATGTCACCGGCGCCACCGAGAAATACGTACACGACGCCGTATTTACGAGTGGCCTGGAAGCAAGATCGGACCGAGGTGAATTTGATCTTGATATCTATATGGATTTGCTACGTAGCGAATGGGGGCTCACCATTCCTAATGATGATTTCATCAAAGCACGCAGACAAGCCACCCGCGTTCGGCCGGGCATGTTGCAAATTTGCGAGCAATTATCGGCGCAAGTTCAGCTTGGCGTATTCACCAATAACGCGCATTGGTTTTCTCAATATGCCGAGCGAATAGTGCCTGAGCTCATGCCGTTATTCCGCTCACGATTCGTTTGTTCGGGTAGCTTGGGCTTTGCTAAACCTGATGAAACCGGCTTTACCCAATGTTTGCGGCGCTTGGGTTTTTCGCCCGCTTCTACTCTATTCGCGGATGACAAAAAAAAGAATGTTGAAGGCGCAAAATTAGCCGGACTGGATGCTTTTATTTTTGAACACGAAGATCAATTTATTTCCGAATTAAGTACACGCAATTTACTACTTGGAGCACTCAATGCGTATTGAAACCTTGGCCATTCATGCGGGCGGTGAGCCCGACAAAGAAACCGGCGCGGTAACTCCCCCCATTCATTTGGCGACTACTTTTCAACACGGCCCTGCCGGTGAACGCGTTGCCGGTTTTGAATATCAGCGCGAGGCAAATCCCACACAATCACGGCTCGAAGAGTGCCTTGCCGCGATGGAACAAGGGGAAGCGGCGTTAGCGTTTGCATCGGGCATGGCGGCAATGAATGGCTTGCTCGAATGTTTACCGCCTGCTTCCGAGATATTAATTCCTCGAGATTGCTACGGTGGTTTACGCACCCTGGGTGAAGAATTTTTACCCGAACGTGGCGTGAGCACTCGCGCGATCAACATGTGCGATCTTGATGCCGTGCGCGCCGCTATTTCTGAAACAACAAAATGCATTTGGCTTGAAACACCGTCGAATCCTTTGCTTGAAGTGTCGGATATTCAAGCCATTGCTGCATTATGCAAAGCGAATAATATTCTGCTTGTCTGCGACAACACTTTTGCCACTCCGATCTTGCAGCAGCCGCTTTTATTGGGTGCCGATGTCGTGATGCATTCCACCACGAAATATTTCGGTGGTCATAGCGATGTCATGGGTGGCTCGTTGATATTTGCAAAACGCGATGCGCTTTACGAAAAAGTAGCGCATCGCCGCCATATCACCGGCAATATTTTGTCGCCGTTTAGTGCTTGGCTAATTTTACGTGGCGCACGCTCGCTGGCTGCACGCATGGCATGGCATTGCAGCAATGCTCGTAGGATTGCAGAATTCCTAAATTCACATACAGCCATCGAAAAAGTAAATTATCCCGGCCTGGTGTCACACCCAAACCATGACATTGCAAAAAAACAAATGCGCGACTTCGGCGGCATGATGTCCATACATGTCAAAGGTGGCCGCGAAGCGACACTCGCGTTTGCGGGAAAATTAAAATTATTTATCAATGCCACTTCCTTAGGCGGCTGTGAATCGCTTATTGAACACCGTGCATCGGTTGAAGGCCCGAATCCAGTATCGCCACAAAATTTGTTGCGGATGTCGGTAGGGCTGGAGCATATAGATGATTTGATTGAAGATTTGAGGCAGGCGTTAAGCTAGCGAGGCTTTTTTGTAGGAGCGCCTTTAGGCGCGAAAGGTCTGCGACAGACATTGAACGTAGGAGCGAGCTCTGCTCGCGATAGGCTTGCAAAGATCTACCAGCAATATAGAAAGGCACCCTGTATTTTTCTGTGATGTGATTAAATCTACGCTATGCGTGTGCATTATCGCAATCTGGTTCGCGAGCAGAGCTCGCTCCTACGACAGACAATTCTGCAAGTTCGGTCGCGCCTGAAGGCGCTCCTACGAAATTTACCAGCTGCCAATATTCGGCATTGATGTCCATGGCTCTTGAACTGGCAGTGCCTCACCTTTTTGCAGCAGCTCTATCGAAATATTATCAGGCGAAACAACAAAAGCCATGCGGCCATCGCGCGGCGGGCGATTAATGATCACGCCGTGCTTTCGTAAATGTTCACATGTCGCGTAGATATTGTTCACAGCAAACGCCAAGTGTCCGAAATTCCGGGCATTGCCGTAATCTTCGTCGTCATAGTTATAGGTCAATTCAACTTCGGAATCCGGATTTTCCGGCGCGGCAAAATAGACCAGAGTAAACCTGCCTTGCGGATAATCTTTGCGTCGGGTTTCAATCAAGCCAAGCGCATCCCGATAAAATTTCATGGAAGCTTCTAGGTCGCGGACCCTAACCATAGCGTGCAGATATTGCATAAGACTCTCCTAATGAAAGCCGATTAATCCAGAAAAAAATCTGGTAAGGGTGTTTGCGATGGATCAACCGCATAACGATCAAAATTAGTGATGCCCTGCTCGCGTAGAAAATCATCGTCAATAATAAATTGGCCGTTGAGTTGGGCGTGTGGCGTGACGAGAATGGCATGTGCAGCATCCGACAGAATTTCTGGCGTACGGCATTTGGATAACTCAACGCCCGGAATCATATTGATGGCATCGGTCGCAATCACCGTGCGCGGCCACAAGGCATTGACGGCGACTTTACCCTTGAACTCTTCGGCAAGCCCCAGCGTTACAAAACTCATGCCCATTTTCGCCAAGGTATAGCCGGTGTGTGGTGCCCACCATTTCGGGTCAAGGTTGATCGGTGGCGCCAAGGTCAAAATATGTGGATTGTCCGATTTCAATAAATGCGGCAAACAAATCTGCGAGCACATAAAGGTGCCCCTCGAATTGACCTGACTCATCAAATCAAAACGTTTCATGGGTGTGTCAAGCGTGCCGCGCAACCAAATGGCGCTGGCGTTGTTAATCAAAATATCGATGCCGCCAAAAGTCTCAACAGCTTTTTCAACAGCCGCCTTGACCTGGTCCTCTTCACGAATGTCGCAACGCAACGCCAGCGCGTTGCCGCCAGCTTCTTCAACGGCTTTCGCGGCGGAATGAATAGTGCCCGGCAGCTTGGGGTTGGGCACATCCGACTTCGCCGCAATAACAATATTGGCGCCATCCCGTGCGGCTCGCAGCGCAATTGCCAAGCCGATACCACGCGATGCACCGGTGATAAATAATGTTTTACCTTTCAAGCTGCTCATGTTTTAAATACTCTGGAAATTCGGGATTTTTTCTATCAGGCTTTGTAATCGAAGATGGGCATCCGATTCTTGCAATAATTCTTGCCGCTCAAGATTCGACAATGGCAACCACTCTGCCAGACGCCAGACTACCCAATCGGCATTTTCCAAGTCTTGTTTGTCGAATGACATTTCTGCTTTATCCAGAATACGTTGAAGTATTTGCGATAGCACATGGTATTCCGGCGGAACCGGCAGCTCGGGTAGCTCGGGCAACCATGTCACTTCGCCCATGACCAAACCATTGGCACGAACCTTGACATTTTCGACATGGAAACGGCGTGCGCCCTGCGCGGTAATGGCCAGCAATCCCTCAGGAGTTTGATCAAAATCGACAATGCGTGCTTCGCAACCGAGTGCCGCCGACGCGGTGTTATGCCCGATTTCTTCACCTTGAATAATCATGCAGACACCGAAACCATGATTATTGCGCATGCATTCTTTCACCATGTCGAGATACCGCGGCTCGAAAATACGCAGCGGCAAAATACCGCCCGGAAATAAGACGGTGTTTAGCGGAAATAGTGGTAGTTCGGATTGGCTCACGTGAGAAAGTGTATCGTAGGAGTGGTGTAAGCCGCGACAAATCTGCGAGCATCGTTCGCGCCTTAAGGCGCTCCTACGAAAATTATGCAATCGCGGCTAGGAACCTTCTTGGTGCGCCCTCGAATCCGCCGTTGGACATAAACACCACATGATCGCCTTCACGCACGAGGGCTTTAAGTTCGGCAATCAGGCCGTCCACCGTCATGGCGGTTTGGCCGTGGCCCTTGAGTGCGGCAATCACTTTACCGGCGTCCCAACTAAGTTCGGGGCGATGCAAAAACACCACGGCATCGGCGGCGTTTAGTGAAGGGGCAATCTCTGCAGCATGTGAACCCAGACGCATGGAATTACTGCGAGGCTCCATGGCGACAACAATACGGGCGCTACCGATTTTTGCCCGCAAGCCTTCGAGCGTTGTGCGAATGGCAGTGGGGTGATGCGCGAAATCGTCATACACAGTAATACCGTTAGCGTTGCCGATATTTTCCATGCGGCGTTTTACGCTTTGAAATTCGGATAAATCGGGTAACACTTTAGAGACATCGACATCGACTGCATTGGCGGCGGCAATGGCGGCCAATGCGTTCAGCACATTGTGCCTGCCTAGCAAAGACCATTGCACAACGCCCAATTCTTTGCCCTTATAAATCACGGCAAATTCAGAGCCATCGTTTTCAATCAAGCGCGCAGTCCATTCGGTATTGCCGTCCAGCGAAAAACGCTCGACCGGCGACCAAGCGCCCATGCTTAATACTTCGGCAAGATATTTGTCTTCGCCATTGACGATTAATTTTCCATTGCCCGGGACGATGCGTACAAGATGATGAAACTGTCGCTGGATCGCGGCAACATCATCGAAAATATCGGCGTGATCAAATTCCAGATTATTTAAAATCGCTACCGTTGGACGGTAATGGACAAATTTACTGCGCTTGTCGAAGAAAGCGGTGTCGTATTCATCGGCCTCAACCACAAACTCTTTGCCTTTGCCCAGGCGCGCGGACACACCAAAGTTTTCTGGCACACCGCCAACTAGAAAACCTGGTTCACGACCTGCGACTTCCAATAAAAACGCAAGAATCGAAGTCGTAGTGGTTTTGCCATGTGTGCCTGCAACCGCCAGTGTCGTGCGTTTCGGCAATACATTTTCACGTAACCACTCAGCACCGGAAATATAATTGAGCTGCTGATTCAAGACATATTCAACGGCCGGATTACCGCGTGACAAGGCGTTTCCGACAATCACTTGATCGGTATCGGCAGTAATGTTTTCGGCTTTATAACCAGAGCTCAGCGTGATGCCCAATTGTTCCAGCTGCGTGCTCATGGGTGGGTACACGTTTTGGTCCGAACCATCCACTTCATGGCCCAATTCACGCGCAAGCGCGGCAACGCCACCCATAAAGGTGCCGCAAATTCCGAGAATATGTAATTTCATTATTTCGCTTTACTTGTTAAATCAGCCCACATCTGTCTGAGAAATGGCGGCAATAATACGATTGAACACTTCGTCCAAACTACCCACGCCATCAACATGTACCAAGGTGCCGTGGTTGCGATAAAAATCGACGACTGGCGCAGTAGATTCGTTATAGACATTCAAACGATGGCGAACGGCTTCAGGGGTATCGTCGGCACGGCCTTCGGCTTTGGCTCGACCGGCAATGCGTTCGACCAGCAAATCGGTATTGACGTCGAGCTGCACGGCAACATCGACCGGCTGTTTTATTTTTTCGAGCAATTTTTCCAGCGCATTGGCCTGCACCAAATTACGCGGGTAGCCATCCAGAACAAAACCATTGGCGGTGTCGGCTTTTAACAGGCGTTCTTCGAGCATGCCCAGCACAATGTCGTCCGACACCAAGTTGCCCGAGGCCATTACGACTTTTGCCTTCATGCCCAACTCCGAACCCGCCGCCACGGCAGCGCGTAATAAGTCACCTGTTGAAATATGCGGCACCTGCAAATGTTCGCGCAGCTTTGTTGCCTGAGTACCTTTGCCCGAGCCGGGCGCCCCTAACAATACCAATCGCATGAAAAACTCCAAAAAAATAAACGCACAGCTGTCGTCGCTCCGATTGGTTATAGTGGAGCCCACGATTCGCCGTGCGGACACCGTCACGCTAACGGGCTGCGGCGATCAAGTCAATAAACAACAGCAAGAGATTGATTGTTATGAGCAAAGGAAAGCTGCTTTACGCACAATCAGGCGGAGTCACCGCCGTGATTAATGCCACCGCCAGTGCCGTGATTCAGGCCGCGCGCGCGAAAAAAATCCCGGTACTTGCCGCCAAGAACGGTATTTTGGGAGTGCTTCGGGACGAATTGATCGACACTCGACACATGACTACAGCCGATGTTAAAGCGCTCGCACATACGCCTGGCGGTGCTTTCGGCTCCTGCCGCGTCAAACTAAAATCACTCGAACAAGACCGTGAAAAATACGAGCGTTTGCTGGAAGTATTTAAAAAACACGATATTCGCTATTTTCTATATAACGGCGGTAATGATTCCGCTGATACGGCTTTGAAAGTATCGAAGCTCGCAAAAGCCTCCGGCTACGATTTGGTTTGCATCGGCGTCCCTAAAACGGTCGATAACGATTTGGCCGTCACTGATTGCTGCCCGGGCTTTGGTTCGGCAGCGAAGTACACCGCTGTTTCAATTCTTGAAGCCAGCCTGGATGTCGCCGCGATGGCAGAAACATCCACCAAAGTATTCGTCTATGAAGTCATGGGCCGACATGCCGGCTGGCTAGCGGCAGCAGCAGGATTGGCCGGGGAAAGTAAAAACGATGCCCCGCATATTATTTTATTTCCAGAAATTGCCTTTGATGAAGCGAAATTTTTGCAGGCGGTAGAAGCCACAGTAAATCGCGTGGGTTATTGCGTGGTGGTGGTGTCTGAAGGAGTAAAGAATACTGACGGAAAATTTCTGGCAGAAACCGAAGGCAGCAAAGATGCTTTCGGGCATTCGCAATTAGGCGGCGTTGGCCCGCTAATCGCTGGCTTGGTAAAAGATAAATTAGCCATGAAAGTGCATTGGACCGTGCCCGATTACCTGCAACGCTCGGCGCGTCATCTGGCCTCTAAAACCGATCTTGAACATGCGCTAGCCGTCGGCAAAGCAGCAGTCGAGTACGCCTTGAAAGGCATGAATGGCGTAATGCCGGTGATCAAACGGGTTTCCAACAAGCCATATCGATGGAAAGTGGAAGCGGCATCATTGGAAAAGATCGCCAATCATGAAAAGAAAATGCCGACCAACTATATTCGTAAAGATGGTTACGGGATTACGGCTGCATGCCGGACTTATCTGGCTCCCTTGATTGCAGGTGAAGCGTGGGTGCCTTATGGGAAAGATGGGTTACCGAGCTATCTAAGAAAACTTTGAGTTAACACAATTCCACACCTATCTATCTTGTTTTAGGATTAGTATCACGTCACAACCCAACAAGGACATCGCCAATGCAAACACAGCTCAGATTCAATCTCTGCTTGATTGCTCTAACCACGGCCCTGATTAGCACCGCTTCCATTGCACAAGAAACAAGCACTTCCGTGCCTGCTCTCACTTCTGTGTCCACGGCTCCTATTGATTGCGTCGAAGTCGAAAAATATAAAGTTTCTGAGGAAAAGCAGGACAGCCAAACAGATCGTGCCGCAACGATTCCTGCACGAAACATCGAGCTTATACAGGCTGGTGTTTTGAAGCATTTACCGAACAAGGCGAAAGGAGTCACTGTCGTGGACGCCGAAAAAGGCAGTTGCCCTAACCCTCAGACGGCAGCTATTTTAAAAGGCGACATTCTGGATTTCCGCAAAGGAAATATGGCATTGCGCTATTTCATCGGCTTTGGTGCCGGTGCGCAAAAAGTACGTGTTCGACTAACCGTTGTCAGTAAAGCAACCGGCGCAGTCATTGGCCAAAACGAAGCAGCAGATACTAAATGGGGCGGCGCCTTCGGCGGGACCAACACAAAAGGTCTGGATGATTTCGCCAAGGCATCTTCTGAAGCTGCTGCAAAAATTATCAAACAAAAATAATCGCAAAGTTCTCAAATAAAAGCCCGGTCTTCGGGCTTTTATTATTGCTCGCGTTACAAAATTGGCTAGGCATATCCAGTTTTCTGAATGGACCACAATGGCAGGAACAGTTTTTAACATAAAGTTGGCAATACCCAATTGCTTCCATACTGGAAAATATCCCGACTCGGTATATCCTTGCCATCGCGCTTTCGAGCCTTAGCTCTTTCTTTGATTGCGATACTCATTGTGTGTTGATCTTCCGGGGAATGTTATGAAACAAATGGTGGCCATCTTGTTTGCCGGCTTATTACTGCTTTTCGCCAATACCTTCGCGCTAGCGCAAAGTAAGGACACCGCTACTGTCATTTTTTATCGTGCCAGCGATGACGGCGGTAAAGCCTATGCGCTGACCAGTCAGAACCAGGAGTTGGCCAAGCTCAAGAAAGGTGAAAAATTCGAGCAGGTTCTCGGCCCGGGCACTTACTACTATATGGCCGACCCGAGTACCAAACAGGTCTTCAAGATTGATATCACGGCTGGCAAGACCTATTACGTCAAAGCTAGTCGGGACGGCAACTTTTTCAATGGTCAACCGAGCTTGCAGATGACTAGCTCGCAGGAATACCAGCAGGCCCTCGCCAAGGCTAACTGAGCCGAAGTCGCCCGGTCGGAAAATGCTCGTCGCTCCCGTCGTCCATGGCGGTCGCAAGCGGCCTCCTTCGGGTTTAGATTTTTGGTATCGCCCGCAAGCAGCCTCCTACAGCGTGGCTTTTTGCCATCGCCCGCAATCCACGCTATCAACAAACCCTGCCCCAGCTGGCGCTAACCCCGTGTCCTCTGCGATACTCGGGTGTAGCGGCGTTCAGCCGTTTTTTGTTGACTGCTTAGTGTTTAACTTATGGGGAGTAAGAGGCATGTTTGAGCAATACGGTTTTGAGCTAGCGCTGGCCTGTGCGGCTATCGCTATTCTTTATGGCATTTTCGCAACCCGCTGGGTACTGGCCCAACCGGCCGGTAATGAGCGCATGCAAAAAATTGCCATGGCCATTCAGGAAGGTGCAGGCGCCTATTTGCGTCGTCAGTACATGACCATTGCAATGGTCGGCGCGGTGCTGTTTTTTGTGATTGGTTTTGGCTTGCACAATTGGGAAACCGCAGTTGGTTTCGCCATCGGCGCCATTTTGTCCGGTGCTGCCGGTTTTATCGGCATGTTTGTCTCGGTGCGTGCCAATGTGCGGACCGCACAAGCAGCAACGCAAAATTTAAATGCTGCCTTGAATGTCAGCTTCAAAGGTGGCGCGATTACCGGCATGTTGGTCGTCGGCTTGGGCTTGCTCGGAGTCGCCGGTTTTCTGCTCTATGTCTTGCACGGCCAAAGCATCACGGCTGAATCATTGAACCAAGCGCTGGAGCCAATGATTGGCTTGGCTTTCGGTAGCTCGTTGATTTCCATTTTCGCGCGTTTAGGCGGCGGCATTTTCACCAAGGGCGCCGATGTTGGTGCCGACCTGGTCGGTAAAGTCGAAGCCGGAATTCCGGAAGATGACCCACGCAACCCGGCCGTTATTGCCGACAACGTCGGTGACAACGTCGGTGACTGTGCCGGCATGGCGGCCGATTTATTTGAAACCTATGCGGTAACGATTATTGCCTCGATGTTGGTGGCCGGTATTGCCTTCAATACTTATGGCGCCTCTGGTGTGATGTATCCGCTGGCGCTGGGTTCGGTATCGATTATTGCTTCGATTATTGGCACCTTCTTCGTGAAAGTACGCGATGGCGGCAAGATCATGAACGCGCTTTATCGTGGCTTGGCTGTATCGGGTGTTCTCGCAGCTATCGCCTTCTATTTTGTGACCGATCAAATGTTCGGCAAAGATTTAGGTATGCCACTGTTCTGGTGCACCCTGATTGGTCTGGGTTTAACTGCCGCTATGGTCGTGATTACCGAATACTACACGGCAACCGAATATGCGCCGGTACAAGATATTGCTAAAGCGTCTGAAACCGGACACGGCACGAATGTGATTGCTGGCTTGGCGGTGTCGATGAAATCCACTGCAGCACCGGTCTTGGTGGTGGCGCTGGCAATTTGGGGTAGCTACGGTCAAGCGGGTTTATTCGGTGTTGCGATTGCAGCAACGGCCATGCTTTCGATGGCCGGTGTAATCGTGGCGCTTGATGCTTACGGTCCAATCACCGACAACGCCGGCGGTATCGCTGAAATGAGCGAACTAGGCCCCGATATTCGCAAAATTACTGATGCTCTCGACGCTGTCGGCAATACCACCAAAGCGGTTACCAAGGGTTATGCGATTGGTTCGGCGGGTTTGGCTGCGCTGGTTTTGTTTGCGGATTATTCGCACAAGCTCACCGAAAAGTTTGGTGCTGATGCGGTTAATTTTTCACTCACCAATACCGATGTGATTATTGGCTTGATGATCGGCGGCATGATTCCTTACTTGTTCGGCGCCTTCGCCATGCAAGCGGTCGGTCGTGCAGCGGGCGAAGTCGTGATTGAAGTTCGCCGCCAATTCCGCGAAATCAAAGGCATTATGGATGGCACCGGCAAACCGGAATACGACAAAGCCGTCGATTTGCTGACTAAAGCAGCGATTCGCGAAATGATCATTCCTTCCATGCTGCCGATATTTATTCCGATTATCGTCGGCATGACACTCGGTGCCGATGCACTTGGCGGTTTGCTGATGGGTACGATTGTGACCGGCTTATTTGTCGCGATTTCGATGTGTACCGGTGGCGGTGCCTGGGACAATGCGAAAAAATATATTGAAGAAGGCCATCACGGTGGCAAAGGTTCGGAAGCCCATAAAGCCGCCGTGACCGGAGATACCGTTGGCGACCCTTACAAAGATACCGCAGGTCCGGCGATTAATCCGCTGATCAAAATTATCAATATTGTTGCACTGCTCTTGGTGCCAATGCTGACCACACTTTGATATTTTCTTGCTGAAAAAAAAAGCCCCGCTTCGGCGGGGCTTTTTTGTTACCCTGAATTCCACTTATGAGCCTGGAGAACCCGGATGAACAAATGGCTATATGGCTTATTCGCCTTCTGCATTACGCAGGCGGCCTTTGCCGGCAATTACATACTTACCATTGATGGCAAAACCTACGAAATTGATATTGGCGAACAAAAAACGGTCCAGACCACGAAAGGCAGCATCAATGTATCGCTCGAGAAAAAGGCAACGGCCACCTTTACAATCGATGGCATAGCCTTCGAGCATCCGTCATCAATGAACCCGACGGTTTCGGTATTGAGTGATCAAATCAAGCAGGTATTGCTCGCCCAGGCCAATGGCGATTTGTTTCTGGTCCAACTTTACAAGGGGATGGACGGTTCTGCGCTGATACCGCTACTGGAAAAAGAAATGACAAAAGAGGAAGTTGGCGTCGGCTATACGAAAACAGGCAAGGACGTTGAAGTCAAACTTGATAGTGGCGAGAAACTCACCGGTCGCTTTATCCATACGGAAAAAAATTCGGACAGTTTCGATCGCTATATTGTCGGTTGCCCGATCGCGTCGGGAGGGCTGGTTGCCGTCATCCAGCTTTCGGATCTGGAAGCAGAAGGACAAAACAAGGATGCGATGATGAAGGTGATGAAATCGCTCAAGGCACATTGCACGAAAGATTGAAAAAACATTCAAAAAAAGCCCCGCATCAGCGGGGTTTTTTCTTGCCATTGATAATTGGACAAATGCATTGAGAAACGAATTGCCCGCTAACTTGCTTCAGCCAACTCCAGCAGAGCAATCATAGCTTCACGTAACCGCGCATGCAGAGGACCAAGATTCAAATCGGTATTTCCGCCAGTCAAAGCCTGTGGATCCAGATATTCAAGATCATGACAAGTTGCGGCTAATTGGCCGGCACCGAGCGCTAAACAGGCTGAACGCAGATAATGAGCATGCTGGCTGAGCTCATCACTATTATTTGTTGCGTATGCAGATTCAATTTTTTTAACGCGCTCAGGCGCCTCGGTCACAAACATACGCACGAAGTCTCTAAACGACCCAGGCTTTTGCTCATCCAAAGAGCGCAACAAAGCAATTGCCGCGGGGTCTAGCACTGCATCAGTTCGCATAATTTCTCCTTATCACCCGGCAATCTAGCCTGCTTTTACAAAAAATGGAACTGCTGAAGCTCGCTTCCTTCTTAATAGGCTTATGCAATGAGTTTTCTAGCGCGCATTAGCCCATTAGACAAGTCTTTGATTTGTGAACAAAAGCATTAGCCACGTTTTTTGAATCGAGCTTTCACTGACCACTGGGCACCTAAAATAGAAGCTGATCAAAGAGTGAATGCTCGGCGCTTTTGCCGTATCCTGCGCCCATTGAACACAGCAGGATTTACCGATGCCCCTAGATTTAGTCCCGACCGGCAAAGATGTGCCGAATGAAGTCAACGTCATTATCGAAATCCCGAAGGATTCCGAGCCAGTTAAATACGAAGTAGATAAAGCCAGCGGCGCCATTTTTGTTGATCGCGTACTGACCACCCCCATGCGCTACCCCACCAATTATGGCTACATCCCGCACACGCTTTCCGGTGACGGCGACCCTGCCGATGTTTTGGTAGTGATGCCAGTCCCTCTAATTCCCGGCTCAGTAATTCGCGTGCGCCCGGTCGGCGTCTTGTTGATGACTGACGAAGCCGGTGGTGATGAAAAAATTATCGCGGTGCCAGTTAGCAAAGTTTTCCCCGGTTACGACCATGTGGTAAATGCCGACGACTTGGGCGAATTAGCCCTAGCTCGTATTGGCCATTTCTTTGAACATTACAAAGACTTGGAAAAAGGCAAATGGGTCAAAATCAATGGCTGGGGCGATGCAGAAAAAGCCAAAGAAATGATTATGGAAGCGGTCGCGCGCTACAACTCTTTACCCAATAAACCACTGTTCTGATTTATCAATGCTGTATTCCAATAAAAAGGCCGCACTGCGGCTTTTTTATTACGGCATGATCCATACCGTGGGAGCGTCCGTCAGGCGCGAATGTCAAAGTAACAACGGAACTACACGGCTAAAAATTTGGGCGAACAACTATAGAACTATTGTTGTCTTTGTCGCAGATCATTCGCGCCTGACGGGCGCTCCCACGAATATGTTTTGGATTGCATGCTTTTGTTGCGCGAAGGTGAGCAGCAACACCCTGCCAGGCTTACGAGGAAATTCGCGGTTTACACAGCTCCTACGTTCTGTTTGTTTTATTTAAAGCCAATACGCTTTTTCCCAAAGCTGCTAAAAACGGCAAGCCGACTTCTTCGTAATCGTATTTATCATCGTTATAAATACCATCAGGGTTACAGTGAATCACGGCCGATAAAAAACATTCACGGCCCGCGCTTTTATCGACCATATAACTGGAATCGGTCAGATAACCGTAGGCTTCGCCAATTTTTCCGTAAGCGCGATAGCCTTCCGGAGCATTTTGCTTATTATCACCAAGCACAAAAAATTTCGTAAAACCATCGTAATATTCGGGCGCTGCATAAATCGGATCGGTAGATTCGCGCGGGTAGCGACCCATTTCTTTCAGGATACCTTCGCGCCAATCGGCAGGAATTTTCCAGCGTTGTGATTCATGCACCGTTTCCGGAAAAATAAAGGCGACTAACATCTGATGCAAATCGGCCAGCGGCATGTAATTGCCATTGGAAAAATCATGCGGCCCTGGAATCAATACGCCATCATCGCCAAGAAAGCCGTCGCCTTTTAGTGCACGCCCAAAAGGGAATGAGCGTTTCTTCGCTACCCGTGGCGCAAAGCCCGCCAAAGGTTTGCCATTGGCATCAATAATTTGTACGGAACCCGTTCTCAGATTGGCATTCAGATCGCGCGAACCCAAGCGCGAAATAGCGCGCGTATTTGGGTAACCCAGCGCTTTCAAACGCGCATGAATTTTGTCTGCGCCCAATAATTCATAAAAACGGTTATACGGAATATTGTCACTGACAGTAAAAGTACGACGCAAACTGCGACGTAAAGATTCACTCAAGGGCTCCGCTTCATCCCAGTTCCCCGTTTCCGGTGGCTGCCGCAGCATGATGGCACTTTCCAAATTGCCACCCACTCTGGCCACCTCTTCGCAAGCCAATAAAGCCAGGGGTAATTTCATAGTACTGGCAGGAAAAAACCAGCGCTTGGGGGCATGATGAAAAGCGTGGTGATGCAGTTTTATCTTACCCGCCGCATCGCGATTGATTTGTGAGTACAGGATTTGAATTTCGCGAGTCGGGTCTGATAACAAATTTCGCTGGGTTTCGTTCAAACCCGAAAAAATGCCCTCCCATGAGAATGCCGTCTGCGAAAAATTCAATTTCGCAAAAGAAGGCAGTGCCGTAAACGCGGCAGCAGCAGATAGCCCGGCACATAAAATTCGCCGCTGTGAATCAATCGCACTCATTCGGGTTTATAAACCTGTCCACCCTGCGCCAAAAACTCTTTTGATTTTTCGGCCATACCTTTTTCCAATGCCTCGGTCGCTTCAATTTCCTGGGCATCGGCATAATCACGGACGTCCTGGGTGATTTTCATCGAACAGAAATGCGGGCCGCACATCGAACAAAAATGCGCTACTTTGTGTGCATCTTTGGGCATAGTTTCATCGTGATATTCACGGGCACGGTCCGGGTCTAGGCCAAGATTAAATTGGTCTTCCCAGCGGAATTCAAAACGTGCCTTCGACAAGGCATTGTCTCGCGCTTGTGCGCCAGGATGGCCCTTCGCTAAATCGGCGGCATGCGCGGCAATTTTGTAGGCCATCAAACCTTCGCGCACATCGTTTTTATTCGGCAAGCCCAAATGTTCTTTCGGCGTGACGTAGCAAAGCATCGCGGTGCCGTACCAGCCGATCATCGCGGCACCAATCGCACTGGTAATGTGATCGTAACCCGGTGCAATATCGGTGGTTAACGGGCCAAGCGTATAGAACGGCGCTTCGCCACATTCACGCAATTGTTTATCCATATTTTCCTTGATCAATTGCATCGGCACATGGCCTGGGCCTTCGATCATGGTTTGCACGTCGTGCTTCCAGGCGATTTTTGTCAACTCGCCGAGCGTTTCAAGCTCGCCAAATTGTGCAGCATCATTAGCGTCGGCAATCGAGCCGGGACGCAAACCATCGCCCAAAGAAAAACTGACGTCATAGGCTTTCATGATTTCGCAGATATCTTCGAAATGTGTGTAAAGGAAATTTTCCTTGTGATGCGATAAACACCATTTCGCCATAATCGAGCCGCCACGCGACACGATACCGGTCACGCGCTTGGCGGTTAGCGGCACATAACGCAGCAATACACCGGCATGAATGGTGAAGTAATCCACGCCCTGCTCGGCTTGTTCAATCAGGGTGTCGCGGAATAATTCCCAAGTCAGCTCTTCGGCGCGGCCATCGACTTTTTCCAACGCCTGATAAATCGGCACGGTACCGATTGGCACCGGTGAATTGCGAATAATCCATTCGCGGGTTTCATGAATATGTTTACCGGTCGAAAGATCCATTACGGTGTCACCGCCCCAGCGCATGGACCACACCAGTTTTTCGACTTCTTCGGCTATGCCGGAACTCACTGCCGAGTTGCCGATATTGGCATTGATCTTGACCAGAAAATTACGGCCAATAATCATCGGCTCAATTTCTGGATGATTAATATTGGCCGGAATAATCGCGCGGCCGCAGGCAACTTCGGCACGCACGAATTCAGGCGTAATCAGTTTCGGCAAATTGGCACCGAAATGTTCGCCAGCATGTTGTTTCAATAAATGGTCTTCGCGAATCGCCTGGATATTCTGGTTTTCGCGAATGGCGATGAATTCCATTTCCGGCGTGATGATGCCTCGGCGTGCGTAATGCATTTGCGATACATTCATGCCGGCTTTGGCTTTACGCGGCATTGGGCGACTACCAAAACGCACGGAATTCAGTTTTACATCATGCTCGCGAGCACGACCAAATTCGGAACTCAAGCCTGAAAGTAATTCGGTGTCGCCACGTTCTTCAATCCATTTTGCCCGCAGCGGACTTAAGCCCTGCGCCAAATCAATCGAGACAGTCGGGTCGGTGTAGGGGCCGGAATTATCGTAAACACAGAACGGTGCATTTTTTTCTACACCGACAATTTTCTTGGTGTCGCTAAGTTCGATTTCACGCATCGGTACGCGGATATCGGCACGCGAGCCCTGCACATAGATTTTCTTTGAGCCGGTGAACGGCTTGGTCACGGATTCGGAAAGTTCCTGTGCTTGGCGCAATAATTCGCTGGGTAGTGCATTCATGGCATCGTCCTTTAGGTAATCGACGAAACGGCGATGCCAGAAAAGCTCGTATCGAGCCTGACGTGCGAGCTCCCTACACCGGCATTAACCGGATCAGGTTCAAAGGGTATTTCTCAGCCTTATATGGCACCCCCGCTTCGGGGCCTATTTCATCATGAAGGGACGGCGGGTGCCAGTGATATCGAGAAATTAGCCGAATTCCTGAAGCCGCTTTAAGGCCAGCGCCCATAAAGTATCGCGATGGGCGCTGCGGAAGAAATTAAAATGCCCGATAAATGGGATACCGAATTTCTTGGGTTCGATCACTTCAATCGCGCGCGTTTTTGCATTGGGATAGCGATCATGCACCGCTTTGACGGCAGCGGGCGTGCCCCAGCTGTCATCGGCGATTTGAAATAAATGCAGTTGGCCGAGAAAACGATTGGCATGCTCGGTGGCATTAATTCGCGGCTCGTCAAAAATAAACCCCGGCTTTTTTGCCCAGTGCGCGAAATCCAGACCGAGCGCGGCTGAAGTATCGGCTTTCATGCCGACCCAACCGGGCCAATAGCCATAAATTTTGATTGCCAGCGGCGCAATAAAATACCAAGCCATAAAATGTAAATAGCGTTGCGGTGCAGAAATTAAACGCCAATACCCCGACAAGGCGGCAACGGTAACCAGCCCATCAATCTTGCCGCTAATTTTTGTCAGCGCCGGCATCCAGCCGCCCACGCTATGACCCACGATAAATAATTTTTGACCGGGGAATTTTTCCAACATGGCATTTACCACTGCCGGATAATCATGTTCCGCATAGGCAAGGAAGCCGACATCGCGATACTCGCGAATAGGGCGTGTTTTGGATTGACCAACACCACGGAAATCGAAACTCATGACATCGAAACCGGTAACGGCTAGGTATTCGCAAAAGCCCTGATAATAGGTTTGTGAAACAGCGGCAGCAGGTCCGACAATCACGCTGCGGTTCAATTTTTTATCGGGGTTGGCAGGAAAGACCGCTGCCTTTATAAGATCGTTTTCCTGCACGTATATTTCGATTTTCTGCATGTAAAGTCCATTCTCTATTCGTGGGAGCGGCGTAAGCCGCGAATAAATCTGCCGCATGCCCAACCATTCGCGGCTTACGCCGCTCCCACGACAGGCGTCAATATCAAAAATCGCGTTCCGAGTCTGCCTGTGACAAGGGGGAGGGAGCCAGGCAGACAGACTCGGTCGCGAAACTTTTACGTGTATTGCTTCATATCCGGCGCAGGCACTTTGAACCACGCAGCGTATAACGCTGGCAAGAACAATAAAGTCAATGCAGTTGCCACCAGTAAGCCGCCCATAATCGCGGTTGCCATGGGGCCGAAAAATACGCTGCGAGAAAGTGGAATCATCGCCAATATAGCCGCCAGCGCGGTGAGCACGATCGGGCGAAAACGGCGCACAGTGGCATCAATCACGGCCTCGGTTGGTGTATGACCACTGGCAATATCCTGATCAATTTGATCGACCAAAATGACCGAGTTGCGCATAATCATTCCCGACAACGCAATCGTACCGAGCATGGCGACAAAACCGAATGGCACCTGAAATATCAACAGGAACAGCGTCACACCAATAAAGCCCGGGGGCGCTGTCATTAGCACCATCAGCATGCGGCGGAAACTTTTCAGCTGAATCATTAACAGCGTCACTACCACTAATAAAAATAATGGCGCACCAGCGGCAACCGATTTTGAACCACGGCCGGAGTCTTCCACAGTGCCACCTGTTTCCAGCAAATAGCCACTTGGTAAATTTGCACGGATGGATTCAAGTGTCGGCAAAATTTCTGCCGTCACAAAAGGTGGCGTAATTTTTTTGTACACATCGCCACGTACCGTCACGGTAGGCAGGCGATTGCGATGCCAAATCACACCTTCTTCAAAACCATATTCCAGCGTACCAATTTGTGATAAAGGCACCGCCCGACCATTACTGGTCGGCACCGCCAAGCTGCTTAACATGGACAGGCTTTCACGTTCCTGATTCGGGCCACGCAAGGCAATTTCAATCAACTCATTATCTTGTCGAAACGTGCTGACATGCGTGCCCGACAAGGACCCGCGCAAGAATAGCGCAACCTGTGCAGAGCTCACACCCAGCGCACGAGCACGTTCTTGATCGATATGAATACGCACCACTTTGCTGGGTTCGTCCCAATCAAGATGCACGTTATCAACATGGGGATTGGCTCTGACTTTTAATGCCACTTGCTGCGCAATTTCACGCACTTTATCGATATGTTCGCCAGAAACCCGGAACTGGATGGGGTAACCGACCGGAGGACCATTTTCAAGGCGACTAATACGCGCCTGTATATCGGAAAAATCGGTTTTGAATTTTTCTATTAACCACGTCCTGAGTTGCTCACGCTCTGCATTACTCTTGGCAGTTAATACGTATTGAGCAAAATTTGCTTGTGGCAATTTTTGATCGAGGGGCAAATAAAAGCGCGGTGAGCCGGTGCCTACATAACCGACATAATTTTCAATTTCGCTGCGGTCCTTGATTATTTTTTCAAAGCGCTTGGCCACAATTTCGGTCGCTTTCAAAGAGGAGCCTTCAGACAATTCCAGATCCACCATTAATTCAAGACGAGTGGAAGAAGGAAAGAATTGCTGCGGCACGTATTTGAACAAAAACAATGACAATCCTGTTGCTAAAAGTGTAATTAAAATAACGGTCTTGCGATATGTCACGCACCATGCGACTAGGCGGCGAAATTTTTTGTAAAAAGCAGTGTCATAAACTTCATGATGGCTTTGTCCATGCTCAAGCGGTTTTGGGTCGGCTAATAAACGTGCGCCCAGATACGGAATAAAAATAACTGCGGCAATCCAGCTCAATATCAATGCAATGGTAACAACCTGAAAAATTGACCGGGTATATTCGCCAGTACCTGATTGCGCAGTCGCGATCGGTAAAAATCCTGCCGCCGTAATCAAGGTGCCGGTCAACATGGGGAATGCGGTGCTGGTATAGGCAAAGCTGGCGGCTTTGAAGCGATCAAGGCCCTGCTCCATTTTTACCGCCATCATTTCAACAGCGATAATGGCGTCGTCCACCAACAGGCCAAGCGAAAGAATCAAGGCGCCGAGAGAAATTTTATGCAGACCGATATTGAAATACGCCATCGCCGCAAATGTCATCGCCAATACCAGCGGAATCGACAATGCCACCACGGCGCCAGCGCGTTTGCCAAGTGAGAAAAAACTCACTGCCAATACAATGATCACTGCTTCTGCCAATGAGCGTACAAAATCGCTAATGGAACTAGCGACCGAGGCCGGTTGATCCGACACTTTTCGCAATTCCATACCTACTGGCAAACTTTGTTTCAAGCGTGCGAAATCTTCATCCAGATTTTTACCCAGTTCAATGATGTCGCCACCCGGCCGCATCGAGACCGCAATACCAATCGCGTTTTCACCCATAAATCGCATACGCGGTTGGGCCGGGTCGGTGAAACCTCGTTTTATTTCTGCCACATCACTCAAACGCAAACTTCTGTCGCCTACGCGGATGGGGAAATTCTTGATTTGTTCAACGCTGTCGAATGCGCCATCCACCCGAAGCTGCACGCGGTCGCTGCCGGTTTCAAAAAATGCAGTAGGCGTTACCGCATTTTGTTGATCAATGGCTTCCTGTACTTTTGTCATCGGAATACCGAGCGTGGCTAGCTTGGTATTTGACAACTCGATCCAGATTTTTTCGTCTTGCAAGCCCAGCAAATCAACTTTGTTTACATCTTTAACACGATGCAATTCCAGTTCGAGTCGTTCGGCATAATTTTTCAGCGTGGCGTAATCGAAACCATCGCCGGAAAGCGCATAAATATTACCGAAGGTATCGCCAAACTCATCATTAAAAAACGGTCCGACTACGCCTTCAGGCAAGGTCGGTTTAATATCGCCGGTCTTTTTTCTGACTTGATAAAATAACTCGGGTAATTTGTCGGAAAACATCGAATCTTTGGCCATGAACATCACCATCGACTCACCCGGGCGCGAATACGAACGAATAAATTCGTAGCTGCCGGTTTCCATCAACTTCTTTTCAATGCGGTCGGTCACTTGCATCGATACTTCTTCGGCCGTTGCTCCCGGCCACAAAGTACGTACCACCATTATTTTGAAGGTGAATGGCGGGTCTTCTGATTGACCCAAACGCTGATAGCTGACGATACCCGCAAAGGCGAGCACGATCATGATGAATAACACCAAGGTGCGATTATTTAGCGCCCAAGCCGAAAGATTGAAGTTACTCATTTCAATTGGCCGTGTTTTTGTTGGCGGCAATGCCATTAAATGCGGCAGCTACCTCACGATTATTATTATCGACTGCGCGCACCTGTTGACCTTCGCGCAATAAATGCACACCGGCAATAACGACCCAATCCGTCGTTTTTACACCTGATAAAATTGGCACGCTGGTTTCGCCATAGGCACCAATTTGCACGGGCACTAAATGTACTTGTTGTTCACGCAAGCTCTGCTGTTCAAATTGTTTTTGTTCTTCTTCAGTCTGTGTTTTATTTTCAACTGGAGAGAGTTTCTGCAAAACCCATACCGCCGGTTTGCCGTTTAGTTGATGTATGGCCGAAAGCGGCAAACTCATTTTGCTGCTGTTTTCATCTTGCACATAAACGCGTGCGCTCTGGCCAACTTCGGCTCTTACACTATCGGCCTTAAAACTTACCTTGGCTGCAAAAGTGCGTGCCAAAGGATCGGCCGAAGGCGAAATTTCGCGCAGTGTTGCCGGAAATATTTTTCCGGGTGCTGACCATAATTCAACCTGCATTTTGCGGCCCGGTTGAAATTGCGACACAAATTGTTCGGACACACTAATTGAAATTTCACGCGCCCCGTCAGTCGCCAGTACAAAAATGGTTTGTCCGGCGGCCACCACTTGCCCTGCCTCAGCCATTCGCTGTGAAATAACGCCATCTTTTGGCGCACGCAATACGGCATAGCTGGTTTGATTGCTTGAAAAATTGGAGCCGGCTTGGGCTTGTTTAACTCGAGCCGCGGCAGCGGCATAGGCCGACACTCGGGTGTCATATAAAGAACGACTCACCACTTGTTTATCGACCAAGGCTTTGTAGCGCTGAAGCTCCGATTTAGCTAAAGCCAGATCCGATTGCGCCGAGGCCAAAGCGGCTTGGGATGATTGCGCTTGCAGGTTCACGTCGCTTGCGTCGAGCTGTGCCAATGGCTGACCCGCTTTCACCGCAGTACCCACATCAACAAAGCGTTTGGCGATTTTTCCGCTGATCCGAAATGAAAGTTGCGGCTCTTCAAACGCGCGCACTTCGCCGGAATAAACACTGGCCGAGGCAATGCCTGCTCCTGGCTGAACGACCAAGGCCGGACGCGCCGGTTCGGCTACAGGCTCGTCTTTACAGGCTGTTAGCAGCAAAAATGAGGCAATTAAGGTAAGACTAGCGGCGGCTTGATGCAATTTCATGGGACATCTCTATTACTGAACTTTGCGGTATAGTATATTTAGTTTACCAGCCAGTTCAATAACTAATTTACACTATTGCCCAATGAACCTAGTTTCCCGCCCCAATGCCCCCGGTCGCCCCAAGGACCCCGAAAAGCGCGCTGCCATCCTGGCTGCCGCGCAATCCCTATTTCCGGCCAAAGGCTATGACGCCGTCAGCATGGACGCCATTGCGCAAGCCGCTGGCGTCTCAAAACTCACGCTTTACAGCCACTTCACCGATAAAGACACGCTTTTTGGCGCAGCGGTAGAACAATTCTGCGAACTACAGCTGCCGCATCAGGCTTTTGAGTTACACCCAGAACTGAGCCTGCGCGAAGCTTTAATGTTGATCGCCAAGGGTTTTATAGACCTGACCATGGATGAATGCGCGATCCAGCTTTTCCGCATCATGGCGGCGCAAGCTGGCCAAAACACCAAGCTTGCAGAAATATTTTTTGCGGTCGGGCCGCGACGTACATTGAAAGATATGGAAATGTTTTTAAGTCAGCGCCACGACTGCGGCGACGTCGATATTTCCAATCCCAGCAAAGCGGCTGAACATTTTTTCGTGTTGCTTAAAGGCGTACGACATATGCGAGTCATGGTCGGGGTTGCGCCCTTGCCCGATGCCGATGAGCGCTTGGCGCACGCCGAAGAAGTGGTCAACGTATTTATTCGTGCCTATGCAAAACATGATCATGACCTCAGCTTGACGTTGAGCAAGGCAAAGTAATGAAGATGCAAGCCATGTCTGTGGACCCGATGACTTCCGGCACTGAGTGGTGGCGGACATTTACGGCATTATTTTCACCAGCCAAGCCGCTTCGAGCGTAAAATATGGCTCTTTGCGCACAAGGACGATAGATATGTCAGTGAATTTCGAACAAGCCAGATTTGCGATGGTAGAGCAACAGGTTCGCCCCTGGGATGTGCTCGACCCGCGCGTGCTTGATGTCCTGCATAAGCTTCATCGCGAAGATTTTGTTAGCACCGAACACCGCAACCTGGCTTACACCGACATTGCGCTACCACTGGCGCATGGTGAAGTGATGATGAAGCCGGTGCTTGAAGGCCGCTTGTTGCAAGCACTGGATTTGAATCTGCAAGACGACGTGCTGGAAATCGGCACCGGTTCTGGTTTCATCACCGCATGCTTGTCACATTTGGCGCGTGAAGTCGTCAGCCTGGATATTCATGTTGATTTTATCGAACAAGCCAAACAAAAAATGACAAGCCTCGGTCTTCGTAATGTTCGTCTCGAATGTGCCGATGCACTGAACTGGCAAAACGACCGCCGTTTCGATGCGATTGCCGTCACTGCTGCCGTCACGAATATTCCTGATATTTTTGTTCAATGGCTAAAACCCAATGGCCGCATGTTTATTATTCGTGGTCATTCACCCGTGCAAGAAGCCCTACGTGTGACCCATCGCGGTGAAAGTTTACATGAAGAAAGTTTATTTGAAACCGATGTGCCTTATTTGCATGGCGCCGAACCAGTGCCCAGCTTCACTTTGTAATTTTTTTATTTTTGATATTTTTTAATATTTTTTTACTCAAGGGATTCACTATGCGTTTGCACCCACTCGCTTTAGCTTTATTACTGACCGGCTTGAGCGCCCAGTCCCAGGCCACTGATTTACTTCAGGCCTACGACTTGGCACGCCAAAGCGACCCGCAATTGTCTGCTGCTGAATCGCAGAAAAATGCACAGGGCGAAGGCGTAGTGCAATCACGTTCGGCGTTGTTGCCGCAGATCAGTGCGGATGCAACTTTGACTGATAGTAATAACGATAGAACAGGGATTGGTAACAAGCCCGATCCTTTGAATCCCGGCCAATTTATTATTGGCCAAACAACTTCAAGCTCAGACACACGCTCGCGTGATCTAGGCCTGAATATTCGACAATCAATTTATGACCATAGCAATTACACACGCATTGGCGCTAGCAAGGCACGTGCGAAAGCTGCCGTTGCAGATTTAGATGCCGCCGAAGACAACTTGACCATTCGTTTAGCAGATGCCTACTTTAATGTGCTTACAGGTATCGAAACGCTCGCGTCTTCCAGGGCTGAAGAACGTTCCGTCAAACGCCAGCTAGATCAGGCCGACAAACGCCTTGAAGTAGGACTGGCGCCTATTACTGACGTTCACGAAGCACGTGCACGCTATGACAGCGCACGTGCCAACGCCATTGCTTCAGCAAATGCATTGGACGATTCTCGTGAAGCGCTAGCAGAAATTACCGGCCAGCCTATTGAAAACATTAAGGGTCTGGCATCCAACTATCAACCACAAAACGATGACACACGCACACTCGAAGATTGGGTAAAGTTGTCATTGGAATCCAATCCAGTTTTGCAATCAAAAGAATTAGCGCTAGCAGCGGCAAATAAAGATGTAGAAACTGCTCGTGCTGCGCATTTACCTACTTTGTCAGCAACATTGGGTTATGCAGACGGCGCCACTTGGGGAACTTCAAGTTCTTTCCCTCCAACAAACACATCCGATGGAAGTAGAATTGGCGTAACTTTTAGCGTTCCTATTTTCAGTGGCTTCGCAACACAATCGCGTGTACGTCAATCGATCAATCAACGCGATATTGCCGCAGATCAACTCGAACAGCAAAAACGAGCCATTACTCGCCTGACACGAAGCGCATATCGTTCACTGGTAGCAGGTCAAGCCGAAGTTGAAGCCCGTCGCCTAGCAGTAGTTTCTGCACAAGCGGCCTATGAAGCCGGTGAAGCGGGCCTTGAAGTCGGCACCCGTACGATTGTTGACGTGCTGATTGCCCAGCAAAACCTCTATGTCTCACAACGCGAATACGCCCGTGCCCGCCATGCTTTCCTGGTGAACACTCTACGTCTACGCCAAGCCGCTGGTATACTGGAACTTAGCGATGTTGAAAACGTCAATCGCAGTCTGACCGTAGATGCAGAAGCGGCATTGATCAATAATTAATTTGTCTGTTTATGTGATCTGAAAACGGCGCTGATGGCGCCGTTTTTTTTATTGGGTGAATTTACCACCTCTAAAGAATATCGCAACCGATGGTGCGCTGGAGCGCACCCTACGCCAAATAATGCTCAATTATTTTTAGGGTACGCTCAAGCGCACCACGCTCTCGTTCAATTCGTTTGCGGCCGGCTTCGCCGCATTGCTGTGCGAGTTTTTTATCATTGAGAAAATGCAGAATCGCTTCGGCTAATTCATCGGGCGCTGCCAGCTGCTGCACTGCGCCAACTTCTAAAAGTAATTGGGTGATATCGACAAAATTAAACGTATTCGGTCCGACGACTGAAGGTATGCCAAGCGACGCTGGTTCCAATAAATTATGACCGCCAATTGCCTGAAAGCTGCCACCAACAAACGCTACATCGGCGCAGGCGTAAAATGCCAGTAACTCGCCAAGCGTATTAATAATAAAAACATCGGAATCGGCATTTGGCTGCTGATGTTTTATGCGATTGGCCACCCGCCATTGCGCGGCGGCGACTAATTCCATTACTGACTCAAAACGCTCGGGATGCCGTGGTGCCCAGAACAATAATGCATTGGGATGTTGTTCGCGTATTCGCTTATGCGCCGCCACTACCATCGCTTCTTCTTCTGGATGTGTGCTGGCTGCAATCCATACCGGGCGCACTCCCCAGACGGCACGCCAATGTTTTGCCTGCTCACTTAATTGGGTTGGCAATTCAACATCGAATTTCAGATTGCCGGTGACTTGTCCTTGATTAGGCTTGATACCCAATTTTTGATAACGCTGCAAATCAGCCTGTGATTGCGCCGCCACTTGCGTTACCGCGCGCACGGCAATATTCATCAGGCAGGCAATAACTCGATAACCGCGCATCGATCTTTCCGACAAGCGTGCATTTACGATCAATAAAGGGATCTGGCGCTTACCGATTTCTGCAAATAAGTTCGGCCAAATTTCGGTTTCCATAATGATGGCAATTTTGGGCTGAAAATAATTCAGAAAATAATTCACCGCACCGGGCGTGTCGTAGGGTAGATACACATGCTGCACCTTATCACCGAACAGGCTTTTTACGCGTGCTGACCCCGTCGGCGTGGTAGTAGTAATTAGCAAAGGCGTATCGGGATAACGCTGCCGCAAGCGCTGCAATAATGGCGTGATCGCATTCACCTCGCCAACCGACACCGCATGCAACCATAAACATGGCGTTTTTGCGGGTGCTCGATACATGGCGAAACGCTCACTCCAACGCTGAAAATATTCGCGCTGGTTAAAACCGCGCGATACCAGATGAATCAGGGTCAATGGCGTTAACGCATACATCACCAAGGAGTAAGCCGCCAAGCTGATGCGTTGTAAAAATGTCAGGCTCATGGGCTAAGCATAGCCGAGCAAGCACAAAAGCGCGTTAGAATTTGACTATGACAGATGAATTGACAAAAGCCCCGGTCAGCCCGCGCCAGTGGCCCGTTTGGATTGCAATTGCCTTCGGCTGGACCTTGGCGCATTGGCCATCACGCCTGCAAATACTCGGTGGAAAAGCGTTGGGAAGACTAATGCGGGCATCTATGTGGCAGCGCGGCCTCAACGCAAGTATCAATCTCGCCCTGTGTTTTCCCGAGCTCGGCGAAACAGAACGTAAGCGCATTTTGCATGACATGTTCACCGCGCTCGGCCTTGGTGTATTCGAATTTTTGCGCGCCTGGTGGGGTCGCTTAAGCCCCAATGACCCTGCCTACACCTTGAAAGGTCTGGAAAATCTGCAAGCAGCACAAGCACTGGGCAAGGGTGTCATTTTGGTATCGGCGCATTTCACTACACTTGAAATATGCGTGCGACTGCTCTGTCGTGATGTTGAGATCAATGGCATGTATCGCCCGCACGACTCCGAGGCCCTTGAATGGGCAGTTAAAAAAGCCCGCGCCCGCTACACCAAACAAATGTTTAGTCGCGATGAAATACGCCCGGCACTACGTTGTTTGAAACAAGGCGGCGTACTTTGGTTTGCCCCCGACCAGGAAACCCGACGTGGTGAAAGTGTGTTTGTGCCTTTCTTCAATCAACCTGCAGCAAGTCTTACCTCGACCCATCAAATGGCAAGAATGAGCGGTGCCGCCGTGCTGCCGTTTTTTCATCAGCGAAATAGCGATGGTAGTTATTGTCTGGAAATATGGCCTGCTTTAGAAAACTTTCCAAGCGCGGATGCTACTGTTGATACCGCACAAGTTATGGCCATGATGGAGCAGTTAATCCGACGCGCGCCCGAACAATATTTATGGATACATCAGCGTTTCAAAAGAACGCCGGATGGTAATTCTAATCACTATTCGTGATGTGTCGTAGGAGGGCCTTCTAGACCCGAAAACCTCGCCGGATTTATCGCGCCTAAAGGACGCTCCTACGAATAAGTGTCAGACGAAATTTGTCGGACCTAGAAGGCCCTCCTACGGGTAAATATTCGGCGAACCCTGGGGTCTGGTTTTGAATCGGCGATGCGCCCATAAATATTGTTCGGGGTGTTCGCGCACAACGGCTTCAAGTTTTTCCATATAGATACGGGTATCGGCAACGGCATTGGTGCTTGGCCAATTTTCCCAGGGCGTATCTATCCTGATTTGATAGCGATTATCAGCATCACGATAAAACCAGAATGGCAGCATAGCGGCACCACTGCGTTCAATAATATTTGGGGTCGCGGTTAAAGTAGCGGCAGGAATACCAAAGAAAGGGACAAAGGCATGTTGATAATTGAAGTTTTGATCCGACGAATACACAACGGCATCACCGGCACGCAAAGCTTTTAATAAAGCCCGCAGATCTTTTTTCTCGATACTGTCACCAAACACTTGGGCGCGCGCGCTTTCAAAGGCATGCTCGATACATGCATTATTATGACGGCGCACGACTACGCGTACTTTTTTATTCAGGGCTTCGCTTAATAAACGCACCGCCAGTTCGGTGTGGGTAAAATGCCCAGTCAATAACAGTACACCTTTACCCTCTGCCACGGCTGCGCTCAGGCGTTCCATGCCATGGATATCGGCAACACCGGCTAAAGTCTTTGAAGGCGCGAACCAGGCGCGAAATAATTCAAACACGCCAGTGAAAGTCGCCAATAGATTCCGATTGAACAGGTCTTGCCGTTCCGGGAGCGAAAGATTTGGAAAACACAGTTCAATATTGGTGGATGCCACACGGCGACGGCGATATAAAAATGGCCAGCACGCCAGACAGAATAATTTTGCGACTCGCATCAACCAACGCTGTGGCAAGCGAGCACTCAGCATGGCGAGCCAGAAAAACGGTTTGATGAAAATACAATACCAAGGCGCGTTCATGCACCACCTTTTTCGTTATTTTTCTGCTGCTCCAGACGTTTTGCGTATTTTAGAAATGCATAGAAAGCTTGCGTTCTGGCAGCAAGATAACCGGCCCAGCCATTTAAGAAATATCGCTTTAATACATAGAATCGAAAAAATACGAAGCCGGGATAGAACACAATGCGTAGCCGAAGAAATCTGCCGCTTTTTTTCTGTTCCAGTAAACCGCTGGAATAAGCATTTATTTTCTCCACTTTTTTTGCTAAATCTTTTTCGCCGAAATGATAAAAATTCAGACTCAAATTTTCTACCCTCCCCTGCACTTCCGGTGCCGAATGCACCGGCACCTGATTCATGGCGGCTTTTGATTTCCGAAATAAGCGACACTGCCAATTGGCGCGTGTGGACAAATGTGGCCATTGCCAGAACAGCCATTCCTGGCGCGGCAAGCGATAGCCATCGACTGAATCTACAGAAATTGCTTTACGAATTATGTCAGCGGCAATGGCATCAATGAATTCATCGGCGTCGAGCAACAATACCCAATCGGAATTTGCCTTATCAATGGCCGATTGTTTTTGTGGTCCGTAGCCTTTGAAGGCTTCGATAAAAATCTTTGCTCGATAGTGTGCGGCGATGTCACGAGTAGCATCGGTCGAATCAGAATCGAGCACGATAATTTCATCGCAAAACTGCAGACCTCCAAGACACTTGGACAAAGTCGCCGCGTTATTAAAGGTTGTTATCACAGCAGTGAGTGTTTTCATTTACTTTCAACACTAGGCAAATTAAAACGATCCTGCGCACCTAAACAGCCAGCATAGATAGCCAATAGCATCAACCAGCAACCACCCCAGAACGTGGAATAAAACGCGAGATGCGTATTGAGCGGAAACACAATGATGAAGCAGGCCAGCATTGGGACAAAAGCCAAGTAACGAGCACGCGGCGGCGACCAACGCCAGGCACGCCACATCGCGTAAAAACCGACTAGCCAACAAATCAATCCGATTACACCGGTTTCCGACAAGACTTCAAGCAACCAATGGTGCGCATGAAGCGCGCCTTGTTGCTCACCATTGATAAATGGATCGTCTGCTTCTGCATACTGTTTATAGGCATAGCGAAAGTTCCGCACGCCAACGCCATTGACCGGATGCTCCGCCGTCATTTTAAGTGCGGCTTTCCAAATACTAATTCGACCCGAAAGCGCATGATCAACATCGCTGGTTTTGCCCAGCAATGCAGTTTCGGTACGTTCAAAACGAGCTCGCAATTCCGGCGATGAAAAATAGCTCAGCAATAAAATCAAGCTCGATGCCAGTAAAAAAATCAGCAGACGTCGCTTGCCCATTACGCGCCAGCCACTCACCAATAAAACAATGCCAAACATTAGCCAGGCAGCACGCGCACCGGCCCATAAAATAACAGTGCCGACCAGAAAGGCAACGCCACACCACACCCATATACCGCCGCGTTTATCGGCCCAATCCAATGTGAATGGCGATAGTGCTGCCAGCACTAAACCCAGCTTCAAATTATCCGAACCAAAAATGCCACTCAGACGATCTTCGGTCATCGCTCCACCCAAACTAAAACCCGTTAGCACTTGCACCATGCCATCGAGCGCCCAGAACAAACTGATAATAGCCAAGCCGGAAAATATTAAATTTCGGCCTTTTTCATTCGACACCGACAAGGCAATCAGCCAGAGAAAAGGCAGATAGCGTAAATCCAGCAAGACTTCGCGCCAGGCACGTTTGGCATTGATCGCATCGAAGGCAGAAAAAAATTCCGGCAACCAATAGGCAAGAAAAAAAGCCAGCGTCATTAACCAGGCTTCTCGACTCAACCAGATCGAACGATAGGCAACTTTCTGCCACAGTATCAACAAAAATCCGAATACTGCACCCAGACTCATTACCGCTTCTGCAATACCTACCGTGGGCCACAGGGCAACAAAAGCCAGCACCCAATAAGGTGCCCAGCGAAAACCCGAATCAGGGGCAGAGCTGTTCATAGAGCTCCATCATATTCGATTGCATCGAGGACAGGCTGGGCAAAGCCTGCGGTTCAGGGAGAATTTTATTTTGCAGAATGTTTTTTGCACTTTGCATCAAGACATTTTCATTGAAGGGCTCAACCAGACCTTGTGGAAAATACTTCTGCAAATTTTCGCCCACACCACCTAAATTCCAACCCAGCACCGGCCTGCCGATACTCAAGGCTTCAATAACAGTACGGCCAAAGGCTTCAGGTTTATTGGATAACTGCAAAACCAGATCGCTAAGGGCATAGGCCTTGTCGATAGCCTTTATTGGCTTGAGGAATTCAACGAAACTGGAAATCCCAAGGTGTTCCGCTTGTTGCTCTAATTCCTGTAAATATTTTTCGCGGCCGACTTGGCGTGCGCCCAAACAACATAAACGCACATCGCCTATTTCTTGTCGCAAAGCGGCCAATAAATTCAGCGCAAAACCATGGCCTTTCAAACGAGTAGCACGGGCGGGCAATAAGAGTAATTTTTCGCCTTGCAGCTTTGGGTAATCGGTAAAAAAATCCTGCTGCCATTGTTTATCGATTTGCAGATTCGCGGAAAATTCTTTGGGGTCGATACCGGGTGTTATCACGATGATTTTTTTATCGTCGGTGTCCGGCCAATGTTTTAGCACATGTTTTTTTACGGTATCTGACACGCAGATTATTTTTTCACCGCGCATCATGACGCCGCTATAAAAGCCGGGCGAATTTAAGCCATGAACACTGGTGATGAATTTGGATTTACGTTGAAGATTTCGCATCGCCAGCAAAGCCGACCATGCAGGCAAACGCGAACGCGCATGCACAATATCAGGCTGCAGCTCTTTCAGGAGTTCGCGGAATTTATGGATTGACCGGAATATCAATAAACTTTTTTTGCCGATCTCGCATTTAAAATGCTCGCTACCTTCAGCGATGCATTGTTCCTGCAAGCGGCCACCGGCTGAAATAATAATAGAACGATGGCCGCGCTCGACCAAGGCACGCGCGGTTTCCAAGGTACTACGCTCGACACCGCCGGCCTGTAATGCCGGCAAACACTGCACCACGGTGATGCGGCGCAAGAGGAGCCTCAGTCAATCAAAACGTATTCAGCGCCGCAATAAGGGCAGACGCATTTGCCCTCTTCTTCAATCGGTAAATACACCCGTGGATGCGAATTCCACAAGGCCATGGCAGGCGTTGGACAGCTCAGTGGCAAGGCATCGCGGGTTACTTCGTAATGGGTTTTGGTGTTGGCTGCAGTTAGCATCGAGTCGGCGGTCATAAAACATCCTTGATCAATGCCGCTATTCTAACCGCTTCCAGCGTAGGGTGGGCAGCGCCCACCTTCGTCACGCATCAAGGCAATGGTGGGCGGTGCCCACCCTACCTCGGCAGATCAAACACCAGAATCTCGGCTGCTCGCTCGGTCTGAAGCTTGATGTCGGACTCATCTACTAGGCCAATGCCGTCGCCGGTCGTCAGAGCTTGTCCGTTCACCTGCACGTCGCCTGAAACTACTTGTACCCAGCCCAAGCGGCCCGGCTTCAGCGGGTGTTGCAGACTTGCAGCCGGACTCAGCACTGCGCTGTACATATTGGCTTGTTGAGCGATTTTCAGCGAGCCTTCCGCGCCATCAGGCGATGCCACTAGACGCAAACGATCCAAACGATCTTCGCTCGGGAATGCCTTTTGTTCATAGGTCGGCTCAATGTTTTTCTTGTCAGGAATAATCCATATCTGCAAAAAATGCACAGGCTCAGTTTGCGAGGCATTGAATTCGCTATGGCGAATGCCAGAGCCGGCACTCATACGCTGCACTTCGTCCGGACGAATAATGGAACCGGTGCCAATACTGTCTTTGTGTTGCAGGGCACCTTGCAGTACCACGCTGATAATTTCCATATCAGCGTGACCATGCGTTGCAAAACCACCGCCTGGCGCAACACGGTCTTCGTTGATCACGCGCAGCGGGCCGAAGCCCATCCAGGCATCGTCCTGGTAGTGACCAAAAGAAAAGCTGTGAGCAGAATCAAGCCAGCCCGATTTAGCCTTTCCACGTTCATTGGCTGGGCGGTGAATTAACATTGTTCATTCGGCCTTCGCTTCTGAGGCTTCCATGGTGATGCGCAGTGTTACTTCATCGCCCACCATCGGTACATATTTGCCGAGACCAAAATCTGAGCGCTTAATTTTGGTGATGGCATCAAAACCGGCAGATGGTGACTTCATCATGGGATGTGGTCCAACACCATTAATGCTCACATCAAATGTTGTCGGCTTGGTAATACCGTGAATGGTGAGATTACCCATTAACTTTAACTTGCCTTTACTGACCGCTGTTACTTTTGTGCTTTTAAAAGTCGCTTCAGGAAATGTTGCCGCATCAAAAAAATCCGGGCTCCATAAATGGGTATCAAATTTTGCAACACCGGTATCAAGACTATTAATTGGCACTTTAATATTTAGCGATGAATTAGCAGGCTTGGCGGCATCAAAAAGAAATTCACCTTCAACGGTATTAAAACGAATGGCGATATTCGAAAAGCCTGCATGCAAATAGCTTGCATGAACCTGGGTATGGGTCGGGTCGATGCTATATGCCTTGGTTTCAGCCTGGGCCGCGCCAATGCTGCCAACTAACATCAAGCTCAGTAATAATGGTTTCAACATAAAATTCTCCATGGGGGTTTTTACGGCAGTATTAAGCAATGTTGGCCGCTTCATCAAATGATAAGCGCGGCGAACGCGGGAACAAGGCAGTGGCATCACCGTAGCCCAGATTAATTAAAAAATTCGATTTGATTGTTGTACCGCTAAAAAATAATTCATCAATTTTTGCATTATCAAAGCCAGACATCGGGCCACAATCCAGACCTATCGAACGTGCCGCCAACATCAAGTAAGCTCCTTGCAAGCTGGAGTTACGAAATGCGGTGGTGTCGATTAAAGCCTGGTTGCCGACAAACCAGGATTTTGCATCGGCATGCGGAAATAATTGTGGCAGTTTTTCATAGAAGGCATAGTCCGTTGCAAGAATGGCGGTGACGGGTGCCGACATGGTTTTTTCACGATTATTATCGGAAATAGCCAGACCCAGTTTTTCTCTGGCTTGTTTTGATTTAATGAAAACAATTCGTGCAGGGGACGAATTGGCGCTGGTCGCACCCCACTTCATCAGTTCGTAAAGCGAGTGCAACTGCTCGTCGCTTACCGGCTTATCCAGCCATGCATTATGAGTACGGGCAGTGCGAAACAATTGATCTAAGGCGGCATCATTCAACACGGACATCGGTACATCTCCAGACTTAAAGGGTTTTCCAAGTTCATTAGTGTATGACCATTCCATGATTTTAATAGTGCCGGGTCCACAACGGTTCGTTGCAGCAGCCAGAACAACGAGCATCTGTTAATCTGCCGCGATGATGAACAAAGCGGATCAATGCTGGGTAATTCATGACGGTGCCGCTGGCAATCGTCGGCAAGCCATTGCCTTGGCTGAGGCACTGGGATGGGGATACGAAGAAAAAATCATCAAATCCCGTGGCTTGAGCAAATGGTTCGCCCCGCGTTTGCTGCCACTGGTGACACGACATTTTGACAAGCCTTTTTCTGAAGCCATGCAAAATCCGCCAGCGTATGTGATTGGTTGTGGCAGGCAAGCGGCATTGGCAACTCGGTTAATGAAACAAGCGGGTAGTTTCGCCATTCAAATTTTGAATCCGCGTTTACCGAGTCATCATTGGGATGTGGTGATTGCACCCGTGCACGATTTGCTCGAAGGCAGTAATGTCATTAGTACGGTGGGGAGTTTGCATGAGGTGAATTCGATTGCTTTGGCGCTGTGGCGTAAACAAACTTCTACACTCACAGGCTTGAAATCACCCCGCAATCTGGTGCTGATCGGTGGCCCCAGTCGGATGGCACCGTTTAATGAAGGCTTGATTGAAGTGATGCTAAGTCATCTGGAATATGCACTGGCCACAGAAGGCGGCAGCCTGATTATTTGCGGCTCAAGACGCACACCAAAAGTGATCGCGGAAAAAATTCGGCAGCGTTTTTCGGATTCCGAATTTCCGGTATGGTTTGATAATAATGATGGCGAAAATTTTTATCATCAAGCGCTGGCAAATGCCGACCGCGTTGTGCTCACGCCCGATTCGGTCAATATGATTTCAGAAGCCTGCGCTACCGAACTGCCGGTTTTTATTGCACAGCCCGTGCGTGCGACCGGTCGCATGAAGATTTTTCTTGAGCATTTATTGAAGATCGGACGTATCAAGCCTTTGAGTAGAGAGTTAATATCGTTTCAGGTAAAGCCGTTGAATACGATGCCGGATGTGATTGCACAGTTGAAACGGTTTTTACAACCGTAGGGGCGCTGCTTGCCGCGCCCTGTGTCAGTATTATCGC
>JAYSQD010000134.1:0-11766 GCA_043721835.1 Arenimonas sp. | reverse complement strand
CAGCGCCCCTACCATTCAGGGCAATCAATGATTTCTGCAAGCAGCCCATCTCGATTCAAACAAAAAATTCCACCTCTAGGTTTGTCGGTGGCGGCGTTTTTATTATTCAGCGTCTGCTGGGTCCAAAATTGGCAGCAGTTAATGCCATTGTGGCTTTCAGGAATAAGTCTGCTGATCGGCGCTTGGTATTGGTGGAAAACAGATTCCGCTTTGCGCTGCCTCGCGGTTTTTTTATTCGGTGTGAGCCTGGCGAATATTCATGGCGCTTGGGCTTTATCGCAGCGACTGCAAGCCAATACCGATGCTGAAGTCATTGGTCAAGTCGAAGGCCTGCCATTGCGTGATGAAGACAGCACGCGTTTCGAGTTCCGTATCACCGATAGTAAAAATGTAAATCTGATCGGCAAGAAAGTCAGGCTTAGCTGGTATGGCGACGCACCGGGTCTTGTTGCGGGTAGCACTTGGAAATTGCAGGTTCAACTTCGGCCACCGCGTGGCTTATTGAACCCCGGCGGTTTCGATTTTGAACGCCGGGCACTTGAACAAAATATCGCAGCCACCGGCGCTGTCAAAAACAGTGAATATGCCAAACGCCTGAAAGCAGGCGAGGGTATTGATCACTGGCGTGAAAAGCTATCGCTGCAAATCCATACGCAAGTCAATAATGAACAGTCCCGCTTCGTACGAGCTTTGGCACTCGGCGACACCCGGCAATTAAGCGACGCCGATTGGCTCACATTACGCGCCACCGGCTTAACCCATCTGATTGCCATCTCGGGCTTTCATGTCGGCTTGGTCGCTGGCTTTGGTGCGCTGTGTTGTTACCTGTTTTATTTTGTGTTTCCCAGGCTAGGGCGGGTATGGCCGCGACAACAAAGCATGGCACTGTCGGCCATGTTACTGGCATTTGCTTACACAGCATTGGCCGGGTTTGCTTTGCCAACCATGCGAACATTTTTGATGATTGCGGTAGTGGCTATCGCAAAACTTTCCAGACGCCCGATTCGCATTTCGCAATCCTTGGCATTGGCTTTAATCGCCATTCTATTCTTGGATCCGCTGGCGGTGTTGTCGGCCGGTTTTTGGCTAAGTTTTGTCGGCGTTGCCTGGCTGGTTTGGTGTCTGCCGTTAAATCCAGGACAAATGGCTTCAAGCCGAACTCAGCAAATAAAACTGTTTTTCAAATCACAGTGGATTGCATTGCTTGGCTTATTGCCATTATCGCTTTGGTTTTTTGGGCAGACATCGGTACTCGGGCCGCTCACTAATATTGTCGGCATTCCATGGATTAGTTTGGTGGTAGTGCCGCTGGCTTTGCTGGGTTTATTATTTTCATTCGTGCATATCGGCGGTGCCGGATTTTTCTGGAAACTCAGTGCATCGGCCATGCAGCTTTTATGGTGGGGTTTGGAAAAAATCAGCGATTGGCCGCAAGCCATGCTATGGCTGCCCGAACCGACTTTATTGACATTAAGTCTTGCCATGCTCGGTGCGTTTATTTTATTGCTACCGCGTGCCGTGCCCGGAAAATGGTTGGCCATCATCTTATTCCTGCCATTGATATTGCCAAGCATCGAATCACCTAAAGAAAACGAAGTCGATATTGCCATGATTGATGTCGGTCAAGGTTTGTCGATCTTGGTAAAAACCAGAAATCACGCATTGCTTTATGACACCGGCCCGGCAAAACTTGGCGGTTTCGATGCCGGCGAGTCAGTCATCGTGCCTGCTTTACATGCAGTCGGTATTGGGCATCTTGATCGCATCATGATTAGCCATGGCGATAACGATCACGCCGGCGGTTTGGCATCAGTGCTTAAGGCTTATCCATCCGCGCCCGTAACCGCTTCGCAGGGCGCCTTAAAAACAAAATCAACACCCTGCCTGCGCGCACAAAAATGGACTTGGGACGGCGTGAATTTTGAAGTCTTACATCCGCCTGCATTTTTTCCTTATCTCGCCAATGACAGTTCATGCGTATTGCGTATTGAAGCAGGCGGCAAAGTGGCGTTATTAACTGGCGATATGGGTAAGCAAATTGAATATCGTTTGGTGAAAGAACAGCCCGATAAAATTCGCGCCGACCTATTGCAAGTTCCCCATCATGGTAGTGAAACTTCATCCAGTCCGGAGTTTATTGATGCCGTGAATCCCGGGTTGGCGCTTATTGCCAGTGGTGCCGATAACCGTTTTGGTCATCCAAGGCAAAGTGTGGTTGCACGCTACCAAGAGCGCGATATAGAACTTGCGGCGAGCCCACAGCATGGCTGGATGCGCCTGCGGCTGGGTGCAAATGGCTTGGAATGGCGAGAAAGTCGCCGCCAAGATGCAGCAAGGTATTGGCATGCCCCGCAAAGCGCTGACTCAGGCTATTCTATTGGTCACTAAGCACGCATAGGTGAATGGATGTTTGAACTGATTAAGTCCGGCGGTCCGGTCATGATTCCGATCATTATATTGGCCATTATTGCGATGGCTATTGTAGTGGAAAGATTTTGGAGCTTGCGTAGAAAGGAAGTTTTTCCACCCGGCTTGGGCGTTGAAGTTCGAGAATGGGCTCGTGGCCGTGAACTCGACACCAAACATATTGACGTCTTGCGTCGCAACTCACCGCTGGGTGAATTACTAGCGGCAGCTCTTGATATGCGCCACAAACCACGCGAAATGATGAAAGAACGGGTTGAAGACGTTGGTCGTCATGTGGTGCATCAAATGGAACGGTTTTTAAATACCTTGGGCACCATTGCCGGGGTTGCGCCCTTGCTCGGATTACTGGGCACGGTGTTCGGCATCATCCAAATGTTTTTAACGATCTTGAAAACCGGCATTGGCGACGCCAATCAATTAGCCGGTGGTATTGGTCAAGCATTGGTGAGTACCGCCGGTGGTTTGGTGTTGGCGATTCCTTCGCTAATGTTCTATCGCTATTTTCGCGGCCTGATTAATGAATACGTAATCGATATGGAAAAGCAGGCAATTGCTTTAATGGACGTGCTTGATAACCGAATTCCCGAATCGGCGCTCGAGGGAGATCAAGCGTGAAATTATCAACACGAACGAATAACCTTGAGCCTGAAATCAATCTGACTTCACTGATTGATGTCATTTTCGTTTTGATTATTTTCTTCGTCGCGACCACCACGTTCAATCAGCGTAGTGCAATGAAATTGCAACTGCCGACAGCGCAAGCCACTAGTAAACAAGACCCCGGCGAACCCCTGAATGTCTTGGTAGATGCCGAAGGCCGTTATTTTATTGGCGAAAACGAAGTCCTGAAATCCGATGTTGGCTCACTCAAAGAAGCCATTGTTGCCGTTGCCGGTGAAGACCGCAGCATGCCTGTCGTGCTGCGTGCCGATGCACGCACACCACATCAATACGTGATTACGGCCATGGATGCACTGGGCCAATTGGGTTTCGTGAAATTGTCTATTGCTACAACGCCTGAGAAGAACAAAGCTAAATGACAGCAGCAGAAGCAGAAAAAGTTGCGACACCTTGGCAAATATACAAACGCTTGCTGGGCTACGTAAAACCATACCAGTTTTTTCTTGGGGTTGGTTTTCTCGGTATGGTGGTCGAGGCCTTGTGTGCAGCTGTGTTTACTTGGTTGATGAAACCCATCGTTGATGAAACCATCATCGCGCAAAACCCATCAGTGGAATTGACCTTGCCGTTAGCAATCGTCGGGCTATTTCTGGTTCGTGGGCTGGCCACTTTTATTACCGATTACGGCATGGCGCGTTCCGGGCGAAGTGTTGTGCGCGATTTGCGTACCGCCGTATTGAAAAAATATCTGCATATTCCAAGTGCGCGTTTCGACACAGAACCGGTACCCATGATGGTATCGCGACTGAATTCCGACACCGAATCTGTGAATCAATCGACCAGTGAAGCCATAAAAGTGGTGGTGACCGACACCTTGAGCATCATCGGGCAACTTGCAGTCATGCTGTTTTACAGTCCGATTGTAACTTTGACCATGTTGGTGATTGCTCCATTGATAGCGGGCATTTCAGCTTATGTCAGTCGCCGCTATCGCCGCTTGAACCGCAGCATTCAAGAAGGTGTTGCCAATCTGGCGCATAGCGCGGAAGAAACTTTAGCCGCACAACAAGAAGTCAAAATTTACGGTGCGCAGGCAAAAGCTAACGAGCGCTATACCGCTTTGGCAGACAAGAATTTACGATTAAGTTTGAAAGTTGAAGTCACGCGTGCGTCGGCATCATCGGTGGTGCAGTTATTAGCTGCTGTTGCCTTGTCAGTTATTTTGATTGTCGCCGGTCGTGAAGCCGCAGCACATAATTTAACCGCAGGCGCCTTCGTCGCGATTGTGTTGGCAATGATGGCAATGCTGCCCTCACTCAAGCGCATCACGAATGTTCAAAGCCCGATTCAGCGCGGCATTGCCGCTGCCGAGCGTTTGTTTGCTGTGCTTGACGAACCCGAAGAACAAGACAATGGCAGCGTTGCATTATCGCGGGCAAAAGGCGAAATAGAATTTCGCGATGTTTCCATGCGTTATGCAAGCCAGACGGATCATGCACTCAGTAATATCAGTTTTATCGCAAAACCCGGCACTGTCACAGCCATTGTTGGCCGCTCGGGTAGCGGTAAATCGACATTAATCCGTTTGCTACCTCGCTTTTATGAAGCAAGTAGCGGGCAAGTACTTCTCGACGGTATTTCTATTTCGGATTACCGACTAAGCGACTTGCGCCGACAAATTGCATTGGTCGGCCAAAAAGTCATGCTGTTCGACGACACCATTTCAGCAAATATTGCTTACGGCAGTAATATTATTGATGAACAACAAATACGCCGTGCTGCAGATGCCGCCAATGCTTCCGAATTTATCAATAAATTGCCACTCGGTATGCAATCACGCATTGGCGACAATGGCAGTTTGCTTTCTGGCGGTCAGCGGCAGCGGCTTGCCATTGCGCGTGCCATTCTGAAAGACGCGCCTATTTTAATTCTTGATGAAGCTACCGCAGCGCTTGATAATGAATCCGAGCGTTTGGTACAGGACGCATTGAATCGCTTAATCCCTGACAAAACCACGTTGGTCATTGCCCATCGCTTATCGACTATTGAACATGCCGATCAAGTTTTGGTATTTGATGACGGCAGGCTGGTGGAGCAGGGCACGCATTCACAGTTGCTTGCAAAAGCGGGTGTGTATGCGCATTTGCATCGCATGCAGTTTAGAGATGGAAACGGGCATGAGAGCCAGGCTTGAAGCGGCTTTAAATAAACGCTGGTACGGCGGCGTAAAGCCGAATCCGCTACTAAAAAGTATTGCATTTATTTATAGCGGTTTGATTCAATCAAGACATTTTTTGTATCGTGTTGGTATTTTAAAATCCATAAAAATAAATGTCCCAGTGATAGTAGTGGGCAACTTTACTGTCGGCGGCACCGGCAAAACGCCTTTCACTATTGCCTTGGTACAAGCCATGCAAAAACGCGGCTGGATGCCCGGTGTTGTCAGTCGCGGTTATGGCCGTAAAAATGCGAATCCTGTCTCCGTACACATTAAAAGTTTGGCTCAAGATTGCGGCGACGAACCCCTACTGATTTTTCAACGCACCCACTGTGCTATCCGCGTCGATGCCAATCGTGCGCGAGCAGCAGAATATTTAATCGAACAGGGCTGCAATTTAATTATTGCCGACGACGGCTTACAGCATATTCGCCTGCAACGTGATATCGAAATCGAACTCATTGACCACGAACGAAAATACGGCAACGGTTTTATCCTTCCGGCCGGTCCTTTGCGTGAACAAGCACGCCCCTGTGATTTCAGAGTATCCAATGGTGCATTGGAAGACCATATACAAACGCAGAACTATGGCATGCAATTAATCTACGGCGATGCCGAAAAACTGGACGGCAGTGAACATCGGGATTTAAGTGAATTTTCCGACAACAAAGTAAATGCCATTGCCGGCATCGGACATCCCGAAAGATTTTTCAACGCACTCATGGCACGCGGACTCAATATCAACCCCATCGCATTCGCCGACCACCATGATTACTCGCTTGTTGATTTCCCTAATGACGCGCCCTTACTAATGACCGAAAAAGACGCCGTAAAATGTCGCGAACTCGGATTAAAAGATGCCTGGTGTGTACCGGTAAATGCAGCCCTAAACGAAAATTTATTCAACGCCATCCAAAAGCAACTATCGCAGCCCCCACTGTAGGAGGGCCTTCTAGGCCCGAAACCCCGCCAGATCTGTCGCGTCTAAAGGCGTCCGTCCGCCCTCGTAGGAGGCCGCTTGCGGGCGACGCAGATGTTACAGGTTCTTGCACAATGCATTCCCCTTGGACTTTTCGCAGATTTTTCGCACCTAACGGACACTCCCGCAAAAACACGTTCTCGTAGGAGGGCCTTCTAGGCCCGAAAAACCCGCCAGATCTTTCACGCCTAAAGGCACCCCCACAAAAATCACGCTCTATGTAGGAGGGCCTTCTGGGCCCTGAAAATCACCCCATGCTAATATCAAAAATCACGCCGTCACACACTTATCCATGACCCACTTCATCGTCGCCATTCCCGCCCGTTACGCTGCATCACGCCTACCAGGCAAACCATTGCGCCTAATTGCCGGCGAACCGATGGTCGTACACGTAGCCCGCCGTGCAATCGCAGCAGGCGCATCGCAGGTCGTACTTGCCACCGACGACTACCGTATTGCTGATGCTGTGAAAAATTACCCCGTCACCGTTTGCATGACCCGCACCGACCATCCTTCCGGCACGGATCGTCTCGCCGAATGCGCTGAACAATTAAAGTGGTCCGATCAACAAATTATTGTGAACCTGCAAGGCGACGAACCCTTCGCTCCCGCCGCAGGTATTCGTGCCGTCGCCGAAGTGCTTGAAAAATCAAACGCCCCCATGGCAACGCTTGCTACTGCAATCACCGACACCGAAACCTATTTCGATTCCAACGCCGTCAAAGTAGTTCGAGCAAATAATGGCAACGCCCTTTATTTCAGCCGCGCCCCGATGCCATGGCAACGCGAACGCTTTGCCAATGACCGCGTCTGCGCGCCACAAACTGGTGCCCTTCGACACATCGGCATCTACGCCTATCGAGCAGGCCTTTTGAAAACTTTTACGCAATTGCCAATGGGCCAACTCGAACAACTCGAAGCACTCGAACAATTGCGGGTACTTGAAGCCGGTTATTCGATTGCTGTCGGTATCACGCCAGAAGTATTCCCACCAGGTGTCGATACCGAAGCTGATTTGGTAAGGGCTGAACAGCTGTTTGCGATAAACCGATCATAAAAAATCATAAGGTTTCCTACCGTAGGGGCGCCTGCTTGCTGCGCCCATGCCTTATCGTAGGAGGCCGCTTGCGGGCGACCGCCGGCGTAGGGTGGACACCGCCCAGTAATTTCGATGCAGTACGTGCATCCGTGGGCAGTGCACAGCATGAGTCGCTTGCGGGGAAGCTTACGGTATAATTTCCCTTTAGAAGGTAAGTAAGCAGATTTACATAATGTATTTCTCAGATAAGGAATTATATGTTTAGTTTTGTGGTAGGCCAATGTAAAACAAGGGCTCTAAATAAAAAAGTAATATTTTCTTTTTTGCTATTTATTGTTGCCTCGCAATGCGCCTTTGCACAAAGTGTTTCTTTCATTGACGAATATGGAAAGAGAGTAAAGGCATCCGGTCTTGTCAGCCCGCTTACTTCAGAAATGTTTGGAGAACAAGTCAGTTTATATAACGGACAAACTGAATTTTCTGCAGCAGATATTTCCATTCCAGGGAACAATTCGTTGCCAGTGGAATTGAGGCGAAGACTATCCATTTCGTCCAGACAGAATGAGCAATTTCTCGGCGGGTTTGGCGAATGGGATATTGATGTTCCTTATATCAAGGTGACGGTAAGCGCTTCGCTTAAATGGAGCCCGAATAATCGCTGCTCCTCTGGAGGTTATCCGCTGTTTCCAAACTCTACATATTCCCCGGACCAAATATGGAACGGTATTAATATGCACGTGCCTGGTGGCAGCGATGCGGAGCTATTAAAAAATAATAGTGCCAAAATGATTAAGCCCATTGATGGCCAAACGTATCCATGGATAACGAAGGGTCTTTACCAAGTGCGCTGTTTGGCCGCTACGTCAAACGCCTACCCGGGCGAAGGGTTTCTCGCAGTATCGCCTAACGGTACTAAATACTATTTCGACCACGGCATCGAGTTGCTTGCCTCGCCACTGGGGCCGAGAAAATTGGAAACACCAGAATTAGCGCCGTACCATTTGAATCGAGTGCATGTCTATTTGTTGGCAACAAAAATCGAGGACCGCTTCGGCAATACCATCAATTACACTTATAGCGGAAAGAAATTGACCAGTATTGCTTCGAGCGACGGAAGAGCAATAATTATCACTTCGAGTGGAGATAATATTATCTCCGCCACGGCAAACGGTAAGGTTTGGCAATATCAATACATTAACACCTACTCCGCTTTGGGAATCTCGCTAAAGACCATTATTTTACCCGATAGCTCCAAATGGAGTTTCGATGTACAAGGGAATCTTGGCGTTGCTCCAGGTGAAGACCCCATAGTAGAGGGCATAAATGATAACTGCCCTTATATAAGCCCTGGCATGGGTGGCTTTGTGATTTCAATAACGCACCCTTCTGGGACTATCGGTAAATTTGAATTACCTTATACCCGTCACGAGCGGGACGGCACCCCCAGTTATTGTATATACGATGGAAATTTAAACTATTCGTATCAGCGTATTCCCAATTTTTTCGATAATTTTTCCTTGCTTAAAAAAACTATTAGTGGGCAGGGAGTTGCAACAAACATTTGGGACTATAACTATTGGGCCGGTGGTGTATATGTATCGGAGCCAGGTTTTTGCGTTGGTTGTAACTCAATAAAGCAAGTTTCTATTACTGATTCAACTGGTGAAAAAACGGTTTATGAATATGGCGTTACCTATGCGGTCAATGAAGGTCGGCTAATTTCTGTAGAAAAATACGGAGCGACCGGTACTTCGCTCTCAAAAAATACAAATAGATATATAAGCGAAGCGGATGTGCCGACGCAGTTATTCCCTGATGTTTATGGGCAGACATTATTGGGCGATTTTGATCCGAATAACACGCGTGTGCGCCCAATTCGTTCTGAAGTGCTTTTGCAAGATGGCGTGACATTTAACAGAGTACAAAACAGTTTCGATGAATTTGCCAAGCCGACAAGCGTAACCAAATTCAGTTCATTGGGTTACTCGCGCACTGACACCATGAGCTATCACAACAATCTTAGCAAATGGGTTTTAGGTCAGGTCCAATCAGTCACCAATACCAACACAGGCAACCTACTTAGCAAAACCGAATACGATGATGTGACTGCTTTGCCACTTCGTAATTACAGCATGGGCCAAACTCAGCCTGACACCAGTTTCACTTACTTACCCGATGGCAACACCAATACGGTAAAAGATGCATTGAATCGCACAACGACATTAAGTAATTATTATCGCGGCATACCGCGCCTGATTACTTTCCCGGATGCAACAACTTTAGCTGCCACCGTCAATGCAACGGGCACCATAGCCAGCAGCACCGACCAACTCGGTTCCGTTACCCAGTACACCTACGATGTCATGGATCGAATGGCAGGCATCACGCCACCCACGGGCGACACAGTCACCTGGCTGGGCGCTACCCAAACATTCGCCATCAACACTGTTGCTGCTTATGGCTTGCCGGCGGGTCATTGGAAACAAATCATCAGCAAGGGCAATTATCGTAAAGAAATTTACTTTAATGCGATGTGGCAACCCATCGTTACGCGGGAGTATGACACCAGCAATATCGCCGGTACCCAGCGTTTTATCCGTATGGCTTATGACACCAGCGGCCGTCCGGTATTCGCTTCTTATCCCGGCACCACCGATGCACTGACCCTAGGTGTTCGTACCGAATACGATGCACTGGGTCGTGTGACCAAAACCAAGCAAGATTCCGAACTCGGTATTTTGAACACCACTACCGAATATTTAGCAGGCTTTCAAACTCGCGTGACTAACCCACGCGGTTTTGCGACCACAACGAGTTATCAAGTATTCGATACCCCCGACACCAGCCGTCCGGAAATTATTGTCTCGCCGCAAGGCATGACAACCACCATGCTGCGCAACGTCTATGGCAATACGCTCAGTGTAACGCGTAGTGGTGTCTGGAATAATGCACCAATCAATAGCACGCGCAGCTACGTGTACGACAGCCAGCAACGCCTGTGCAAACGCATTGAACCGGAAACCGGCGCTACGCTCATGGACTACGACGCCGTCGGCAATCTGGCGTGGTCGGTGCAGGGTAGTGCGTTAACGAGCAATACCTGTGATCGAGCCAGTGTGGCGGCAGCGGATAAAACTATTCGCGGTTACGACAGCTTGAGTGGTCGTCTCCTTGCCGTAGACGTGCCCGGAACAATCAATGACCTGAGTTACAGCTACTTCAATGACGGCGCCCTACAATCATTGATCAGCGGCACCAATCGTTGGGACTACACCTACAACAAACTTCGCTTACCGGTGAGCGAACAACTAACTATCGATGGCCGCATCAAAACACTTACGCATGCCTACAACAACATGGCGCAAGAAAGCAGCCTGAGCTATCCGAGTGGTTTAGTTGTCGCCACTACGCCGAATGCCTTGGGCCAAGCAAGCCAGGCCGGTACGTTTGCGACAGGGGTTAATTACCATCCCATGGGCGGCATGAGTATCTTCAATTACGGCAATGGCATTGTGCATCGCATGACGCCCAATGCGCGCCAGTTACCCTCCCGCAGTTGGGACCTGAACGGCACAATTGCTTTACTTGACGACAGCTATACCTTTGATGCCAACGGCAATGTCGCCAGCATTACTGACGGCACTGCGGGTGCTGGTGGTAACCGTACAATGAGTTACGACAATGCTGACCGCCTGATTCAAACTAATGCGCCGAACTTGGCGTGGATGAGCAATACTTTTAGCTACGACGCCTTGGACAATATTCGCGCTAACACTTTGGGTGGCCGCGCTTATACCTACCAGTACAACGCTACAACCAAACGCCTGGACCAGTTGACTCTACCTAACGCTGCGGTCGCAAGAAATCTTGCATACGACCCACAAGGCAATGTCACCACCAATGGTGCGCAGAGTTATGTGTTTGATAAAGCCAATCGCATGGAAAGCGTCAATGGAATCGAAAGCTATCAATATGATGGTCATGGTCGCCGCGTAAAAACCATTCGCAACAGCGATGGCAAAATTAGTTATCCGATTTATAGCCTCGAAGGCAAATTGCTTACCGACGATGACCAACGCAGTAACAAAACTATTGACTATGTTTATTTGAATGGCGGTTTGGTGGCTAAACGTAGTGCGGCGATTGGCAACACGATGTACACCACTAGCTATCTGCACACCGATGCACTCGGCAGTCCGGTTGCGGAAAGTGATGCGGCAAAAACCGTTACTTTCATCAAGCGCTATACGCCTTATGGCGAACCAGGTGACCAGAATTATGTTCAAGGTCCGGGTTTTACCGGGCACGTCATGGATGCTGCGACCGGGCTGACTTATATGCAGCAGCGCTATTATGATCCGATGGTGGGGAGGTTTTTGTCGCCCGATCCGATGGCGTCGGATATGAATACGGGATGGAATTTTAATCGGTATAACTATGCCAATAACAATCCCTATCGATTTACTGATCCAGATGGAAGGC
>JAYSQD010000133.1:0-12061 GCA_043721835.1 Arenimonas sp. | reverse complement strand
AGTTGTTCTACAACGATCTTTTTGACGCGTTCTTCGATGGTGCTCATGGATTGGTTCTCCTCCCGGAGTAAATTATTCGGGCGCAAACTTTAAGCTGATTCCAACGGGCGCCTGTCGCGCTGGCATCATAATACAGTGGTCGGCATTTTATCCTAATTTCACATGCTGCAAATGTTAAAAAACAGTTTTTGCAGGTTTCATGGCTTAAAAAGCCCAAGAATCTACTCACGCCATGTACATACCGCCGTTTACATGCAGTGTTTGACCAGTGATATAGGCCGCTGCGGGGCTCGCAAGAAAGGCAACTGCGTCAGCAATATCCTGCGGCGCACCAAAACGTCCGAGCGCAATTTGCCCCATCATGATTTCTTTTTGCGCTGCGGGCATTGATTGCGTCATATCGGTTTCAATAAAACCCGGTGCAATAACATTAACGGTAATGCCGCGCGAGCCGACTTCTTTTGCCAACGATTTACTAAAACCAATAATGCCGGCCTTGGCCGCCGCATAATTGGATTGGCCAGCATTGCCGGTCACGCCAATCACCGATGCAATATTGATGATGCGACCTTTGCGGGCTTTCATCATTGATCGCATGACCGCTTTACTGGTACGAAATACCGATGACAAATTGGTATCGAGAATCGCCGACCAATCATCGTCTTTCATTCGCATCAAAAGTTGATCGCGTGTGATGCCGGCATTATTGACCAGAATGGAGATCGTTCCGAATTCGGTCGTGATGGCATCGATTAATGCCTCCACCGCTGCGCCATCGGTCACATTCAATATTTTGCCAACGCCACCTAGAGCCGCCATGCGTTCACTGATCGCGTTCGCACCGCTTTCGCTGGTGGCAGTACCAATTACTTTCGCACCTTGCGCTGCCAGTGTGTCGGCAATCGCTGCGCCAATACCGCGACTTGCGCCAGTGACTAAAACAACTTCGCCTTGCAATGAATGATGATGGGTCATTGGTGTCCTTCGTTTAACTCCCTCTCACATCGGGAGAGGGCTGGGGAGAGAGTAAAATTACGCCAGATCAGTCAGCGCAGCCAACAGCTCTGCACTGCTACCAATCGCACGAGCATCCAGTGTTTTATCAATGCGCTTGATCAAGCCCGACAATACTTTACCTGGCCCGCATTCAACAATATGCGTTGCGCCATTGGCAGCCAATTTCTGCACGCATTCGGTCCAGCGTACCGGTGAATACAATTGACGAACAAGTGCGTCTTGAATGGCTTCAATATTCGCATGCGCGAGCACATCGGCATTTTGAATCAAGCTGCGATCAGGCATTGACCATGCCAGTGTTTTCATGAACTGGCCAAGTTGTGCAGCGGCATCGCGCATCAATGGTGTATGCGATGGCACACTCATGGCAACCCGAATCACTTTGCGCACTCCACGTTCATTCAATACCGCGGTAGCGCGTTCAAGTGCCGTGGCATGACCACCGATGACAATTTGACCGGGCGAATTGTAGTTGCACGGAACAATGCAGGAATCGGGCGTTGAAACTTCCTTGCAAATAGCTTCCACCAAACTATCTTCAGCGCCGAGCACGGCTGCCATCGCTCCCATGCCTGCCGGTACAGCAGCCTGCATTAAACGACCACGCTCACGCACCAATTTGGCGCCATCATGCAAAGACAATGCACCGGACGCCACCAAAGCGGCGTACTCGCCCAGACTATGGCCCGACAATTGTGCAGGTTGTGCACCACTATGCGCTTGCCACACGCGCCATACCGCGACGCTTGCGGTCAGTAATGCGGGCTGGGTGTTTTCGGTTTGATTTAATTTTTCTTCGGGACCGTTTTGCGATAAATCCCATAAATCAAGGCCGGCACCTTCGGAGCCTTCGCTAAAAGTTTTTTGCACTTCGGAATGTGCAGCGGCCAACTCGGCGAGCATGCCAACACTTTGCGAACCTTGTCCGGGAAATACAAATGCTAGCTGGGCTTTCATGATGTTTGGCTTAAACGAAAGTCACCATGATATAGCGCAAAGCAGACTTTCGTCTGTACGAAGGCGTAGGGTTTGGGGAATATTGATTTTTACAGCTATGTTGAAATACACAATCGTAGCCCGGGTCACGCTCCACCGACCCGGGAAAATTTGCAGCGCAGCTCAATGATTGCTTACTTGTGTTTAATTGATGGTGGATGGCCACGTAGATTCCCGGGTCGGTGGAGCGTGACCCGGGCTACGTATCAATAACGCAACAGTGCCGAACCCCAGGTAAAGCCGCCGCCGAAGGCTTCGAGCAATATTAATTGTCCACGTTGTATGCGGCCTGATCTTACTGCGGCATCGAGTGCCAAAGGCACCGAGCCCGAGGAAGTATTGCCATGTTTATCAACGGTAACAATCACACGCTCCATCGGCATTTGCAGACGTTTTGCAGTCGCTTCGATGATGCGCAAATTGGCTTGATGTGGAATCAACCAATCGAGTTCGGATTTATCAATACCATTGGCAAGCAAGGTTTCTTCAACCACTGAATCGAGTGCTTTAACGGCATATTTGAAAACATCGTTACCGGCCATCATGACCTTAACACCGGCATTGGGTTCATCGAGTTTAAAACCGGCAGAAACGCCAACCGGATTATAAAGAAGATGTTTTTTGCTGCCATCGGCATGCAGATGCGTCGATAAAATACCGGTTTCAGAATCCGCCTTGAGAACCACGGCTCCGGCACCATCACCAAACAACACGCAGGTTTTGCGATCGGTCCAATCGACCATCCGAGTCAGTGTTTCGGAACCCACTACCAAGGCCGTTTTTACCGATCCGCTTTTAATGAATTTATCGGCCACACCCAGTGCAAATACAAAACCGGAACAGGCCGCATTCACGTCAAACGCTGGAATACCCAAAGCGCCGAGTTTTTCCTGGATCAGGCAGGCACTTGATGGAAAAATAAAATCCGGTGTGGTGGTACCCAGAATAATAAGATCAAGATCGGCAGCGGTAACACCGGCGGCTTCCATTGCGCGTTGCGCTGCAATGAAGCCCATATGACTGGTGGTTTCGCCTTCAGCGGCGATATGGCGCTCTTGAATACCGGTACGTTCGCGAATCCACTGGTCATCGGTGTCGACCATTTTTTCAAGATCGGCATTCGTCAGAATTTTTTCCGGCAAATAGCTACCGGTGCCTGCGATTCGCGAATAAATAGTCATGCCGCATCCTCAAAAGTTCAGGCCCCAATACTACTACCATACTATTGGGTACGCTTCGATTTATCCCGTTCCGGAATAAATTTGGAACAGAAAAAACGAGTTTTTTGATTTTTATCTACAAATTGGATGCCGATACTTTGAATTGGCTATAGCTCCCGCAGAAACACCAATAGCAGTCGCCTATCCAGAAATAGACACGGCGGGACAAGCCCGCCGTATTTGAAGCTTCATCAGTTGCCCGAAGGCATTAATTAATCTTCAACAACTGCCGATTTCGTTTGCAGAACTTTACGTCCGCGATAGAAGCCGTCTTTGGTCACATGGTGACGGATGTGGGTTTCACCCGAGGTTTTGTCGATCGACAAAAGCTTGGAGGTGAGGGCGTCATGCGAACGGCGCATGCCACGGGTCGATGGGGTTCTACGGGATTTTTGTACGGCCATTTCAGTTCTCCAACACTTGCAGCTATCGTTTTAGATCTTTCAACGCGGATAGTGCGGCGAAAGGATTAGGGGTTTCTTCAAACTCTTCGGGTTCTTCAGGCCATTCGGCCACAAGCTCTTCGGAGTCAGGGTTAATCGGTACTAGGGGCAAAGCAAGAATCAGCTCATCTTCGATCAAATCCGCAGGATTCAAATTACCGTTGTCATCCACTAATACTGCTTCAACATCGGGCAGCAAGGCAGCTTCTTCGGCTTCATTGCGGATCAGTCCCAAGCGTTGCTGCACGTTCACTGGATAAATAAAACGCTCCAGCGTTCTTTGGCAAAGCAGGGGCATTTGTGCTTGAAGTGTCAAGTCAACATAACGCTGACCGTGTTCATCACGCCCAAATTCGACGACATAATGACAATCGCCTTCGACATCATTCAAGCTGCTTTTTAGTCGATGAAAACTCGCTAAAGGAAGCAGTCCTTCAAAACGTCGTCCGGTCGCAACCATGCGCCAAACATCAAGCATCGTGGGCAAAGTTGCGGACATAAGAGCGTAATTGTAGTGAATCAGCTAGCTGCCTGTCAAACAAAAAAGTCCTTGGCTAACAGGTATTTGCAGAGATTCATGGGCTGTTGCAGACTGCAGGCTGACTAAAGGAACCACGCCCGTGCTGATATCTTCGATCTTACTTGGCCTTATTATCCTTGTTTCGCTGCTGTTATGGTACCAGCGCGGCAAGGCGAAACGCCGCAGTGACGGGCTTTTTCGCCTATTAGACCTTGCCGACGATATGGAACGCCTGCTCAATCTAAGTCAAAAACGCATGCAGGCCATGCAAACGGTGGTGGGCCGGGTTCCTTCGGATATTGGTGCGGTCGCCACCGCAGCGCTCGATAGCTCGGAAAAAATCAAGGCGGTTAAACGCGATCTATTGCAACATCGGCTTTGGATTCAACAACATAGCGAAACCGCCAGCCAGCAGGAAATCGATAATGCCTGCACCGCCCTCGCCCGCTCGCGCGACCGTATCGCCGAGCAACTACAAGCCCTGGAGAATGCCGGCGCCGACCTAGTACAAGCCACCGCGAGCACCGAGCAGGCCGCCGAGCGTGAACCGGCCAGTCTTCGCAGGAGCGAAGAATGAAGCTGATTCTGGCTTCCAGCTCACGCTATCGCCGGGAATTGCTACTGCGCTTGGGCCTGCCTTTCGAAACCGCCAGGCCCGACGTTGATGAAACACCACTCCCCAACGAAAATTCCCAGCATTTGGCACAGCGACTTGCCGAAGCTAAAGCGCGGGCCGTGGCAAAAAGTTTTCCCAATGCCTGGGTCATTGGCTCCGATCAAGTCGCCGAACTTAATGGTCAAGCCATAGGCAAACCCGAAAACTTTGAGCGCGCCGCCGACCAACTCAGCGCCGCCAGCGGCAAGACCATGCATTTTTACAGCGCCTTCTGTCTTTTGCGTCTGGAACCCCACAAAATTATTACCAACACTGATATCACCACGGTGCATTTTCGCCCGTTACCAGCGAACGAAATTGAGCGCTATTTGCACAAAGAACAACCTTACGACTGCGCCGGCAGTTTCAAAGCCGAAGGTCTGGGCATTAGTTTGTTCGACAAGATTGAATCCAGTGATCCAACAGGATTAATCGGATTGCCGTTGATTAGTTTAAGCAAGGCGTTAAGGCAGGCGGGCTTGAGTTTGTTTTAAGGCAAACTCAGTGCGCTTGTTCGATAATTCCGCATAGAAACTGCGTTCAGAACTCTCGCGAAACCTACCAATACGTAGGAGGACCCTTGGGGCGACGTTGGGCCATCGATTTTCATGACTGCTGGCTTACAAAGTAAACATACGAAAAGCTGAATCATGTACGAGCGCCAAATGGCAATGAAGATGCGTCGCCCGCTAGCGGCCTCCTGCGAAAACAAGATGAATTGGTGACAATCGATTATTTTGTAAAGACACTTTGTATAAATAACTCAGGCTTAAGCACACCCTATAGCATCGAAATTTTCGTAATACACGACTTGCCCGGATCGGCCCCAAGGCGTGCCCGAAAAATCGAAAAGCTTTTCCCATGCCCCGGCCCGTAAACCAGACGCTCAAACTTCAAACTATTAAATTGCGTACACAGTTTTGCTCGCCATTGATCACGCAGCCATTCTTTCGTATTGCTTTCTTCGATCACGATCAATACAGGAGTTTGTTTTTTCAAAGCCATCAATGCATCGCTATCGACCTGCCAAGTTTGTAGCTGCCGTTCACGTCCGTGCTTTTTATTTAAAGGATGGTCCAGTACGTAAATTTGTCTGGTGCCAGCAAAGGAAAACTGTAATTGCGCTGCCAGCATGAAATTATCCGCCACCAAAATCTCATCTTTTTTCAATAATGATTTTGTGGTGCTTGAAATTTCATTCCATCCGACAAAATTATCGGGATAGGATTTTTTACCCGCCAGAACGCCAGTGAAACCCGGCACTATCGCCAGTAAAAAATAGCTCGACGCAATCAAAACACCCAGTATTCCGCTTAATGCAATAAAGCCAATAATTTTTTTCTCCCATCGTGGAAATTTTTTCGAGATAAGAAAAGGCAATACGGCTATTAAAGGAAGATACGCCTGCAGAGGCCAATGAAAACTCGTGCGAACTTGGTCTGCAAAAAAAGCGAGGCCTGCGAATAAAATTAGTGGCAAGCCAGCCGCAGCTAAGATTATCCCCATCTTTTTGTCGCCCTGCCGCCAGACACGAAAGACCTGCCACAAACACCATAATAAAGCCGCGTAGAAAATGGGCGTCGTAACCATGGCCTGAATCGGCACATGCAATAAGCCGCGACTGGAGAACTGCCAGGGATTGCGCTCATGAAATTGAAACTGCCAACCGGCAAAATCATTTTGTTCGTTATAGAAAAATAGGGGTAGCCATGCGCAAGCACCGACCAAAATAGCAAGCCATAGCTTGGGATCGCGATATTGCCGCCAACCGCCCGCCAAGATAAAACCCAAGGCCCCGGCGAACAAAATTATGATGAAGCGATAATGCGTGCTCGCGCCGACAAACAAACCCAAGGCCAGCTCAAGACAAGCCACTGAACTACTTTTTTCCAGCAAGCGCAGTGCTGCATCGAGACACAATAATGCCGCGAGACAAAGTGGCGCCTCGGGCAAAGCCATAAAACCCATCGGCAATAAAAGTGGCAGGCAACAGCTCAGCAAACCTGCCTGCCAAGCCTGAGCTTCACTCGAAAAATATCTGGCAATGCGAATAATGAAAAACGGTATCAGTGCGCCAATCAACACATAAACCAAACGAGCCGCAAATGGATGATAGGCACCTACCTCAATGCCCAATCGAATTAGCCACGCGGTCATTCCGGGTAAATCTGAGTAGGCCCAGGCTAGTTTTGCAGCTTCCCACGCATAAAAAGCTTCGTCGCCAAATAACTGTAGCTGCCAAGCCAATAATAATTTCAGCAGCAGCATAAGTGACCAAAGCAGGTAAAATTTCACACGCCATGCGCTCGCATTTATGTCAGCATTGTCTAAGTATTGATTTGATATCGCCAAATGGAACCTCCGCCATGTCCGCTACCGCTAGTACGCCTATCTTAACTGACTCGCATCATCAGGCTTTACTCGATGCCAAAGCGCAGATCAATAGCATGGTGCTTGGTAAAAGCCATGAAGTCAGTCTGGCCATGACCTGCTTACTCGCCGGTGGGCATTTGTTGATTGAAGACTTGCCCGGCCTGGGCAAAACCACACTGGCACGCACCATGGCAGCCACGTTGGGATTAGATTTTCAAAGAAGCCAATTTACCGCCGATTTACTACCGTCGGATATTTTAGGTGTTTCGATTTTCGAGCAGGCAACCCATGAGTTTCGTTTTCATCCTGGCCCGGTATTCACGCAATTATTGTTGGCCGATGAAATTAATCGTGCGCCACCTAGAACGCAAAGCGCCTTGCTTGAAGCCATGGCAGAACAGCAAGTCAGCATTGATGGCCATACCCATAAATTGCCGCAACCATTTTTTGTGATTGCAACGCAAAATCCGGTCGATTTGGCAGGCACGTTCGCTTTGCCCGATTCCCAGCTTGATCGTTTTCTCCTGCGCTTGAAACTTGGCTATCCCGATACCAATGCCGAACGTGAAATGCTATCGGGCGATGACCGTCGTCATTTGATTGCACAGCTTTCACCAAAATTATCGCAGGCACAATTGCTCTCGCTACAGCACGCCGTAACGCAGGTGCATGCAAGCGCTGCATTGATTAATTATGTGCAGGCGCTAATGGCGGAAAGTAGGCGTCATAAAGGTGTGCGTGTTGGTTTATCGCCCCGTGCAGGCCTTTCGCTTTTGCATGGCGCAAAAGCCTATGCCTTACTGCAAGGTCGCCAACATGCATTGCCGGTCGATGTACAAACCCTGTTTGTCGCCGTTGCCGCACATCGTCTGGTGCCCGAGGCAGAAGCGGATTCGCGCGAAACACTTTGCCAAAGTATTTTAACCGCCGTAGCGGTTGATTAATGGCTTCAGAAAATAGCAAAGATGTTGTTGAACGCTTTGGCGATCGTGCCGCACGCTGGGCTTTTATTCGACCGAAAAAACCAGAGACTTTGCCGATTGAACTTAGCCGTAATCGAATTTATGTTTTACCGACCAGCTTCGGCCTTTTTATTAGCGGAGTTATTGCAGTCTTATTGCTCGGGGCGCTGAATTACAATAATAATCCAGCGATATTTCTTTCTTTTATTATTGCTGCTGCCGCTCATAATAGTTTGGTTCACGCGCATTTACTGCTATCGGGTTTATGCGTAAAAACACTGCATGCCGAGCCGGTACATGTCGGGCAAATCATGTCGGTACGCATGCGATTCGAAGCCAAAGGCGCACGCGACCGACTGGGCCTTGAATTGGTCTGCGGCGACGCGGAAGAAAAATTTGATTTACTTGCACGCGAGCAAATAGAAATAAGCCTCGCCATTCCCGCCACGCAACGCGGCTGGATGCAAACCGGAAGAATGCGTTTAAGCACGATTCGACCGCTCGGTCTGGCACGCGCATGGAGCTGGATACGACCGGATACTCATTTACTGGTGTATCCGGCATTGGAAGCCCAAGCGCCCGCACTACCTGAAGCGCAAGGCGAAGGCAGCCAGGCGCGTATGCACTCGCAAGGTGAACACCTGCATCAACTGCGCGAATATCGACATGGCGATGCCAAGAAACAAATCGCGTGGAAGGCTTCCGCCCGTGGCGAGCATTTACTGGTCCGTGAATACGAAACCCAAACGGCAAAAGAAATTCAACTCGATTGGTTTACGCTGGCTGGACTGCCCTACGAAGCTCGCATTTCAAGGCTGGCGCGCTGGGTGGTGAATGCCGAACAAAGCGCCTGTCGTTATTCACTTCGTCTGCCGCAGGAATTTATTGCCAGCGGCAGTGGTCTGGAACAACGTCACGCCTGTCTGCGTGCTTTGGCCTTGATGCCGCATGGCTAGTACATCTAAATCAATCAATCCGACCCAAAGAAAAACTTGTTTGCTGGCAAGCATTTTTTGTTGTGCGCCGATGTTGTTGCAATTACTGAATGCTTTGATGGCGGTACTTATTTTTGCTTTGCTACTTGGCTTTTTTTATCCGAAACAATTACCGGCAATTCTGCGATTTCTTTTAGTGGCCTTGCTCGGCGCCACGGTGATGACCAGCTACAATTTTGGCATTGGTCGCGATGCTGCCAGCGCCGGTTTGTTAGCCATGCTCGTACTAAAACCTTTCGAGACCCATACCCAACGCGATGCAAAAAGTCTGCTCGGCTTTTCTTTATTCGCACCCTTTGCTGCCTTTTTGCAAGATCAGGGTCCGCTTACATTAGGCTTGAGCGTAGTCGCCTTTGTATTGAGCTTGATGGCGTTTTCGGCACTCGCGCAAAGCAACCGCCTGCAATGGCGAAGTGCATTAAAGTCTGCGACCAGTGCCGCACTTATTGCACTTCCACTCGCCCTGGTTGGCTTCTGGCTTTTCCCAAGATTATCCACACCGCTTTGGGGATTGCCACAAAATGCCATCACTGGCAAAGGCCTGGGAGACCGAATGGAGCCCAACGAATGGCTCGACAAATTGGCCGATGATCGCATCGTAATTCGCGCTAAATTTTTAGGCCCCACACCCCGTCGCGATCAAATGTATTGGCGAGGACCGGTACTGACACATTTTGATGGAAGCGCATGGATCCGCGATCTGGGTGCCCGAGTACGTGAGCGCCCGGCCCTGCAAAAAGATGCTAATCCAATTACTTATGAAGTAATGCTGGAGCCGACCTCAACCACGGATTTATTAGTGCTTGATTTGCCGACTGTCGCACCGGAAAACTCCAGGCTCACTTACGAATTTACCGCACTTGTTCAAGAGCCCATCAATTCCGTTCAGCGTTATGAGGCAAGCTCATCACTACAGCCAAGATTTATTGAGCCGCTGGATGACTTAACCCGAATTATTACACTACGTTTACCCAACGACTTAAACCCGCGAACCCGTGAACTCGCACTACAATGGTTGACTGAAAACCCCGACCCGATTGCGCTCGCCAATCGATTCAACACCTGGATTCAAAAAGATTTTCAATACACCTTGGATGCCCCACTGCTTGGGCGCAATAGTGCCGATGATTTTCTATTCAATACCAAACGCGGATTCTGCCAACACTTCAGTTCATCGTTCGCTGTGTTTATGCGCTCAGCTGGTGTTCCCACTCGCGTAGTCACCGGCTTTGTTGGTGGCCGTTATAATCAATTCGGCAAGTATTGGATGCTATACGGAAAAGACGCCCATGCTTGGGATGAAATCTGGGTGGACGGGCGTGGTTGGGTACGTGTTGATCCGACGGCGGCAGTTGCACCTGAAAATATTCTGGATACCGCCGAAGATTTGCAAAGCAATCAGAATTTTGCCGAGTCCATGCTTAGCTCAAGCCTCGAAACCAGCGACTGGCTACGCCGCAGCTGGAACGAATTGGTGCTCGGCTATAACGCGAGCCGCCAGAAAAACCTGCTGCGTCCACTAGGGTTTAACACGGAAGACGCCAAACAAATGACCTTTGTTTTCCTGATCGGCGCAGGTATTGCACTAGCCTTCACCTTGATGCTTTTATTGCGCCAACGCCGAGAAAATTTACACGAGGTTGAGCAGGCTTGGCGCGCTTTCATCAAAAAAATGCGCAAGCAACACCACATTAAACTTAGCCATGAACCGGCAAGTCGCTTTGCTGAACGCATCGCCGAGCTTTACAGAAGCAAAACACCAGAATCGGCCGAGCGCATTAATCAGCTTTGTGCGCGCTACACTCAGTGGCGGTATGAAAACCGGGAATTCGATTCAGGTGAAATTAAACAACTTGTCACGGATTTAAGGCAGTTTAGACCTACCTAGACTTATGAGGAACTTCTTATGCGAAGTACAATTATTGTTTTAGCCATCTGTTTGCTAAGTGCCTGTGTCACTGGTCCAAAACCATTGCGTGGCGAGTTTTCCAATTTATCGCCAGCGCAGGCTTCAAAAGAAAATGCCGTGAATGCAAAAGTTCGCTGGGGTGGTCGTATTGTGGCGGTCAATAATAAGACCGACCGTACCTGTTTTGAAATTGTCGGCCTGTATCTAAGCAATGGCGCCAGACCACAAAAACTAGATAAAAGCGAAGGCCGTTTTATTGCTTGTCGCAATGGTTTTTATGATCCCGATGTATTCAAAGCCGGCCGCGAAATTACCATTACCGGAGCCATCGATAAATTTGAAAATGGCAAGATTGGTGATTACGATTATCGCTACCCGATTCTGAGTGCCGATGTGGTTTATTTATGGCCAGAGCGCCGGGATGTCGATGTGATTATCGAACGACCATTTTTTGTCTGGTGATTGAATAACCCGTAGGAGCGCCTTTAGGCGCGAGCGATTCCTTCGCAGATCGGTCGCGCCTAAAGGCGCTCCTACGGTCAACCTGGTGGCCAATGCAGCGAGCGGCCCGCCAACAAATGCAGATGGATATGAAAAACGGTTTGGCCGCCGTCGTGGTTGCAATTGATCACTGTGCGATAACCACTCTCGGCGAAACCTTCCTGCTTGGCATAGGCTGCGGCGGCTAAATGCAATCGACCGATATATTCGGCATCGTTAATATCTAAATCGTTCAGCGTTGCCTTTGCAATTTTGGGAATAAATAAAACATGGACCGGCGCTTGCGGATTGATATCGCGAAATGCCAGCACATGCTCATTCTCAAAAACGATATCGGCAGGAATTTCACGGCGAATTATTTTGCTGAACAGGGTGTCGGTCATGCTTATCTCGCTTTTTTGAACATCATTACTATTTTGCTGGGTAGGAGCGCCTTTAGGCGCGACCGGCTTTTACGCAGGAGCCGGTCG
>JAYSQD010000132.1:0-11616 GCA_043721835.1 Arenimonas sp. | reverse complement strand
CTCTTCATTGATGGTGCCGCTGTCCGACAGCACGGCCTTGGCCAACAACTGTAGCTTCACGTAGTCATGAAACCCCAATGGCTTGAGCAAACGCACCTGCGGGTGAAAGACGGCGCCGGTCGCGTCAATGCGCTTTTGCGTGCGCGGATGGGTGGACACGATCACTGGCAAGTTGTGGTCTTCCGCCACGGCGTTGAGCACCGCCACCAACTTGGTGAATGACTGCTCCGACTCAATGTTTTCCTCGCGATGGGCGCTGACCACAAAGTAGCCGCCCGCCACCAGCCCTTGGCGCACCAGCACGTCAGACGCTTCGATGCGGGGGCGGTAGTGCGTCAACACCTCAAACATCGGGCTACCGGTCTTGATCACCAAGTCCGGCGGCAAGCCCTCACGCAGCAGATAGTCGCGCGCAATGGTGCTGTAGGTCAGATTCACATCGGCCGTGTGGTCCACGATGCGGCGATTGGTTTCCTCCGGCACGCGCTGGTCGAAACAACGGTTACCTGCTTCCATGTGAAAGATCGGGATCTTGCGGCGCTTGGCCGGAATGACTGACAGGCAACTGTTGGTGTCGCCCAGCACCAGCATGGCCTCGGGCTGCTCCTTGGCCAGCACCTGATCCACCGCAATGATGAGATTACCAATGGTGTGGGCTGCGCCGCTGCTGCCTTCCGCGCTGCTCAAAAAGTAATCGGGTTTGCGCACGCCCAGGTCGTCAAAAAATACCTGGTTCAACTCATAGTCGTAGTTTTGCCCGGTGTGCACCAGCACATGCTCGCAATGCGCATCCAACTGCGCCAGCACGCGGGAGAGTCGAATGATTTCGGGCCGGGTACCGACCACGGTTAAGACTTTAAGTTTTTTCATAATCACAAATCAGTAAAAAGCAATGCATCCCGATCACAGCGGGCAAGCAAAAGTATCGGGCCGGGCACGGTCAAACACCTCGTTGGCCCAGAGCATGACGACCATCTCATCCGTGCCAATGTTGGTGATGTCATGCGTCCAGCCCGGTACGGTTTCCACAATTTCGGCTTTTTCGCCCGTGGTAACCAGTTCATGCGTCTGGCCCGTCTGCATGTGCCTGAACTTGAAACGTGCCTGGCCCTTGATCACCAGAAACTTCTCGGTCTTGCTGTGGTGGTAGTGGCCGCCCCTTGTAATGCCGGGGTGCGCCGTGAAGTATGAAAATTGCCCGGCATCCGGCGTCTTCAACATCTCCACAAACACGCCACGCGGGTCACCATGCTGCGGCACGGTGTAGGTAAACGACTCCACAGGCAGGTAGCTCACATAGGTGGCATACAAAGCTCGCACCAGCCCTGTGCCTACACGCTCGGTCATGAGGGTGGTACGGCTGTCTTTAAACGTTTGAACCAAGCGAGCCAGCTCGCCCACGGTGGTGGTGTATTGCGGCGCCACGGTGGCAAAACCGTCAGCATCCACCGCCGCATTGGCACCGTCCATCAACTGCACAAAACGCTCGATCACATCGTCCACATACACCAGTGTGACCGGCGCCGCCGGGTCATTGACCTGGATGGGCAGATCGCGTGCCGTGTTGTGGCAAAACGTGGCCACCGCCGAGTTGTAGTTGGGCTTGCACCATTTGCCAAACACATTGGGCAGCCGAAAAATATGCACCGGCACTTGGTGGCTGCGTGCGGCATCCCGCAGGGCGCTTTCTGCCCCATGCTTGCTCTGGCCATAGGCGTTATCACGCCCGGCCTGGGTAGATGAGGTATAAACAATGGGTACCTTTTTCCCCGTAGCCTCAGCCACGGCACACACTGCTTTGCACAACGCCTGCGTCAAATCTACATTGCCCGACACAAACTCTTGCGGGTCTTGCGGACGGTTGACCCCGGCCAGGTGAAACACAAAGTCAACCCCCTGTAACAGCCCTGGCAGCTGGGCCACGTCATCGTCGCGGGTGAAGCACACTACCTGCACATCCTTGCGCTCGGCCAGATGCAGCTGCAGGTTTTTGCCAACAAAACCATTGGCCCCGGTAATCAGCACCTTCATGGGGTTATTCCTCGGCCAAAGCGTGTTCGCCACGCGCAATGCGCTGCATAAAGTCCAGCTTGAGCAGCAGCGCCTTCATACCTGTCACATCCAGCCGGGTAGTGTTGTGCGAGTTGTAGTCTTCCCCGTGCGTGCTGTGGGTGATGCGTTGCTCGCCTTGCTCCACAAATTTGGCGTAGTTCAAATCGCGGCCATCGGGCGGCACACGAAAGTAATCGCCCCGATCTTCGGCGCAAGCCATCTCTTCGCGGCCAAGCAGCGCCTCATACAGCTTCTCGCCATGACGAGTGCCAATTTCACGCACCGTGTGATCCGGCTTGCCCATCAACTCTAAAAGCGCCTGCGTAAGCACCTGTACTGTGGCTGCAGGAGCCTTTTGCACAAAAATGTCGCCGTTGTTGCCGTGCTCAAAGGCATACAACACCAAGTCGACCGCATCAGCTAGCGTCATCATGAAGCGGGTCATAGAAGGGTCGGTAATGGTAATCGGCTTGCCCGCCAACACTTGCTCCACAAATAGCGGTATCACCGAGCCGCGCGACGCCATCACATTGCCATAGCGCGTTCCGCAGATCACGGTGCCGGTGCCTTCCAGGTTGCGACTGGCTGCGACCATCACCTTTTCCATCATGGCCTTGCTGATGCCCATAGCATTGATTGGGTACACCGCTTTGTCAGTGCTGAGGCACACCACGCGCTTAACGCCAGCATTGACCGCCGCGTCTAGCACATTCTCTGTGCCTAGCACGTTAGTGCGTACCGCCTGCATGGGATGAAACTCGCATGAAGGCACTTGCTTGAGCGCTGCAGCGTGAAACACATAGTCCACCCCACGCATGGCCGCCGCCACGCTGCGCGCATCACGTACATCGCCAATGTAAAACTTGAGTTTGGGATGGTTGTAGCGCTTGCGCATGTCATCCTGCTTCTTTTCGTCACGACTGAAGATACGGATTTCGGCGATGTCTGTGTCAAGAAAGCGTTTTAGAACAGCATTGCCGAATGAACCGGTACCACCAGTAATCATCAAAATATTATTAGCAAACATATATCTTTCAAAAACTCTTAAAAATCATTTAAAGAGGAACATGGAATTAGAAGAATTAATTAGAACTGTTCAAGTTGAATATATATTAAGCGCTATACCAAATACTTCAACCCTCAAAACTCACTCAGGCTAGAGTCATTGAACACTATTGGACTGGTGTTTACCAAATCAAGAGCGATACACCCATTCACCTACAACCTCTCCGCAATCGCGATGACCGCACTAAAAATCAAATAATTTCCACTGAAACCGAAAATTTATCACTAAAGCGCCTGAATGAGTAGCTTGCTCTGGGCGAAAAGGCGGTTGCATCCCCAATCCCCTTCAATCGTGACGATGTCTATCTAGCTTCTAATTACGTCACGAAAATATGCCAACTATTATTTTCTATTTAAGCTCCACAGCCTCACATACTGATTGACTATTTCACCCATGGTATAACATGCATGGACCTTCTTTTTTGCAAGCTGACCATACTCTGCCGCATATTCAGGGTAATCGAGAAAATAGCCAATCGCATTTTGAAGTTCATTGATATTTTTTGGCGTTACTAATAGTCCACACGGAGTGATTGTATCTTCGTCTAACATTTCTGGTATCGCTCCCACTCTAGTCGCCACGATTGGTTTTCCTAATACCATTGCTTCCAATATGACGTTTGGAAATCCTTCCGTATAACTAGGAAGCACAAAAATATCGGCAGTAGATATGGAAGCAATAGCATCCCCCCGATTGACCTGCCCTGCAAATTTTAGCCATCTGCCATCATCCTGAGCTCGTGCGATTTCACATAATTCTTTACGAAAATCATCTTCGATCTGGCCGACGAGTTTCAATTCAAGCTTTCTATTTGTTGATAGGTATAAACATGCCAATACTAACTCGCGTATACCTTTGGTTGGAATTACATGCCCAACAAATATGATCCGATTATCGGAGTTAGCGGTTTTTATCAAAGTCTGTGAATATTCTTCAACAGCAACAAGCCTAACATCGATTGGATTTGGAATTAATTCTACACGAACGTTTGGAAGACAATTTCTTATAGCTTCGGCTGACTCCTTATCAAGTACGAGAACAGTATCAACATGCCTCATCGCCCATCGAATTAAATACCACTCCCACCCGCCTCTCTCAACTACTGTTGGGAGCCTTCCAAAATGGTAGTGAATAATGCATTTTATGTTGTACGCCTGCGTAATCATGACAATAAAAAAATCTTTGAATGCTGCTAGGCTTCCGCTAGTGCAAAGATGCAGCACATTTGGTTTTGAAGCTCTAATGGCCCGAAACACCTTATAAGTATCAAACAATGATTGAGCTAGCCCACCAAGAAAACGTGCATGAAGTCTCTTGTCATTTGTAGAACGCCACCGAACCGAAGTATCAACAAGAGAGATTTTCACACTTGGTCGCGTCTTCAATTCCCCAAGTACTCCTGCGCTCCAGGACGCGATCCCACCCGCAGGCGGTGGCAGCGGAGTTACTAAAAGAATCCGAAGCGGAATGATGCTATTCATACTGGTGCAAACGGATGAAAATCAACGCGCAAATTTTTGTCAAAAATTCTCTTTAGAAAAATGAACATTTCCTCATGTAGCGGAAATACTCCTTCAATGCCGAAATCAAGCAATCTAGTATTGCACCTAAGATTGGAAATGTGAGTTGCAGCAAAACATTTGCGAATAGTAAAGATGGCATCAATGGGAAAGAGTATCATTTTAATCTCCATCATTCGATTAATCATGATTGTTGATAACTAAGAATTTGTTAAAGTTATGGCTCTTAACAAATGCTAGCAATAGTGCGAGCAATACAACAAGTATCATATATATATTACTTACGGTGTACGCAAGTTTATAGTAAAAAATTCCGTGAAGAGGGATTTGTGATACCAGAGTTATTACAAGAATCCGACTTAAGGAAATAGTTTTATTTTTCGCCAAAAAAATAAATGATAGCGCCCCAAATAACAGCCCTATTATTAGGAGAAACGCCGGTGTGAACTTCATGTAAAAATCGCCTAAAAACGTTCTAAATACATTGGGATCTATATTGTATGTATAAATAAATAGGTAATAATCATCCAGAAATGACAACTGGTGTTTTGGTACATCAGAGAAAATACTAAAGATAGGAAAAATAGCTGCAAAATTACTCTGGAAAATAATCTTTGAGTTATATATTTCGTTAAAGTTACCTAATTGTTGAGAAAAATAACTCAATACCGAAAAGAGAAGTCGCGAAGTATCACCGTCACTTAGAAAGCGAGACACTGTAATTGGTATGAAAATAAGCGCAAATAGAAAAATAATGTATTTTATTAATTTTGCATATTTTATCCTTTGCTCTGAATTCATAAAATTCTTGAATAACAGAAAAGCAAAAAAATAAGACATTGTCCACAAGACAAAACCATCTCTGCCAACACTAGATAGAACGTTTAATATATAGCCGGTCGACGAGAATAACAAAAGTCCATTGAATAATTTGCTATTTCCCGTTGCTACTGATGAATAGAAGTAAAACACCAAAATAATCGGGAAAAACTGACAGAATAATGTGATGGCATAATATAACAATCCCGTTTCATATAAGACACTACCTCCGACCACATCACCCCTAACTGATACCAGGGCTTCTCCCGAGAAAAATATACCTATCACGACCGGGATAAAATACATATACGTAACAATCCCCATGAATATAAATATACTAGATATGAAATTGAACAACTTTATATTAACTTTCCTTATTCGATTTACTTTCCCGCTATCAAATCGTAGGGCGGGCATCAAAAAAGAAAATAATAATAACAAAAAATAAATCGTAGCTTCGAATGAGTAATCAATTTTTCTTGGTGGTAAAAAATATGAACCAAAAAATGAAAGAGAATAGATCGAAATCATAAAGCAACCTATATTTAATATCCGGCCAGATTTAACCCAATAGAAATAAAGGAAAGAAGCGGTGACAAATAGAGAAAATGTTATCTCAAGCATTATCGACGAGCTTTCAGTTCAGTATATATCTTGCAAATCGTGATAAATGAGTTATTTTATGAAGCAAAGGGATTATTGATCCCAGTCTTAAATCATCCAAAATAAAAATTACTATTTTTGTTTTTATTTTAGATGATTTTAATTTCTTTAGATTTAGTAAATGTAAATCGGAGTGCTTCATCTTATTCTTTAAACAATACAGGTATAAAATAAGATGTCTTTTCTCTAAAAATAAGTCATACTCTATGCTCGTGCATATTTTTTTTGCAAAAAATTCAGCAATCTCAAAAGAGTTTAACTGAAAACTATATCTCTTCTCATCATCATTAGGACGGGAAGCAGTCCCGCCGAGAACTCGATACACGGCAGAAGATTTCGGTAAAAAAATAATCTTACTATTACAATAGAACCAAAGCCAAATTGGGTAGTCTGCCATTTTCCAGTCGATCAATTTACTTTCCATTTCCAGAAGATATTTATCGAATAGATTTTTCTTAAAGATTGTCGTCAACGTGGGGATAGGATTTTTGTAAAGAATTTCATTAGAAAGAAACTTTTGACCCACTAAGTTTCTGTCAATACTCTTATTTTTTTCCCGCAACACGAAAGCCTGGCTATACACCAACCCACAATCTCTATCTCTATTAAATAGATTAATTTGATTTTCCAACTTAAAAGGATTCACCCAAAAATCATCTCCCTCACAAATCGCTAGATATTCACCGGAGGCACTCGAGGCAGCTATTTTTAAAATAGAAGCTCCTTTTGAATATTGATTTTCTTTTTGAATTATTGGAATAATTATTTTTGGATATAAATAATTGTATTTCTGTATAATTTCAGAAGTACCATCCGTGGATGCGTCGTCGTGGATTATTACTTCAAATGGAAATTTTGTTTTCTGAATTAGAAATCCTCGAATTGAATCTTCGACATAATTTTTCTGATTAAATGTTGTACAGACTACGCTAACAAGTGGCATGGTATCCACCCACGCGTCCATAATATCTTCTTGGTTCGGTAGCGAACTGCTTCTAAATTTTTTAAGATCAAACGTCACGTTAGGTCTCTCAGTTTTTTATCCATATGAAAAGAGACATGAATCTGTGTCTAAAAATCCCTAGACCGGCTGCTCCAGCCACAATGCTCATGAGACTAATCATTCCGATGACAAGTAAAATATCCACACGATTTTGGGGCCAAGTTACAACATAAGAAAGCAGACTAATTGTTGCAATGGTTGGTAGTGCGATAGGTCCGATATCCTGCGATAACCACTGAACTTGCAGCCCTTTCAAAAGGCGCCCATGCACCAAAGGAACCCAAGCGAAAAAGTAAACCGCATTCGACCCCAGCCAGGCATAACCCGCTCCGGTAACCCCGTAACGCGACGTCGCCCACACTATCGAAGGAATCAGCAGCAGCATAAAAAGAGCGTTTCCAATCAGGTGCAGCTTGAGGTCGCCTTTGGCGAATTGCAGGTAATACGGAAAAGCGGTCATAGCTAGAAAGCCATTGCCCAGGGCGTAGAGGCGCAACACAGGTGCGGCCTGCGCGGCGACATAGGCGTCGCCGGTCCAGACCCAGAGCACTTGTTCAGCAAAGAATGCGAGCACTAGGCAGGCTGGTATTGCGATGACCGCTACCATTTGTGTCGCTTTGTGGTAGAGGCTGATCAGACCCGCCTCGTCGCCTTCTGCCTGCAGTCTGGCCATGCGCGGCAGCAGCGCGCCGCTGATGGGGCCGCTGATCATCATCACCCCACTGGCGGCTAGCACGGCCAGGGTGAAGTAGCCATAGTCCGCCAGCGGCAGCAGTTTGGACAACACTAGCTTGTCGGTCTGCGTGACCAGCACCCACACCGATGACGTGAAGGCAATGGTGAGCGAGAACTTGAGCATGGGCTTGATGGGTACGAACAACGATGCCGGCGACCAGCCGAGTTTCTGCCCCGGCGGCACGGCTGGGAACAAACCATAGGCCTTGACAGCCAAGCCGGCCAGTTCCACCACCGCCACAAACAACTGGTAAGAGAAGAACGCCGCCGGTGAATGCCCAACCCAGATCAATATGGGCAACACACCCACAAAACGCAGCGTAGCAACGAACGCATTGAAGCCGCCCAGCCACACAAGTTCCTCTGAGCCTGAAATACAACCCCGGTATAGGCCCGACATCCAACGCAGCGCCACCCCGACCGCCATGAGTTGCAGGGCCAGTTGCACTTGCGCCAGCGGCAGGGTTTGCACCTTGAGCCATCCATCTGCGATGAGCCCGGAAAAAATAAACATGGCGCCACCGCCCACAAAGGCGACAACAAAGAAGATGAGTTGCAGGGCGCGCAGCAGGCGGCGGTAGCTCAGCGCATCGGTAGCGCCGCCCCTGAAGCGGGCGGTTTCGCGCGCTACCGTCGGCGTGAGGCCCATATCGAGCAGGTTGAACCAGGCTTGCAGCATGGTGAAGAAACCCACCAGCCCATAGGCCTCCGCGCCCATGTGCTTCAAATACAAGGGCAGGATGAGAATGCCCACCAGCGTCACATATATCTGGGTGGCGTAGCTGGCAAGGATGTTCCGGCGCAGATTCAAGTTGCTAGCCCTCTTGCCAACCTGACTCGCGCGTCTTGATCACGCGCGCGGGAGCGCCAACTGCCGTGATATTGGCTGCAAGTGGCTTGGTGACCACCGAGCCGGCACCGACGATAGACCAATCACCTATGCTCGCGTATGGAATCAATACACTGCCGGTCCCAACTTCTACGCCTTCACCCAAAGATACATTTCCAGACACGTTGACGCCGGGGTTTAGAGTGACAAAATCACCAAGAACTGCATCGTGGCCAATGGTGCTGCCAATGTTGACGTGCACATGTCGACCGATATGGATATCTGTAGTAACTTGAGACCCCGCACAAACGACCGAGCCTTGGCCTATTACCACATGCCGCCCAACCCACGCTCGCGGATGAACCAGCGTAGCGAATGGGTTAGCGCAAGTTGATTCAACACTGGATGCGATCCGTCGTCTAGCGGCCGAGGAACCAACTGCAATAACTATATGAGTTAGCGGGTTTGCGGCCAACCACTCAAGCGTGCCCAAGATGGGTAAATCATGAACTGGCTCCACATCTAAAAAAGCCGCGTCAACAATGAAACCGACAGGTTTCCATATCGGTGCATGCGGTGACTGCGCATTGATGTCAAGAACGATTTGCAGCACCTCGCGGGCAAAGCCACCTGCACCATAAATTGCGATTGGTGTCGTCATTGTCCAGCCTCTGCGATTAAAGAAATTACACGGCCAATTTCCTCTAGCGTCAGTGTCGGGTAAATCGGCAGGCACAACACTTTGGTCGAGGCATCAGCAGCTACGGGCAGGTTGTCGCGTTGGGCTGACGGCATGCTGCGGTACATCGGGAAATCTGAAATCAATGGGTAAAAGTAGCGACGCGCAAAAATGCCGTGATCTTTCAGCTTTTGGTACAGAGCCTCGCGGCTCAGCGGGTAATCCGGCTGCACCAGGATGGGAAAGTAGGAGTGATTGGATTCCGTTTCGCCCGAGTCGTCGAGGCAGTGGATGCCTTTAACACCGGCCAGTTGCTCGCGGTAGGCGACATCAATGGCCTTGCGGCGGGCCAGTGCCCCGTCAATGTGTTTGAGCTGTAGCAAGCCGAGGGCGGCGTTGAGCTCGCTCATCTTGCCGTTGATGCCGGGGGCGACGACGGTTACCTCGTCCACAAAGCCGAAGTTTTTCAGGTGGTCAATGCGCTGTTTGGTTTTGGCATCGGGGCAGATGATGGCGCCGCCTTCAAAGGTATTGAACACCTTGGTGGCGTGAAAGCTCAGCACCGACAAATCGCCATGGTTGAGCACGCTGCCGCTTTTGTCCTTCACGCCAAAGGCATGGGCGGCGTCGTAGATCACCCGCAGGTTGTAGTTGTCGGCAATCTTCTGGATCGCATCCACATCACACGGGTGGCCGTAACAGTGCACGGGCATGATGGCCGTGGTGTGCGGTGTGATGGCGGCCTCTATTCTTGCGGGGTCCAGGTTCAGCGTGTTGGGGTCCACATCCACAAACACGGGCTTGATGCCGTTCCACACCAGTGAGTGGGCCGTGGCCACGAACGAGTAGGGCGTTGTGATGACCTCGCCGGTGATACGCAGCGCCTGCAGTGCCGTGACCAGCGCAATGGTGCCGTTGGTGAACAGGCTAATGTGCTTCACGCCCAAGTAGTCACACAGCGCTTGTTCGAGCTGCTGGTGAAATGGGCCACCGTTGGTGAGGATTTTTTTGTCCCAGATCTCCTGCAGGTAGGGGATGAACTCTTCAAGCGGCGGCAGGTAGGGTTGGGTGACGTAGATGGGTTTTTGCATGACTAGTGGTTGCTATTATTTAAATAGCTTGTTGCGCTTATTGGACGAAGGCTAGAGGCTGTTTGATGCGGGTTTTGGATGCAGCGACAGTTCACTAAAAAACCAGCGAAACTGGGACAGCCGTGCATAAACAGCGGAGTAGCCGAAGATCAGCGCAGCTACTGCAATGACCAGCATGGGCGTGTTCTGCGCAAACACCACCGCCCAGGCTGCAGGCAGCGCGGCGCATAGCCAGCACAAGGGGCTGGTCAAGCCGTTTTGCAGCGTGGCCCGGATGCGTGGAAAAGAGTGGCACACCACACGGCGGTGAATAAGATGGTGCAGATGCACTTTGTCGGGTTGCCCAGGGTGATGGCCTTCGCGGTTATGGCGGCGGCGCACCGAAAAGCCCACTTCAAGCACCGGGTAAGCACACACCAGGATGGTGGCCCATGCATTGATCTGTGGGTTGCGCATGGGCAGCAGCACCGCCACCCACGCTAACAAAAAGCCCAGCAGATAGGCACCGCCATCGCCCAGAAATATTTTGCCCAATGGCCAGTTGACGGCGCCAAAGCCCAGCGCACTCACAGCCACCACAAAGCAGACCGTTGCCAGTGGCGCGTCGCCCACGTTCAAGGCAATCAGCCCCATGGCGCCCAGCATGATAGCCACGGCGCCGGCTGCCAACCCGTTAAAGCCGTCGATGATGTTGACCGCGTTGGCGACGCCGCCTACAGCAAAGGCGGTAAACACCACGGCCACAGGCATGAAGCTCAGCAGCCAGTCGAGCGGTGGCACGTCGGTGTTTTGCATGGCTACACCGGTCAGGTACCAGGCCAGCACGCCACTGAACATGGTGGCCAACAGACGCTGCAACACGCTCACTTTTTTGGTGATGTCCTCAAGCAGTCCAAACGCAAATGCGGGGATGCCTGCCAGCAGCATGGGGCCGAGAATGGTGCGCACATCAGGCGCGGCCAACAACCAGGCAACGATAAGACCCAAGGCGATGGCAATACCGCCGATGCGTGGTGTGGGCTCGGTGTGGTGGTTTTGCACGCCAAAAGAAGTGTCATGGCTGAAGTGGCCGTGCCAGTGTTGGGTAAAAACCAATGCGACACTGGCCAGCAGGGTGACTGCGAAGACGATCAAATAGGCAGTCATGATGGGCTTGCAG
>JAYSQD010000131.1:0-43697 GCA_043721835.1 Arenimonas sp. | reverse complement strand
CTTGCTTGCTGCGCCCCTGATCTGCGACAGATTTAGGGCGCAGCAAGCAAGCGCCCCTACGATTAACATCACAGATAAAAACGCCGCCCGAAGGCGGCGCTTTATGAAAGCATGCAGTAGGCTTACTTCAAATTACCAATCATCCAGTCCACCGTCGCAATCACTTGCGCATCGGTTAATGATGGATTACCGCCGCGTGCAGGCATAACGCCCACATTGTTGTAGCCTTCAATCGCATGCTTATGCAAAGTGTCTTTACCTTGAGCAATACGTGCTGCCCATAGCGCTTTTTCAAGCTTGGGTGAACCGCCAGCACCACTGGTATGGCAACCGGTGCACAAATTGCCGAATATCACGGAACCGTCCAAAGTGCCGCCATAGGCGACTTGGCCTTTCGCGGCTTCATCAGCAGCTTTCTTGGCAGAGGCCTGAGCGGCGGCACCGGTCGCGCCTGCATAAACAGCGCCATGGGGCTGTATTGCAATTGCAACGCGCGCGGCTTTAGCTTCGCTGATTTCGGCGGGCTTTAAACCATTAATGTAGAGCCCTAGCAAGATCAAAGCGGCAGTGACGGCCACCAAAAATGCGATTATCTGTGAGAAATGTTTAAGAAATACTAAATCGTGGTTGCGCACGTTTCTGCCTTAAGGGCGATGCCCAATGGTCTTGAATGTTCGCCATTATATCGGGGGCGGCACCGGCACGAAAGCGCCTGAGCCTAAAAAAGTGATAATCAGCTAAGCTTTGAACACTATGGACAAAACCGCACTTGCCATTAAACCTGCCTACTTGCTTAGCTTAGAACGCTTGCCAGTATGGGCTTGGCCTATGCTAAGTCTACTTTATGCGGTCGCTTGGTTTGCACTTTTGCTGCCTTCACAAGGTCTTTGGTTTCTACCTGCGGGTCTGCGACTCGCGGCGCTCTGGCTGATTCCAGCCAAACGCTGGGCCTGGCTTATCGCTGGTGAAGCCTTGGTGGGGGTCATTTTGCTATGGCGTACCGAAGACTTAGTACTTGATTTCAATTTTATCGCCCTGAGCTTTGTGCCTTGTTTGGTTTACGCGAGTGTGGTGTATGTCATTCGTGGCCGCCAATCAGCATTGAGTTTGAGTACACCACGAAATATGCTGATTTTTTTAAGTACCGGTGCCATATCGGCCATTACTGTTTCACCGATATTAAGTGCTCTATTTAAAGGTGATGCTTTTGTTCAGTTGAGTTTTGATTCAAACACCTGGAGCAGTATTTTTGCTTTTGCCTATGGCGATTTTATCGGCCTGGTCATTGTTGCTCCCTTGGTCGTGCTTGTATGCACAGGCCAGCGCTCAAGCCTGCGAGAAACGCAGCTTTGGGCTTCGGTGGTTATCGCCGCAGTTTTTAGCCTTTTGGTCTTACTGTTATTGCACTACCGTTCCGAATTGGCACCTTTTTTACTGCTCTTGGTATTTGCGCCCATGTCAGTGGTGGCGTTTCGTAAAAACTGGGTCGGGGCGGCTTTATCGATCACGTTAACTGGCATCATGTTTGAAATATATTTGCAGTACAACCGATTACCGCTCGAGATGGTTATCACGCAACTGGCTTTTGCACTTTTTGCCGCGAGTAGCTTGCTACTGGGTGCTGCTATGTCGGCGTTGCGCGACAGTCTGCTTAATTTGAAGTTGCAGCACCAGAATATTGCCTTGATGAACACGGAATTACTCAGCACGACTGAAGAATTACGCCACATTAGCCAGCGCTTGGTGCGACTGGAGGAGCAAGGGCAACGCGAATTAGCCGACGAGCTCGACGTTGAGTTGGGCCAGTCTTTACACACTTTGGGTACGCATTTAAGCTTTGCAGTTCGCTCGGTAAAAGAACAGGAAACCTTGAAAATACTTTCCACCATCCGCGAAAAAACCCGCGAAATGGAAGACAGCCTGCGCCGCGTATTGCGACAACTGCGTCCGAAAGCGCTCGATAATAAAGGCTTGAAAGAAGCCATCAACAACGGGCCGCTGCATGAAATACTCGATGATGCGGGCATTGCATTGGGAACCTATTTCACCGGTGATTTGAACTGCTTGCACGAAGATGAAAAAACCGCGCTTTACCGAATTTGCCAAACCGTGACCCGGCAAGCTATTTCGGCCAACGGTATTAAAAAATTGAAAATAGCCGTACAAGTGAATACATCAAAAGAAGCGGACTATGAAGTATCACTAGTGATTGAAATGAGCCCGCTGCAGGCCGAGCGCAGGCAGCAGCAAACCGCCCCACTCAAGGTGGTGCATGACCGTGTGTTGGCGTTGAATGGACACTACGAAGTCTTGCTGCATGAACAAAGTCTCAGTCATCACATTACTTTTCAACAAAAACATGCCGGAGCAGAACCCTTGCCGACTTAAGGCTTTTCCTTTTCGCAACGCCGATATTTCCTGAACTATTTTTCCACGATGACGACAGACACTGCTATCTCACACTTTGCGATTTGAATTAGGCATTCTTCTGTCATGAGCGCACCCGGTTCCGACTTCCGCCTATATCACAGCAACGATTTATCCTTGCTGGCGGGCGTGTTGTCGAATACCTTGCAAACTAATGTCGATCCCGAAACCATTTTAATTCCCGAAACCATTTTAATCCCGCAACCGGCCATGAAGCGCTGGCTGCAAATGGTATTGGCCGAACACTATGGCATTGCAGCAAATTTACAATTCCTGACACCGGGTGAATTTGTACGCGCTGCGCTTAATGCGAATCAACTGGAAGCCAACGGCAATATTTTTGCCGCCGATATACTACGTTGGCGACTGTATTCGGTGCTGTGTGATAAAGCCCAATGGCAGCATCCGGCCATGCAAGCCATCGCACCGTATTTGCGTGGCTCGCAAGCTGAAATAAAAGCTTGGTCATTGGCTAATGAATGTGCGGCAGCGTTTGAAAAATACCAGGCATGGCGACGTGATTGGTGTTTGGCCTGGGACTTGGGCGGTTCGCCGCTGGATTGGCAAGCGCATTTATGGCGTGAAGTGACTCGAGGCAAAACCCATCGTGGGCAGGCGATCACTGAATATTTAAATGCTTTTGAATCAGCTGGTACGCCAGCACCGCTAGGGCTGCCGAAAAGATTATTCGTGTTTGCATGTTTGAATGTATCACCGGATGTATTGCGAGTTATTGCGACCGCAGCGAAAGCCGGGCCATTGCATTTTTTTCTGCCGTCGCCTTCACGCAAGTATTGGGGCGATATTTCGAGCCTGCGCGAGCGCCTGAAAAATTCGCCAAACGACGTCTTCGTGCAAGCAGAAAACCCTTTATTAGAGGCCTGGGGTCGGGCCGGGCGTGATTTTATCACAACGCTTTTTTCCAACAACACGGTCGAGTTGCGTGGTGATGTGGATATCTATGAACCTAGCCGTGAGAACAGTTTATTGGCCCGGGTAAAAAATGATTTGCTCGAACGCCAAGCGCCCAGCTTAGTCGCAGGTAATTTCGACAATAACGATACTAGCCTGCAAATTCATAGTTGTCATACGCGTTTGCGCGAAGTACAAGTTTTGCATGATCAGCTGCATCGCATGTTTTTAAATGATGAAAAGCTGCAGGCCCGCGATATTGCAATTATGGCGCCCGACATCGACGCCTATGCACCGTTCATCGAAGCAGTATTTGGTGCGGCAAAAAATAGCTCGCGCTTTATTCCGTATCGATTGAACGATCGCAAGTTGCAGGAAAGCTCGCCGCTGGTCGATCTATTCCTGCGCTTATTGGCTTTGCCAACGCTTGAGCTCACCAGTAATGAAGTACTGGAGCTTTTAAATTCACCTGGCTTGGCGGAGTATCTGGACACCGACGAAGACTGCGTTCGCTGGTGGCCATTGTGGATTGAACAAGCCGGCGCGCGCTGGGGTTTGAATGCCGCTCATCGTCAACAGCAAGGGGTTCCGGCCGAACATTTAACGACCTGGGCGTTTGCGCTGGATCGTTTATTACTCGGCTATGCCAGCGCCGATGACCGCATGCTCGCTGATGTAGCGCCGGTAATTGAAGTCGAAGGTCAGGCGCTCAATACCCTGGATAAATTAATTCGCGGTCTGCGCTTACTGGCACGCTATAACGACTATTTTCGACACCCCCATACGGCCAGCCATTGGGTAACGAGCTGTAGTGAATTGCTCGCGTTACTGGATCAATCGGCACAGCAAAATTCCGGTGAAGCGGCCGCATTGAGAGACTGCCAGTCAGCGATTGCCGATTTACTGGAACAAAGCGAACAGGCGGAACTGGAAGCCCTGATTGCGCCGGAAATTATTCGTGACTATTTTAAAAACGCCTTAAGCGAAAACGATGCCAGCCAGAATTTTTTAAGTGGCGGCGTCACGGTATGTCGCATGGTGCCGATGCGGCAAATCCCGTTCAAAGTTATTTGTCTGCTTGGAATGAATGAAGGCGAGATGCCGCGAACCGAGCCGCCGGGCTTTATTCAGCGACTTGCCGAAGAAATAAAATCACCCGCCACCCGCCGTTATGGCGACCGCTCATTACGCGATGACGACCGCTTTTTATTCCTGCAATTACTCACTGCTGCCGAAACCACTTTCTATTTGAGCTATTGCGGCAAGCATCCGCGCGACGACACCGAACAAGCGCCATCGAGTTTGATCAGCGAGTTGCTCGATTGTCTTGCGGCCATGCATCCGGAACAAAAAAACTTTCGCGAAAGTTTTGTCTTGCAACATGCGCTGCAGGTTTTTTCCCTTGACGAAAAACCCGATGCCAGAGGGCTGCGCTTTGATCCTGCCTGGCAGGTAAAGCCGAATGCTATTGAAGACGCTCATCCGCGTTTTTTTCAAGCACAGTTAATTAATATTGCGTCCGATGAATCAGAACATATCGTGCAATGGCAGGACTTAAAACGCTTCTTCAAACATCCAACAAAATATTTTTTACAAACAAGCTTGAGGCTTCGTCTAGTGGAATCGGCAGAACAACTTGCCGAACACGAACCCTTCGGTAATACATCGGGATTGCCGCGCTACCAATTACGACATGCTGTCTTCAACGCCCTGATAACTAATGAGCAAGCGCCTTCTGATGCCGATTTATTAGCGATGTTACGCAGTCGGGCTTTTTTGCCATCCGGATTTTCCGCCGAACCGATCTTGTACAAAATGCTTTCCGAAGTACGAGGGCAAGCAGCACGATTTAAAGCCTGGCGCGTTGGCGATGCCAGTGAACTACCCTTTGAATTGGCTTTTGAATCAAAGAAAAATCGTTTTGTTTTGCAAGGCAGTCTGGAGAATATCTACCCGCGGGGCGCTGCGCGCATCGTGCTCGGTGAAATGCGCGGCAAACATCATTGCTCGCACGGTTTAGATGCTTTGCTGCTATCGGCCCTGGAAAGCGAAAAATCTGTGGTCGAATTTGTTGAAATAAAAAAAGATCAGCCATTGCAGCGTATTCGACCCGCGCATGATCATGCAACAGCAAAAACCTACTTGACCGAGCTGCTGAAATTGTTTGTGCTGGGCCAGCAACAGCCTTTGCCGTTTGATCCTGATGCCGGATTTACCTATATCAAAAACCTTCACGAACCGGCAGCAATATTTGATGAAAGAGCCTGGCAAAAAGCCGCAGAGGCTTCATCGAGCCATGATCTTTGGTGGACTACCGCACTACGTGGTCAAGAACCTTTCACCGACCATCAAGATCACCCGGCATCGTTTCCGAGCAGCGCTGCGTTTCGTGATATCAGTTTGAAAGTATTCTCTGCCTGTGCGCCCGAATTTATTGGCAGTGGCGATGAAGCAGAGAGAGAAAAAGACAAGGACGACAGCGATGAATAAACCGCTCGCGCTTGATCTGCCCTTGCAAGGCCGCCAATGGATTGAAGCCAGCGCGGGCACTGGGAAAACTTTCACGTTGACCCTATTAGTGCTACGCCTGTTATTGGAACGTGAGGTTTTACTGCCGAATATTCTTGCGGTGACGTTCACCAAGGCTGCCACCCAGGAATTGAAAATAAAGATACGCTTGCAAATAAAACTGGCGCAGGATTTATTGAAGCAAGGCATACCACAAGACTTGGCGAGTCTGGATGCCAAACAATATGCAACAGCCTGCGTATTACAATCGGTATTGCAGGAAAAACCGGAAAAACAGTTACAGAAATTACTGGAATTGGCGATACAAGACTGCGATCGCGCCAGCATTTTTACCATCCACGGTTTTTGTACGCGTGTACTCAGTGACCATGCCTTGAGCGCGGGGCAGTTGTTGCAAGCGCCAACTTTACAGACCAGCACCAAAGCGCTGAATACGAAAATTGCCTTTGATTTGTGGCGTGAATTTAATGTCGATCGCGATTTGATGCGCTCGCTTATCAAGCTCTGGCCCAATCCGGAAGCACTGGTTGTCGATTGCGATAAATTATTGCAAGCAGAGCCTTTGTTACCCGAGTCGCCACAGCCCATGCCAATTGAATTCGATATGCACGCGCTGAATCAGCAGCTGTGTAGCGCGATTGAAACGCATCTGCAAGCCGCGCAGGAATTGTTGAGGCAGGCTGGCGACAAGGGCATTTTGAATCGCAGTTCATACAAGCCAGAACAACTGCAGGCATTTTTTGAAAAAATTGAAAACTGGCATCGGTCAGACAACAAGTTTGAATTTATCGATCCGGGTTTTGCGAAATTGGGAAAACAGAACATAAAAACAAATAAGGCTTTTCGTGATCAGGAGCCAGTTTCCGCATTATTCGATACCATCGACCAATGGTACGAAGGTTTTGAAAAAGTACAGGTATTCGAGCGTGCGCGCGATATCCAGACGCTGCATAAAGTACGCGAACGCATAGCGCAACGCCGCGAAGCCATTCTGCAAAAACAGCAGCAATACACGTACGACGATTTAATTAGTCAAGTACTTGATGCCCTCGAAAGTGAATCGGGTGCAGAACTCGCCATAGCGCTACGAAAAGATTATCCGGTTGCCTTGGTGGATGAGTTTCAGGATACCGACAGCCGGCAATGGAAAATATTTTCAAGTCTGTATCCGAAACATTTACCTCAACATAGTCTATATCTGATTGGCGACCCTAAGCAGGCGATTTACGGTTTTCGCGGCGGTGATGTACATGCGTATTTGGCGGCCAAGCGTGAATCTCCATCGCAATGGAATTTGCCGGAAAACTTCCGCTCGCGGCCACAATTATTAGGCGCGGTAGCGACCTTGTTTGAGCAAGGCGGCGAGAATGCATTTCGCGAAAATGATATCCGCTTTTATCCGGTAAAACCCGGCGGTGCTGTGCAAGACGCTGATTTTTTATGGGCTGAAAAACCGGCACCTGCCATGCATTTGGCTTTGCTACCGGAATACATAAATCCAAAAAATCAAAAACCAGCGGCATTACCGGCAGGCAAGGGTCGCGAACTAGCGACCCTGGCATGCGTCGAAAAAATTCAAGAAATTTTGCTGGCAGGTCAGGAAAATAAAGCACAACTCATCGTGAAAGAGATCAAGCATGGCGTTAAGCCTGGCGATATTGCGGTGCTGGTCAACCAGCATAGTGAAGCGACACAAATACAACAGGCCTTGAACGATTGCGGAATCGCCAGTGTTATCAGTAGTCAGGATACTTTATTCATGACCTTCGAGGCACAGGAATTATTCATTGTGCTCGATGCCCTGATCAAACAACAAGACAGCTCGCGTTGGCGTGGCGCACTTTCTACCGTATTGCTCGGTTACAACGCCCAGCAAATTTTATTATTGGATTCCGACGACAACGCTGCAACTCGTAGTGCCGATCTGGCCGTGCAGTATCGACAATTATGGTGGCAGCAAGGCGTACTGAGTTTGGTGACAAAACTTTGCGCCTTCGCTGCACCAAGGATTCTGGCATTGTCCGATGGCGAGCGGCGCCTCAGTAATTACCTGCAATTGGCAGAAGCTTTGCAACAGGCCTCTGCGCTTGCAGCTGGGCCGGAACATTGCGTGCATTGGTTGGCGCAAGCAATGCAGCAAACCGATAATGATGAAGAAAACATGTTGCGTCTGGATTCAGATCGCAAGCGCGTTAAAATTCTGACCTTGCATAAAAGCAAAGGCCTGGAATTTCCGCTGGTGTTTATTCCTTTCGCCAGTTTTGGTAAAGCACATAAAGGCCGTTCTGGATTGGAACTGGTAAATTTACATCAAGAGCATCAACGCATTACTTACGCATTAATTGGTCCGAACAACAAGAACGAAGTTTCCGCTGCTATCAATGCACAGGTCGCCGAAGAAAATATTTCTGAAAAAGTACGCTTGCTCTATGTTGGTCTAACGCGAGCACAATACTATTGCTGGCTGTGTTGTGGTTCAGTTTACCAGGCCCATACCAGCGGCTTCTCATCCTTGCTGTTTAGAAATAATAAAGACGAAATCAAGACCCCGGCTCATACAGAGTTTTTGGCACGACTTAAAAATATTCATCGAGATAACCCTCATATTCTGATAGACGAACTGTCGTATCAAAAACAGCTGCTGCCTCGTTTTAGTGATAGCACAAGTACTCAACCAATATTGATTACCAAGCCTGCGACGCATTTCCAGCAAGATTGGCGGGTGCTAAGTTTTTCCCAATTGACCCACGGTAGTAGCCATCAAAGCCCAAGCGCGACTGCTGCTGCCGATGAGACCGAGCAGTCCAGTAGCTTGCTTGCCGTGACCGACGAAATTTTTGATAAGCGCTTTGCCGGCATTGCATTTGGTAATGCCCTGCATCACGCGCTTGAAAATACCGATGTCCAGGCTTGGGCTGAACATGATGATGCCGGGTCTGCACCGACATCCGAAATTCCTTTATTGCACCAGGCCCTGCTAAGACAGGGTTACACGCAGGAAGAATTAATCGCTGGCACGCAGCAATTAGCGCCGCTTATTTTCAATACCTTGCGTGTGCATCTGCCGGAAGGTCCGCGACTCTGCGATTTGCCCGAGCAAGCGCGCTTGAATGAAATGGAGTTTCATTTTTCCTTACGCGAATGCGATAGCCACATTTTACTAAGCTTATTGAAATCATACGGAGTGTTGCAATCGCGCGATGATTTTTCATCCCTAAGAAAACTAAATGGCTTGATGACCGGAAAAATTGACTTAATCTATCAATACGAGGGCCAGTTTTATGTCTGCGATTATAAATCCAATCGCATGCCCGCCTATGATGTTGAACATTGCCTACAAGCCATGCGTGACAGTGAATATGATTTCCAGGCATTGATCTACACGCTTGCCTTGCATCGCTGGTGCAAATTTCGTCTGCAAGCAAATTATAGTTATGAAAAACAAATGGGCGGTATTCGTTATTTATTTTGTCGAGGTTTGAATGCCGACAATAGTAATGGCGAAGGTATTGTCGCGATGCGCTTCGAGCATGCATTTATCGAAAAATTGGAAACATTGCTGCATCCCGCACAGGAACATTCAATATGAGCCTGGCTATATTATTTTCACTGTTGAAATCACAGCATATTCGCGATGTTGATCACGCACTCGCGATCAGTTTGCAACGCTTGCAACCCGACACGGATGAATTAGTTTGTATCGCGACCGCGCTGGCATCGAAAGCCCATAGTCTTGGCCATAGTTGCGTTCCGCTCGATAAATTTACTGATTTACTACGGCAGGCAAGCAGTACTCCTTCAGCATTATTACCCGATGCAAGTGACTTTCTTGCTGCCTTGCAAAGCTCGGCCTGGGTGGGCAATGGCAATGCTGAAAATTGCGTACTGGTTCTGGATGACAATACGATTGCACTCAAGCGTTATTGGGCTTATGAAGATCGCCTTGCCACAGCCTTGCGACAACGTCTTGCCGTTGAGGTCGATCCGGTTTCAGCAGCTGTACAGAACTTCTGGACGCAACTATTTTCTGGTGATATTAATTCTGCTCAAGCCATCGCAGCCAAGCGTGCCTGCGAAGCCAGATTTTTTCTTTTAACAGGCGGGCCCGGCACCGGAAAAACGGCAACGATTGGACGCTTGCTGCAACTCCTGCATTATCAGGCGAATGAAAATTCGATAAAACTTCGTATGGGCTTGGCAGCGCCCACCGGGAAAGCAGCAACACGCTTAAGTGAATCCTTGCGGGCAAATAATGGTGGGCAGGTCGATATCGAAATGATCGAAGCCAAAACCCTGCATCGTTTATTGGGCAGCAAACCCAACTCGGTGCAGTTTGTTCATGATGCAAAACATCCCTTGCCGCTGGATGTTTTGATTGTCGATGAAGCCTCGATGATCGACTTACCCTTGATGTGCAAACTACTGGAAGCCTTGCCAACACAGGCGCGCTTAATCTTGGTCGGCGACCCCGACCAATTACCTTCGGTTGAAACCGGAAATGTTTTACGTGCCTGCTGTGATGCCATTGCAGAGCGAGCTGATCGTGAAAAGTACCGTGGTCATTTGGATCGGGTTTATCGGCAAGGTGCCGATTCGGATATTGGCCTAGCCGCACAAATGGTTCTGTCTGGCGATGGCGATCAGTTTATTCAAAGCTTGCAGAATGCCACTTATCGAGGCTTGCATTGGCAGGCTGCGAGTGCGCAGGGTCTGGAGAAAATAATTCAGCATCAGGCCTTGTCGCATTATCAAAAAATCCAACAAGCACTATCACTCGAAGACGCTATAAAATTAAGCAAGGAATTTCGGGTGCTATGCGGCGCACGTGAATCGAGTGCGGGCAGCATGGCCATTAACCGCTTTATTGGCGATCGCCTGAAGAAAAAAACCGAGACCGATTTTTATGCTGGGCGTTTGTGTCTGGTGACCGAAAATACCGCGCGCGAACAATTGTTCAACGGCGATATCGGACTGTGTTGGCCAGACGAAGATGGAATCATGCGGGTATGGGTTGAAACCGCTGCCGGATTGAAAGCCTGGCATCCGGCTAATTTTCCGGCTCATGAAGATGCTTTTGCGATTACCGTGCACAAGTCGCAAGGCTCGGAATTTGATCGGGTTTTATTAGTATTGCCGGAGGCTAATCACCGTGTCCTTTCGCGCGAACTGCTGTACACCGGCCTTACTCGTGCACGAAAACAGCTTGAGTTAGTGGCTAGCCAGGAAAGCCTTAGCACCGCTATTTCCCGCCAAAACCAGCGCTGGAGTCGCTTGGCGCAAAGGCTGTCGCGTAAATGACCCTAGCCATTTTTAGTCAGTATGCTTACCATCCCAGTATAGGTACGGCGAGAAATTGTCTATGCTGAAATACTGTGTTTCAAGAAGAATGAATTCCTTACAAGCAGCATCTTTGCATCATTATTTTTTCTTGTGCACATTTTACTTAAAACCATAAATTCCAAGAAGCCGTCCTATGAAAGATCTTCGCAACCTACTTATCGATTGCCGCATTGAACTGCGAAAGTACATTAAGGATTTTCATAAAACCGAAATGTGCGACAAACTTGACGCGGCCATTGCCAACGCAGGCAGGCCACAAGCTGAAGCGCTGGCATCGGAGCCCGCCATTGGCGCCAATAAAACATTGACCACCAACCAAGTCGGTCTGGCTTGGCAGCGCGCTGCTCGCGACCTGAAGTTTTCACATCCGGATTTGTTTGAAAAACTCGGCCAGGACGTTATGCGTCTGCTGGATGCCAAGACCATGGTGGACCCTGGCACTGAGCTTGAACTGCTGGGCGTTGAAGTTGAAAAAATGAAAGCTGCGCAGGCAATATTAAAAAAAGAACAGGATGCTGTTGTGGGCGAACGCGACGCATTACTTGGCGCCTTGGCTACTGCAGTACCGCAATTGGACGATTCAGCAGACCGCTTTGCTACTGCCTTGGCGCGCATAGAATGGTTACAGACCAGTGCAGCAGCCAAGCAAGTAAGAACAGGTAAAAATACTGATAATGAAGCGCCGCAAGAAGGCCCAATACCCACTGATGAAATTCTGGCCAGTATTATTGCCGGCACTCGAAACTTCAGTAAAGACCAACTGGACTGGGCGCTTGGCGAAGCCATGGTGCTGTGTGGATTTCAGTTTACCCCGCACGAATTAATTCAGAAAGGTCACCCGCATATTGCGAAAATCGTTCAAGATGCCCGCAGTAAATAAGGAATACTCATGATCAAGTTTCGACTCTTTGCAGCCGTGTTACTTTTTTCGAGTTTGGCAGGCTGTGGTTTCTTTCGGCCCAATGAAACCGCCATGCAGGCAGCCATCAGTGATTATGTATTGCAGGAAGAAGACTATCCGCGCGAATACATCGTCGCTGAGAATTTCGTTTTTAGCAATTTAATGAAAGTAGAAGACAGTAGTCCTGCAGCCTATAAAGTACAGGCCGAATTTGATTTCACCTATAACGCCGATGGCGATGTGATCGTTAAAACCCTTGATGAAAAACGCAACAAGGAACGTGAAAAAGAAAAGCGCCGCACTAATAATCCCTTTGACGAATTAAAAGGCGCCGTCAGCAGCGCATTCGAGAATTTGCGTTACGAAAACCGCTTCAAAAATGTCCGCATGGGCGACCAGGACCACTACAGCGGCAGCTTTACACTGACACGCAATGCCGATAAGAGCTGGCGCGTAAGCGACGCGAGCTACAAGTAGGAGCGAGCTCTGCTCGCGAAAACCCCCGACGCGGATTCATCGCGAGGCTGAAATATGCTCCTGCAATTTCAGCACTCGCGCCATCCTTGGCGGTCGCAGAGCTCGCTCCTACAAAACAAATGGCAGTCGGGCCCAAGGGCCCTCCTACAAGAGGCCCTCATCTATGAAAAATAATCACTCTCTAAAGAAATAAAGCACAGCATGGCAACCTCCAGCTTACTTGCACTCATCGACGACATTGCCACCCTGCTTGACGACGTGGCGGTGTTGACCAAGGTCGCGACTCAAAAAACTGCTGGCGTGCTAGGTGATGATTTGGCGCTCAATGCTCAGCAGGTAGCAGGTGTTGCGGCCGATCGCGAATTGCCGGTGGTATGGGCGGTGGCGAAAGGTTCGGCGATTAATAAGGCGATCCTTGTCCCGTTAGCACTTGGTCTTAGTGCCTTTTTCCCGGCGGCCGTGGTGCCTTTGATGATGATTGGTGGTGCGTTTCTGTGTTTTGAAGGCGTTGAAAAAATCGCCCATCATTTTCTGCATAGCAATGCCGAAGACGATCAGCATCATAAAGACATGTTGAAAGCTCTGGTCAATGACGTGGATTTAGTCGCGTTTGAAAAAGATAAAATCAAGGGCGCAATTCGTACCGATTTTATTTTATCTGCCGAAATAATCGTGATTACGCTCGGCACTGTGGCAGATAAAGACTTTACCAGCCAAATAACCGTGCTGATATTGATCTCGATTATTATGACGATTGGTGTCTATGGCTTGGTTGCCGGTATCGTAAAACTCGATGATGGTGGTCTGTATTTAATCGAGCAAAAAGGCAATGGCCTTTGGCTGCGATTTAAACACGCATTGGGCAAGGCTATTCTATGGTTCGCGCCTTACTTAATGAGGTCCTTGTCGATTATTGGAACGATCGCGATGTTTCTCGTGGGCAGTGGCATTCTTAGCCACAATATTCCGGTCTTACATCATTTCATTGAAGAACACGCACCTAAAACCGAACCGATGACAACATTGGTAAGTTGGCTGGGTGATGCCAGTATCGGCATTATTGCAGGCATTGTGGTTTTGGCCGTCGTGCAATTATCGAAAAAAATATTTTTTCGAAAATAAAGCCCAAACGTAGGGGCGCTTGCTTGCTGCGCCCTACAGATTATCCGATAGGTAAAACGCTGCGGAATGTTGCTCTTCTTCTGTAAGACCTGTCAATTTTCACCATCACCGGGGCGCAGCAAGCATGCGCCCATACGCTAGCGCATCGATTTTTTCGGTATGATCAAATAAGAATTTCTTTGCAAAATAATTTGAGTTAGCGTTTTACCAAACGCAATCCCAAAGCGGCCGCTATCGTCGCTGCTAACAGGAAAAATTTAGTTCCCGCCAGTAAACTTACTGCCAGATTCAGCAACAAGCTTTCATTTCGCATGGCGAATACGGTGGCAATATTTTCAAGCAAATCAGCTGCCATTAGCAAAGGCAATAAACGACCGGCAAGATTGGCGAATTTATCGTTTAAGCCAATACTTGTGAAGGCAATTCTATGCGCAAAAGCCCAGGTCATCAGTCGAGATAATAAAAAACCATAGCTCGCTATCAAACCAAGATCTACCAGTAAAAGCGCAAAATACGGATGCACTGCGTTTTTGAAATCGGCTAATTGTTCGGGCCTGGCAACGGCTAATAATTGTGCTTGACTGATCGCCAGGCTTTGCCGCCAAGCATCTTGAATCAGTTGCCAATTTTCCTGAAAATGGATACCAAGCTTCGGACTAAAATCACCAAGGCAGGCACCATAAAGCAAACTAAAAAAGCCACAGCCCAGTACTGCCATCAACAAAGATTTTTTTGCACGGCTTTTTTGCCAAACCGATTGTTCCGGAAATTTTAGATGTTGAAGTTCGGTCGCAGCTTTTGTGTTGAGCAAGACCGATGGCTCATCCAGATTATCGATGGCCTTCAAGTCGCTTGTTTGCCGAAGCGACAGCCCAAGCAAGGCCCACCAAGGCATTGAATAAGTTTCGTCGTGTACTCGTGTTTCTTGCGGTTTAGTTTGTGGCAAAGTATTCATGCTCAAGCCACATTGTCTGGCCTCGTCGAGCAGCCAGTGAAAAGCTTGGTCGGACAAAGCCGTTTCCAAATTTTCGTCATAACCGCCGCCCACATCGCAATGATTACCGCGAAACCAAAGTTGCCGCAATGACTGCGCCTGCGTAGCATCGCCAAAATCATTTTGCTCGTACACGCGCGGCTTGAACTGTGCCCGGTGCTCATCCAGGGCCAGCGCGTGTCGTACGTGTTGAATACGTTTGTTCAATATATTCGGATTGGAGCTCATGCTCACCGAAAAGCCCGGAAAGCCGACCGAAGAAACCGTGTCCCAGACGCCAACAAAATAAACACTCGCTTGTTTTCTCTCGCCACTGCCGAAATTAATGCGGATTTGTTTGGCAACATCGTCGCGATTATTAATTTCTTGCGGCACTTCGATACCGAGTAGTTCTTTTGCGGTAACGGATAATTCATTGATGAATTTAAACAAGCTTGTTTTTCCCTTAGCGGAAAAATAAACGCGCAAAAGAGTGGGTAGCATGGCTTCATGATGGGAGTCGATAATGCCAAACAGATGCACCATGCCTGATATGCAACGCACCGTGAAAGCGCCACGTGAAAATCCGAATAGATAAATCTGGTCGCCGGGCTGGTAGTACTTCATTAAAAACAAATAGGCCTGGCTGATGTTTTCATAAACACCACGGCCGGACGCCAGCCCCCATAAGCGAGCACATTTATTGCGGAACCATTCATCAATTCCGGTGCTGGGCAAAGCATCCGGTGCGCCAACACCGGGATCGTAGTATAAAATTTGCCGTGGATTATCAGCGCGAGCCAATAGCTCAAAAGTTTTCAAGACATTGGTGTCATGATCATTCGCGGTGAGCGTATTGTTGGTGCCATCGCAACAAATAATGAGTTGTCGTGCCATGGTTGTTCCCATTGTTCTAGGTCAGCAAGGAGTCTAGCACTGGCTTCCAAGCCACTTCGGCAATCCGTTTGAAGCCTGCGCGCTTGGGATGAATCTCGTTATCCCAATCAGCGGCCTTGACAAGCAATCCGCGTGAATCAACGCAGCGAATGCGTTGATTGCTGCTGGCAAGTTCACGCTGCACTTCGGTAAATTGATCTATTAGCCAACTGCAAATAATGCGCTGCGAGGCAAAATCGTTAACACCGACTTCTTCCATAAAGGGCTTGATCCAAGGGCCGGTTAATTTTCTGCCAAACAATTTATAGGCTCTACCGTCGGGCCAAGGGTAATCATAGTTGTGCATGACAATTTCGCAGCTTGGGCGTTCTTGGTTTCGTAAATCTATAATTTGCTGATAGTCACTTGCGATATAACGCAATGCACTTTCAAACGAGGCCAAATGAATATGTTGATTCACTAACGCCGGAACCCTCCCCCAAGGCCGCGTACCAAAATCCTGCGGCTCATCGGCGCGCTTAATAAATTCGCGTAACTCGCTGCCCACCACGTCATTACCGCCCATGGAAAGTAAGAGCACATCAAATTGATATTGCTGTAACAAACGCTGCAAACGCGGCCGAAGTTTTTTTAAGTCAGCACTCTCGCGACCCAGGACCGACTCATTATAAAAATAGGTCTTGCGATACAGGCGCTTTAGCTGTTGGTGAAGATCAATTAACTGAAGTGGATAGTTAAACCAGGAATCACCAAAACAAATCACCCGTGGTCGATCCGGATGTTCTTCAATTCCGCTGATAAAATCTTTGATTTCTTTACTGGAAGGCATGGTGTACCTCGTAACTTATCAACTGGAACTCTAATCAATTGTCGTTCCTGCGTAGGCGGGAAGCGCTCCACAACAGCATAGCTGGTCATCCAGAAAGCGTGAAGTCACTGGCTTCCCGCCTACGCGGAAGTGCTTTACAACAGCGCAGCTGGTCAATGACGGCTTTATAATTAATCAGAGCTTTCAATAGTAATAATAGTTACGCAGAAAAGACCATAAAGCGGTCAAAGATTATGATTTATGTAAGCTTGATGCTGAACTTCGCCGTTGTCTTGTTTTGAATTTCTTCCAGGCTTACGTTAGGTGCGAGCTCGATTAATTTAAAGCCGCTGCTACGATCTGGACGTGAGAATACGCCAAGGTCAGTAATCAATACATCAATCACGTTTTGGCCGGTCAGTGGTAATTCGCAGGCGGGTTTGAATTTTGCTGCGCCGTCTTTGTTGTTGTGTTCCATTACCACGACGACGCGTTTGACGCCTGCGACTAAATCCATCGCTCCGCCCATGCCTTTGACCATTTTGCCGGGGATCATCCAGTTGGCGATATCGCCGTTTTCCGAAATTTCCATTGCGCCGAGAATCGATAAATCAATATGGCCGCCACGAATCATGGCGAAACTATCGCTGGATGAAAAATACGACGAGATCGGTAGCTGCGTGATAGTTTGCTTGCCGGCATTAATCAAATCGGCATCGACTTCTTCTTCATATGGAAACGGGCCCATACCGAGCATGCCGTTTTCAGATTGCAGTACCACTTTCATATTTTGCGGAATGAAATTGGCGACTAAGGTTGGAATACCAATGCCCAGATTCACATAAAAACCATCACGTAATTCTTTCGCAGCGCGTTGTGCAAGTTGATCCCGTGTCCAGGCCATTATGCAAGCTCCCTTGCACGCACGGTGCGTTGTTCAATCGGTTTTTTATAGTCACGATTGACAATAATTCGTTGAACAAAAATTCCCGGCGTATGAATACTGTCGGCATCGAGCTGCCCGGCTTCGACAATTTCTTCCACCTCGGCAATGGTAATTTTTCCGGCAGTTGCCATCATCGGATTAAAATTGCGCGCGGTTTTACGATAAATTAAATTACCTTCGGTATCGGCTTTCCAGGCTTTGACGATGGAAAGATCGGCGACCAATCCGGTTTCGAGTACAAATTTTTCGCCATTGAATTCGCGAATCTCTTTGCCTTCGCTAACCAAAGTGCCGACACCCGTTTTAGTATAGAAACCGGCAATGCCGGCGCCACCAGCACGAATACGTTCAGCCAATGTACCTTGTGGATTGAATTCCAGTTGTAGCTCACCGGCCAGATATTGGCGTTCAAATTCCTTATTTTCGCCAACATAGGACGAAATCATTTTTGCAATTTGCCGGGTTTTTAGTAACAGGCCCAGACCAAAATCATCGACCCCGGCATTATTGGAAATAAAGGTCAGGTTTTTTACGCCTGAGTCGCGCAAGGCGGTAATCAAATATTCCGGAATACCGCATAAACCAAAGCCGCCTGACATGATGGTCATGCCATCGCGGATGCAATCGGCTAGTGCCGTGTTGGCATTGGGGTAAAGTTTGCCTTTAGCAATGGTCATAACGGGCTCGCGAGGTAGCTTAAAAGGGAATGGTAGCATTTCATTGTATAGGACCGGCTTTACTGGGAACCGTACTAAAGAGTAGGTATCACAAATAACGGCGGCGTTTTATCATAGACATATGAGAATAGTATTTTTGCGTTTTATATTCGTTGCTTTGAGCCTTGGCCTCAGCGCGTGCACTACCCTTATCAAGCCGATCAAGCCCGATTTAAAGCGCTTATATGCCCGTGAAGTGCAAAATGCTGAGCAGCCGCCAATTATCATTATTCATGGCTTGATGGGTTCAACTTTAGTCGATAAAACCACGGGTAAAGAATTTTATCCAAAATCCGCCAGCGCGGTGGCGCTGAGTGATTATCGTGACTTAACTATTAGTCCGATATCGACGGCAGGCGATAATTTAGTGCCAGGGGCTATATTGCGTGATATTGCTGGCGTCGATTTTTATGGCGCGCTGATCAATGTGCTCGAGAAGGACGGCCAGTTTGTGCAGACTGTGCCCGGCCAAGCGGTTGGAACGCAAAAGCGGCGGTACTATAATTTTATTTATGACTGGCGGCGTGACAATATTATTGCGGTTAAACAACTGCATGTTTTTATCGAGCAAATTCGCAAAGATTATAATGACCCAAATTTGCGGGTAGATATAATTGCCCATAGCAATGGCGGCTTGCTTGCCAACTATTATTTGCGTTATGGGCCTACCGATGTACTGGATGAGAAAAATTTTACCCAGTGGCAAGAAGGCTCCAAGCGCGTAAGGCGCTTGGTATTGTTAGGTACCCCTAATTTAGGGGCGGTCACCAGTGTAGAAAGATTGCTTCGCGGCTTTCGTCTGGGCTTTCGTATTATTCCAGTTGAAGTACTGACCAGTTTTGCTACGCCGTTTGAAACTCTGCCCAGCCCTATCGTACAAAGTGTTTTGGATACCCATGGCAACCCAAGCAGCTTTGATATTTATGATTCGCAGGCATGGCAAAAAAATGAGTGGTCAGTCTATTCACCGGATTTTTTAAGCATGCTCGAAAAGCAAAGTGAAAACCCCGCCGCAGCCAAGGTTAAGCAAGCCGTTTTTCAAACCGTGTTTGCACAACATCTGCAACGCGCCGGGCGCTTTCAAGCGGCATTGACGACTCCTTTCACAAGCGATGGTATTCGGGTCGCTGCCTTTGGCGGCGATTGTGAATTGACCCCGAACCGGGCCGTGCTTGACCAAGCCAACGGCAAACCCTTTCTGGCCTTTAGAGCCAAAGACGTGGTGAATAAAGTACCGGGTATTGATTATGATTATTTAATGATGGCGCCCGGTGACGGCTTGGTGCCGCGCGATTCGCAAGATGCCAATCAATATAGTTTTCTGCCGCTGCATCAAAATTTCTTTCTTTGCGAACGCCATGAATTTCTGGTGAATAATCCTTATTTCCAGAATAATTTATTATATTTTTTGATGGCGCGTTGATTGGGTTTTTGTGTCGATTTTGGCATCGTAGGGGCGTCTGCTTGCTGCGCCGAACGCTGCGGCAATCTGACATAGGGCGCATCAAACAGGCGCCCCCAGGCATTGGATTGTTTTGAGTGGGAGATAAACCATGGTCATTCTTGATAAACGTGTTGATAGCTATATCGAAAACTCCGCTGATTTTGCCCAACCGATTCTCGGGCATCTGCGGGCTCTGGTGCATGAAGCTTGCCCCGATGTCGAGGAAACCATCAAGTGGGGTTTCCTCAACATCATGTGCCACGGTATTTTATGCAATATGGCCAGCTTCAAACAGCATTGCGCCTTCGGTTTTTGGAAGGCCAAACAGCTGGATGAATTGAACCAAATGCCGACAACAGCCATGGGAGATTTTGGTCGCATCACCCAAGTGAAAGACTTGCCGGGGTAAACGGCGCTCAAGCGATTGATCAAGCAGGCTGCCGCATTGAATGCCAATCCCGGGCCGGAGTTAAAGCCGAAACCGATGCGGGTCGCCAAACCCGAGTTGATCGCGCCGGAGGCCTTTGCGAAAGCCTTGGCTAAAAACAAAAAGGCAAAAACGACGTTCGATAATTTCAGCCCGAGCCATCGCCGTGAATATATCGAATGGATTCTCGAAGCGAAACGCGAAGATACGGTAAAAAAACGTATCGAATCCAGCCTTGAAATGTTAAGCGAAGGCAAGCCGCGACAATGGAACTACATAAATTGCTAAGCTAGCGGCTCCATTGAAAGGAGCCTGAGCATGAAACGAAATTGGTATGGGTTTTTATTGATCGCATTTTTCGCAAGCCCGACCCTTTTGGCGGCCGACAAAATCCGTTACGTCATCCTGGTCGATGGCGGTAAACAGGCTGGCGAGCAAACGGTTGAACAAACCGACGATGGCCTGACCAAGGTACATTTTATTTTCAAAGACAATGGCCGCGGGCCTGAGCTTGATGAAGAATTTCGGGTTGCCGATGATGGTACTTTTAGTGAATATCGAGCCAAAGGTAATTCTACCTTTGGCGCCGTTATCGACGATCGTTTCGAGCGAAAAAACAATGTTGCGAGCTGGGCTTCAACTTCCGAAAAAGGTAGTCAAAAACTCAGTGGCAGTGCTTTATATATTCCGCTCAATAGTTCCTTTGCCGTCGGCTCGGCCAGTATTGAGGCCTTGGCGAAGCGCCCCGATGGAAAACTGGCCTTGTTACCTGCGGGGACTTTGACTCAGCGTAAACTCGATGAAGTTGAAGTCAGCCGCGACGGTAAAAGCCAACAGGTGCAATTGCTTGCACTTTCAGGCCAAGGCTTAACGCCGCAGTTTGCTTGGGCTACGACCGGCAATAAGCCTAGATTGTTTGCGATTGTGGTACCGGGCTATATGGTGGCGATTGAAGACGGTTGGCAAGCGAACGGCAGCGTGTTGGAAGCACGTCAAAAAGCGGCGGAAGCCACATTGCTTAAAGACATGGCCGTCAAGCTACAAAAACCGATGGACGGTTTAACGGTAATTCGCAATGCTCGCATTTTTGATAGCGAGAACGCCAAACTATTGGCTGCTTCCGATGTTTATGTGTTACGCGGAAAAATTACAGCGGTATTACCGACCGGCTCACCTACGCGTGGCGCCGATAATGAAATCGATGCAGGCGGCCGTGTGTTATTGCCGGGCCTGTTTGATATGCATGGTCATGTTGGGCGCTGGGAGGGTGGTTTGAATCTTGCGGCTGGCGTTACCACCGTGCGTGATATGGGTAACGATAATGCGACTCTGCAACAGATGATTGATGAGACCATTGCCGGACAATTATTGTCACCGCAAATAGTACCTGCTGGTTTTCTGGAAGGTGAAAGTCCGTTTTCAGCGCGCAATGGTTTTGTGATCAAGAATTTGCAGGAAGCCAAAGATGCGATTGATTGGTATGCCGAGCATGGTTATCCGCAATTAAAAATTTACAACTCGTTCCCGAAAGATATTCTAAAAGAAACCGTTGCCTATGCTCATACTCGCGGCTTGCGGGTGAGTGGTCATATTCCGGTATTTCTGCGGGCGGAAGAAGCCGTTAATGCCGGCTATGATGAAATTCAACACATCAATCAGGTGCTGCTGAATTTCCTGGTAACACCGACCACCGATACGCGTACCCTTGAGCGTTTTGTAATGCCTGCCGAAAAAGTCGGCGATCTGGATTTCAATTCAAAACCGGTAAAAGATTTTATTGTTCTGCTGAAGCAAAAAAATATCGTGATTGATCCGACCGTAGTCACTTTTGAATTTTTGAGGCAGCAAGATGGCACCGTGCCCGAAGCTTATGCTCCGGTGATGGACCATATGCCGATTGATTTGCAACGCGGCTTCCGTGTCGGCACCATGAAAATTCCGGATGCCGCTACTGCCGAACGCTATAAAAAATCCTATGCAAAAATGCTCGAGTTCGTCGGCATTATGTATAAAGCCGGTATCCCTATTGTGGCCGGAACTGATGCCATTCCTGGCTTTACCTTGCAAAGCGAATTGGAATTTTATGTGAAGCATGCCGGCATGACACCCATGCAAGCCCTGCAAATTGCGACACACAACGGTGCACTTTATTCGCGAACCAATAATGATCGCGGCAGCATTACACCGGGCAAGTTGGCAGACTTGGTATTGATCGATGGCGACCCGACCACCAATATTGCCGATATTCGCAAAGTGGCTTTGGTCATTACGCAAGGAAAAGTTATTTCGCCCAACGATATTTATGAAACTCTTGGTATCAAGCCATTCGTCACTAATGCACCGGTATTGAAAGCGCTTGCGAAAGACAAGGTTTCGCAGCGCAATGAAACGGGTAGTGGCGGTGCGAGTTTGCCGAGCATGTTTGGTCGCAACGGACACGAGCATAAAGAGTAAGAGTTTTTGTCGCTAATTCGCCAAATAATCCCATGACATGCTCTGGGTTATTTGGTGTGGCTCCAGTAGGAGGGCCTTCTAGGCCCGATAAATCTCGCCAGATCTATCGGGCCTAGAAGGCCCTCCTACCGGCTCAATTTCGTAAATAACTAATCAAGCGCCCACGAAAGGGTGAGACGTCGGAATCATTAAATCGGCAACGGGTTTCTTCAATACGAAAACCCTGAGTAATCATTGCGCGACTGAATGCCGCGCTAACGCCGCGCCCAGGATCGGTTGTAATGATTTCTGCGCGCGGCTTTGCGTGACGTGCAATAAGTTCGGAGAGCATTTGTGCATGGTCACGCTCATATAAAATATCACTACCAATAATCAGATCGAATTTACCCAAGGTCGCGTGCGGTTTTTGCCAGGATAAATCGACATACGCCGGGCGTTTCAAAAAATTGAGATCGGCGTTATATTTCAAAAAAGAAGCGGCCAAGGGATGATGATCACTCGCGGTAATATCGGCAGCACGGCGTTGCAACACCAGACTCGAAAGTCCTAAGCCGCAACCAATTTCAAGAATACGACGGCCGGCAATCGGAATGACCGACATGGCGTTGGCTAGCACTTGTCCAGCAGGCCAAAGCTGACCAAATAAACTCCAGGACGCCGAAGAAATGCCTGCCAATTCAGCAAGACCTTGCGGGTCGGCATATTGTTGCTTATCGCTGAGCGAACGAATTTGGTAAGCGTGATCGCCCACCTTTACGGTGCTTGTTTTGACGTTATAGCCCGGCATGTCGCTTTCTCGCAGATGCGGTGAAGGCAAGCTGCTTTGCGCAGCAAACTTTTGGCGAAGCGGGCCGTGAAGAACGCACGAAGCGCAGGAATACGAATTAGACGACCATAACACCACAGATCAGCCTAATTACCTAACGAAGCGGCTGTTTTTCGCAGACAAGGCTTGTCTAGTGATTGCCGGATATTCGTGTTCAACCGATTGTGCTTACAATGCGCGTGATGCAGTAGATTAAGGTGGAATTGGAAATGCCGACAACAATGAAATTCAATATTCAACACAACCCAGACCAGCATCGATTCGAAACAATCATCGAGAATTTAATCAGCGTTATTGATTACCAATTGGACGGCAAGCATTTATCCTTGACGCATGTTGTGGTGCCGAAATTGCTCGAAGGTCGCGGCATTGCCAGCGAGTTAACGCAGACCGCTCTCGATTGGGCCCGCACCGAAAGTTATCGCGTTATTCCCGTATGCCCTTATGTGCAAGCCTGGTTGAAAAGACATCCGGAATATCAAGATTTGGTGTAGGTCGGGCCCTGGCCCGACAAGTCTCCACGACTACGTTGATATATCAAACCCTGAAGCGGTATTTCTTTTTCGCTTTTCTGTTATGAAAGATTCGCTTTCAATAATTCTGCACAGAAACTACGTCCAGTACCTTTGCGCAACCAAGCAATGCGTAGGAGGCCCCTTGGAGGCGACGTAGGCCGTTAATCTCAAGAACAAGGAACACAAGCGATAGCGTGATTGTTGCTCACAAAAGCATTATCAGATGTAGCCGTTGGTTGCTAAAAGAATCCTATAAATACAAACGGCAAACGGCATTGAAGACACGTCGCCCGCAAGCGGTCTCCTACGAAAGAATCTGAATTCGTGTCATACAAAAACTATTATGCCAAAAAATCCAGAATAATTTTTGCTACTGCATCGGCTTTTTCCATATGCAGATGATGTCCACCGGGAATGACGGCAAGTTGGCCGTGTTTTAACTCGGCAAGACGCGCAGTACGTTGCTCTGGGGTGAAATAAATCGGCGCGGGGTCTGCCGCGATCACAAGAGTCTGCGCTTCAATCGCACGTATCCAGCTGCGGATAAAACTCTCGTCAGTACGGACATGGGTTGGCAACATCATGCGCGGGTCGCTGCGCCATACAAAACCACCTTCTACTTCCTGTAGATTTCTTTGTACGATTAATCGCGCGGCATCACGCGTCATTTTGCTTGCGGCGAGGCGTGCGTTCACTGCCGTTTCCAGATCCGGAATAATCCGGGCGACTTTATCATTGGCCAGATAGCGCCGTGCTGCAACGGCTTGCCGTAATCGTTGTCCGGCTTCTTCGGCAACGCCGGAAATTGGCCCGAGTGCTTCGATTAATAATAGTTTATTGATGCGCTCCGGGGCTGAGGCCGCAACGATGGTGGCAATGGCGCCGCCCATCGAATGTCCCAGTAAATGAGCTTGCTGCCAATCGAGTGAATCGAGCACGTCCAGCACATCATGAATCCAATCGACAAAGACATAGTCATAACCCGGCATGCGATGTTGCGAGCCGCCGTGGCCCGGCATATCGAGTGCAACGACATGATATTTTTCCAGCAAGGGCATCAAGGGTATAAAGCTGGCGGCATTATCGAGCCAGCCATGCAGGCACAGAATTTTTTCACCATCGGGGTTGCCGCTTTGCAATGCGGTGACTACACCACGCGCGGTGTTCAGTGAAATTTCCTGCATTAATGGCCCCATCCCTGGCAATGACGCTTGATTAAATGTGCCAAGGCGCATGCATGCCCGGGCGAATCATTCAGTGCTGCAATATAGCGAAGTTTTTCACCACCGGCTTTGTGAAATATTTCCTGATTTTCGACTTTAATTTCTTCAAGCGTTTCTAGACAATCCACCGCAAAACCCGGGCAAATAATATCGACGGTTTTAATGCCTTGCTTACCCAAGGCTTCCAGCGTTTTGTCCGTTGCAGGCACTAACCAGGGTTCGCGGCCGAAGCGCGATTGGTAGGTCAGCAGCCATTGGCTTTCATCTAAACCAAGACGAGCTGCAATTTTTTTCGCGCTGGCTTCGCATTGCGCGGCATACGGATCGCCATCGCGAATAAAGCGTTGCGGCAAGCCGTGAAACGAAAAAACTATTTTCTCGGCACGCGCATGTAAATCCCAATGATTTTCGATACTGGCCTCAATGGCATCGAGCCATTCGCTATTATCATGATAATCATTGATCAGGCGCAGCTCCGGCAGCAGCCGCCAACTTTGCAATTCTTTCATCACTGCATCATGGCTTGAAGCAGTGGTGCTGGCCGAATATTGTGGATACAAAGGCAACACGACTAGCCGCGTCATGCCGCGTGCCTGTGCTTCGCGCAACACCGAAGTCACGGACGGATTTCCATAGCGCATCGCCAGTTGCACGTTGTAATCGGGGCATTGCGCCTGCACGGCATCGCGCAATTTTTTACTCAATGCCAGTAAAGGCGAGCCATCGTCACGCCAAACACTGGCATATTTCTTCGCCACAATGCCGGAGCGAATTGGCAAAATGACGAAATGTAAAATCGCGCACCATAGCCAACGCGTTAAATCGACCACGCGATAATCGTGTAGGAACTCGGCAAGATAACGTCGTACGGCGCCGGCCGTCGGGGCGTCGGGTGTGCCCAAATTCATCAGCAGCACGGTGGTGCGTTGTGGATGGGTTGTCGCGGTAGCGGTCGTTGTCGGGTTAAAAAAACGTGAGCTCATGGAACTATCCTTGTTAGCAATACACAAAATAACATCTCGCGAATGAAGATGAACTCATCCCTTATTCATTCGTTTGCGCCATAATGTCGAAAATTCCGAGGAAAAGCCCATGCGTCGCCATTTCACTGTGTTGCTTACACTGTTTTTATTGATGCCGCTAAGCGCTTTTGCCGGTCAAAAAGAAGATGACCGCGCCAATAATGCCAGCCGGGTTCTAAGCGAAATTTTACGTATCCCTGAAGACTCCATTCCCAGCAAGTTATTGAACGAAGCTCAAGCGATTGCCGTTATCCCCGATGTGGTCAAAGCCGGTTTTGTGGTCGGCGGCCGTCGCGGCAAAGGTCTGATCGCCGTGCGCGGCACAGATGGCACTTGGTCAAACCCGAGTTTTATTGTATTGACCGGTGGCAGCATTGGTTTTCAGGCCGGGGTTCAATCGGCGGACGTAATTCTGGTTTTCCGCAATGGCCGTGGGGTTGATTCTATCGTCAACGGCAAATTCACTTTAGGCGGTGACGCCAGCGTGGCCGCCGGCCCGGTCGGTCGCAGTGCGCAGGCATCAACGGACGAGCAATTTAAAGCCGAAATTTACAGTTATTCCCGCGCCCGAGGCTTGTTTGCTGGTATTTCGCTCGACGGCGCCGCTATCCAGATCGACAAAAAAGCCAATGCTGCCATTTATGGTCGTGACGCCACTTCGCGCATGATTCTAGAAGGCCGAGCCGAAAGGCCTTCGGACGCCGTGGTCGCGTTCCGCGACAAGCTCGAAGAAAGCATCGCGAAAGCCGCCAATGCGGTTAATGCTACTAAATAAGATATTCTTAAGCATCGCACAGGAGAACCGTCATGTTAGGTTGGAAAGAATTACTGATCATTTTAGTGATCGTTATTGTGGTCTTCGGTACTAAAAAACTGACCAATATCGGTAAAGATTTAGGTGGTGCAGTCGGTAGTTTCAAGAAAGGCCTGAAAGACGGTAATGAAGAAGCCGAAAAACTCAATAATGACAAAGATCAGGATCAGGCTCCCAAGGCCTGATTCCCGCAGCAGCAAACGCGCAAATAAACTTGGTTGAGGCCAATACGCCATGTTTGATATTGGCCTGAGTGAAATTCTGATTACGGCCATCATCGCCTTGGTGGTGCTGGGGCCTGAGCGCTTGCCTAAAGCGGCTAGGCTCGCCGGGTTCTGGGTTCGTAAAGCGCGTGCACAGTGGTACACCGTGAAGGCCGAATTAGAAAGTGAAATGGCCGATGAAGAGCTGAAAAATAGTTTGAAAGAATCAATGGCCGATTTACAGCAAACGCTCAATTCGCACCGGGATAGTTTGCAACACGAAATGCAGGCGCTTGATATCAATTTACTAGGCGAAACCGAGAATAAAGGTGAGCCTAAAGTCGAACCAGAATTAGACGCAGCATCGGACACGGAAAACACACCGCGACCATGAGCGAGAGCAAGCCTGCCGAAGAAAGTTTGATGAGCCATTTGCTCGAGCTGCGTTTGCGTTTGGTTAAAGCGCTGGCAACCTTGGGGCTTGTTTTTGTTGTGCTGATTCCATTTGCCAACGATATTTATTCGCTACTGGCAAAACCCTTGCTGGACGATTTACACGGCGGCCAATTAATTGCGACCGCGCCTTTGGGTGCGTTTACGGTGCCGTTGAAATGTGCATTTTTTGCCGCTTTGCTAATTGCCATGCCGATGATTCTTTATCAGCTCTGGGCGTTTGTGGCGCCGGGCCTTTATAAAAATGAAAAACGCTTGGCGCGGCCCTTGTTGGTGGCGGCCACACTTTTGTTTTACGCCGGTTGTGCCTTTACCTATTTCGGTTTGTTGCCGGTAATGTTTGGCTATTTATTTAGTATCACGCCCGAAGGTGTCACCATGATGCCCGACATTGGTGAATATCTGGATTTTGTTCTGATCATGTTCCTGGCGGGCGGTGTCAGTTTTGAAGTGCCGGTCGCCGTGATCATCGCGGTATTACTCGGCTGGGTAAAACCGGCGCAATTAAGTGAATGGCGCGGCTACGTGATTGTCGCCATTTTTATTATTGCCGCCATCATTACCCCGCCCGATGGCCTGTCGCAATTAATGCTCGCCATCCCCATGTGCCTGCTTTATGAAGTCGGAGTTATTGCAGCCCGGATATTGGTCCGGAAGCGAAAAATAGATTTAACGGCTCGGTCCTGAGCGAAAGATGAGTTACACACCGTCGCCTGCCGGTTTTTGGAAACGCTATGTTGCTTACTTCGTCGATATCGTGATTTTGTATATTGCCGTTGAAGTGCTATCGACCATTTATTTTTCATTTCAAGCGCACTCTGAAATGGAAACTCTGGTGCAATTATATAATTCACTCAAGGCTGGCAGTGCCACTGGCGAGCAGCCGGATCCTTATGTCTTGATGCAGCAGTTAGAAAGCGTATTAATGCCCGCCTTGATTTTTTCTACCTCGGTTTATTTTATTTTAGGCGGCATTTATTTTTCGGTAATGGAAAGCTCGCGCCACCAAGCCACCATTGGTAAACGCATGCTCGGCATTAAAGTGACCAATGCCAATGGCGAACCGATTAGATTGCTGCAATCCATTGGTCGCTACTGCGCTGCAAGCTTGTCATGGATTACCTTAAATCTCGGTCATGCCCTTGCTGCATGGTCACCCGAACGACGTGCCTTGCACGATTATATTGCCAGCACACGGGTGGAGAATGTCGATCCGAAAAATCCCGGCATGCCGCTCTGGGGTTGGGTAGTGGTGATTGTGCACGGATTATTTTTTGTCGCTAGCTGCGCGCTTATGGTGCTGATGATGTGGCTGATGATGCAGCAAATTTCCGCGATTTAAAGAATCACACCGTAGGGGCGCCTGCTTGCTGCGCCCATGCCGTGTCGTGTGTTCAGGGCGCAGCAAGCAAGCGCCCCTACGTCATCACACTTCTATTTGAGTTTCAGGCAAATTTTTTATCTCGGAAACCGGAGCAACGGCAGCGCTCATAAAAATATCGCGCCAAGCAATATACATCGCATTAAAATATAAAGCCCAGCCAAATGTGCTCATAAAAACCAGAATAAAAGTTTGCAATACGCTTCCCAAAACACCGCCGACGCTACTAATCAAGGTCAAAGGAATTGCCAGCAAGAAACTCATTGCGATGACAGCTATCATGATGCAAAGACTGAATACAACCAATGCACCGATATTGCTAAAGATGGCGCGTATAGCGTCCCAAAGCGCCAGCAGACCAAGACGTTTATCCAGAATGGCGCGCGGCACGGCGAGAAAAATAATCCAGCCAATCACGATGCCGGCCGGTAATAATTTCAACAGTACAGCAAGAATAAGCGGAGCAACGGCTTCTGCTAACTCCTTGCTTGGTGGCTGGCCTGCCTGGCTCAGGCTTTGCATCATCTCGGGCCCGAGCGTATTCATCAAAACCATGCCTGAAAAAAGACCGAACAAGACCGTCGGAAAACCCACCATAAATAAAGCAAGAAAACGCGGCAAAGATTTGAAGCCATTAAAAAAATCGCCCAGCCATACTTTTTCGCCACGACTTTTTTTATGCAGGGTCGATATCACGCCACCATAAAAAACAGTGAGCAGGAACAAGACAAAAAATTGTATTCCCGGCAAGAACACGCCAAGGCTTAGCCACATGGCCATGGAAAATACCGGCTGTGGCGAGACCCTGAGTGCACGCCATGCTTCAAGACACCAGTATAGGCCGCGCAGGGCAGGAATTTTTCGATGTGACATAAGGAGGCTTCGAGCTTAGGTTTGGCTATGAGTAGAAATAAAGTTTGTCGAATTTAATGCTGACTGGATTATAGCGATTCTTTTAAATAACCCTGTGATCGGCAAACCAGCTCTTGCCACAATAAAATCAAAAAGCCGTCATCAACGAATGCTTTTATCGAGGACCCAGTTAATCATGCATCCAAGCAATGGCGCTGGGTCCCCGCCTGCGCGGGGATGACAATGCTCCAGTATTGTAAATTTGCTAAATAATTCGTTGAGTTAAATGCTTGATTAGGGCTATTGACAGTATTAGCTATAAAAAACGCCCGGGAAGCCGGGCGTCTTACTTTATACCGACAATGTTGAGTCGTAAGCGTTCGGAAGCGTCGGGCTGTTGCCACCCAGAATAGTTTTCCATACGAAATACTGGCCTGAGAACATAAGCGGGTAAATACACAGCAGGAAAGCAATATAAAAAATACCACCGACGATCATTCCTAACGCTTGGTGAATGAATGAGAGTGCGGCGACAAGCATGATTAGAATAAGTCCAAAAATCATGAAGAAAATCATTGCTGCTATAAACAGACAAAACAGAAACAAGATTAGTTGTAATGCATTTTTAAACACGCCGCTGGCCGCCTGCTTCATCGCGTCTACGACCGGAGTGTTGCGCAGCGAAATTTCCGCGAAGCCCGTCATGTAAATAAATTGCAAAAACAAAGCCAAGCCCAGAAAGCCAAAATACGCGAAGAAAAAACCTATCGGAAAGCTCGGCGGAGCAGGCGCTGCGCCAGTCATTGCAGCAGCTTGCTGAGCAGCGGCCAACTTCATGAAATCAGAAATAGTGCCGCTAAACGTGAGCGCAAACAAGCCAAAAACCGCCGCGTAAATCACCATGGCCAGCAAAGCAAAACCAATACTGCGTAACCACACTTGCTTGTCTTTATAGGGCTTCAAAATATCGAAACCGCTTGCGGTATTATTTTGATCTATGTTTTGGCAGAGCCTGAACCACCCGACTAAAATAGGCGGAAATAAAAATAAACTAATCACAATCGTAATGGCATATACCGTATAAAACATTGTCATATTGCCGGCCATCGGCATGGCGCCAGTAGGCATGCCGCCATTTTTCATGGCGTCCATCATATTGAATGCCATTACCGACCACATCGGAATACACATCAAAATACCAAGCGCCAAAGTAATAAAACCGGCCAACATCAAACCGCGAAAATTTTTGCGCAATAGTTTAAAACTATCCACCACCCAGCCAAACATGGCTGCAATGCTGACGCTTTGTGCCGACATAGCTTTCCCCTTAAGCGCGCGATTGCGCGTATTGAACAAAATTTCTGAGCAGTCTTCTTGCATGCGGTGCAGCCGAAACTGCTTTGCGCATGGCTTTGGGTTCGCTGCCTTCCTGGATTAATGCCATGCGGCGCACGTGAATATATTCGCGCATGTGTTCGGTCGAAAATTCCGGATGAAATTGCACGCCCCAGACATGGTCTTTCCAGCGAAACGCCTGGCAATCATCTTTATTTGAATACGCCAACACAACGGCATCTTCGGGTGCGGTCAGCACGGTTTGCATATGCGTTGAATGTGCGTCAAAGGCGGCAGGAATATCGGCAAATAATGAATCGGTTTTGGCATGCTCATGCAAGCTCACTTCAATCGTGCCCATTTCTCTACCTTTCGGATTGAAATCGACTTTGCCGCCCAGCGTTTGCGCCAGCAGTTGATGGCCATAGCAAATGCCAAAAATGGCTTGGCCTTTGTGAGCGGCATCATTCAACCATTCGGCGCTGCGCTCGCTCCAATCATGGCGCTCGGTCACCATTGAGCCGGAGCCTGTCACCAGTACGCCGGTAAAGCCGTTGGCGTCGGGCAAGCTTTCGCCATCGGCCACATTGCAGACTTTTACGTCACGCACATGGATGCCGGAGGCGACCCGAATCCAATCGGGAAAGTCGCCTTGGCGTTTTAAAGTAGGGACCGGCTTGCCGGTTTCAATAATCAAAAAAGGTTTCATGGATCAAGCCGTTAAATGCGTAAGCGCCTATAATAGCGGCTTTCCGCTAATGATTCGCCCTATGGCCGCCCCGACATTTCAAGAACTGATCCTTAAACTCAACCATTTCTGGGCTGAACAAGGCTGCGTGCTAATTCAACCACTCGATTTAGAAGTCGGTGCGGGCACTTTTCATCCGGCCACTTTTTTACGCGCACTCGGCCCCGAGCCTTGGAATGCCGCCTATGTGCAGCCTTGCCGCCGCCCCACCGACGGCCGTTATGGTGAAAACCCGAACCGTTTGCAGCGTTATTACCAATACCAGGTAATGATGAAACCCAATCCCGACAATATTATTGATCTGTATCTGGAATCGCTCAAAGCGCTCGGTGTTGACCCCTTGGTACACGATTTGCGCTTCGTTGAAGACAATTGGGAATCACCGACACTCGGTGCCTGGGGCCTAGGTTGGGAAGTGTGGTTGAACGGTATGGAAATTACCCAGTTCACGTATTTCCAGCAGGCCGGCGGTCTGGAATGCAAGCCAGTGACCGGCGAAATTACTTACGGGCTTGAGCGTTTGTGCATGTATTTGCAAAACGTCGATAACGTGTTTGACCTAGTCTGGACCGTTGGCCCGCAAGGCCCGATTTATTATCGCGATGTCTATCACCAGAATGAAGTCGAGCAAAGTGCTTATAATTTTGAACATGCGAATGTCGAAGAATTATTTCACCGCTTTGACGCCTGCGAAAAAGAAGCCGTTAAATGCGTTGAACTCGGCTTGCCTTTGCCCGCTTACGAGCAAGTAGCGAAAGCCTCGCATTGTTTTAATTTACTAGACGCCCGTCGTGCCATTTCGGTCACCGAACGCCAGCGTTATATTTTGCGAGTGCGCACCTTGTCGCGCGCGGTGGCAGAAGCGTATTACGCACAACGCGAGAAATTAGGTTTTCCAAATTTGAAGCAAGAATTGAAACAAGGTAGTGCAGCATGAGTAACTTCGCTCCACTCTTAATCGAACTTGGCACCGAAGAATTACCACCCAAAGCATTGCCCGAATTAGCGCAGGCTTTTTTTGACGGTATTGCGATCGGTTTTGAAAAACGCGGCATCGCCTTCAATAAAAATAATGCCAAGGCACTGTATTCACCACGTCGTCTTGCTGTCTTATTTGCCGAAGTCGGCACCGAGCAGGCCTCGCAAAAATCCGAAGTACTCGGCCCTTATTTGAATATTGGTTTGAATGCCGAAGGTCAACCAACACCCGCCTTGCTGGGTTTCGCAGGTAAAAATGGTTTAAGCGTCGAGCAACTCGAAAAAACTACCGACAATAAAGGCGAGCGTTTTGTTGCTCGTAGCGAAAAACCTGGTGCCGTCACCAGCACCTTGATTGCCGAAATTGTCAGCGAATCACTGGCGGCCTTGCCGATTCCAAAACCGATGCGCTGGGGCAATCGCGACACCAAATTTATTCGTCCGGTGCATTGGCTCGTCATGTTGATGGGCGGCGATGTAGTCGAAGGCGAAGTGATGGGCTTGACCTCCGATCGCATGAGTCGCGGCCATCGTTTTCATCACAATAAACCGGTCTGGATCAGCACCCCGCATAATTATGTCGATGCTCTGCGCGACGCCCACGTATTGGTCAATGCCGACGAACGCCGCGACCGCATCCGCGAACAAATTGAAGCGGCTGCCAGCCAAACCGGCGGCAGCGCACACATTGATGAAAACCTGTTGAACGAAGTGAACTGCCTGGTTGAATGGCCGTCGGCGGTGTTGTGCTCGTTCGAAAAAGAATTCCTCGCCGTGCCGCAGGAAGCCTTGATTACCACGATGGAGACGAATCAGAAATTCTTTCCCGTGCTGGATAAAGACGGCAAACTTTCCGAAAACTTTATCGGCATCGCCAATATCGAAAGCACCGATGTCGAACAAGTTCGCAAAGGTTACGAGCGCGTCATTCGCCCACGTTTCGCCGATGCAAAATTTTTCTATGATGAAGATTTAAAGCAAGGCCTGAGCTCGATGGCCGAGGGTTTAAAAACCGTCACCTATCAACAAAAGCTCGGCAGCTATGCTGATAAAACCCAGCGCATTGCCGCATTGGCAGAAATTATTGCGAAAGAAATCGGTGTTGATCCAGCGCAAGCACGCCGCGGGGCCGAACTTTGCAAAGCCGATTTACAAAGCCGCATGGTCGGCGAATTCCCGGAACTTCAGGGTATTGCCGGGCGCTATTACGCGAAAGCCGCAGGTGAAACTGAAGACGTAGCGAACGCGATTGATGAAGCTTATCAACCACGTTTTGCCGGTGATGCGATTGCGCCATCGAAACTTGGGCAAGTGTTGGCGATTGCTGAGCGTTTGGATACATTGGCGGGTGGTTTTGCGGCGGGTCTCATGCCAACTGGAAGCAAAGATCCATTTGCTTTGAGAAGAAATGCTCTAGCTGTTGCGCGCACTATGATTGAAGCAGACTTTGATTTAAATTTAAATGAACTGCTGTTCTTTGCATTGCGTAACAAAGACTTTGATATTGCATTAAACGACATTTATGAAAAACAGGATTCAAATACTGAAAAGCTTGATATTTCAGAACTGGTTCGAGAAGAAAATCAATCGAACGAGTCAAATAACGAATCCATCGCTGATTTAATAATATATTGGAACTTTACTGGCAGACTTTGCGATTTTATTGTCGATCGCATGCGTAACTACTACGCCGACCAAGGTTTTACATCAGCGCAATTCGACGCCGTAGAAGCTCTGGTAGGAGGGCCTTCTAGGCCCGACCTGCCGGATGTTCGGTCGGGCCTAGAAGGCCCTCCTACGGTTTCGTTATCGGATTTCGACAAACGCCTAAAAGCCGTTCGCGAATTCGCACAATTGCCCGAAGCTCCCGCACTCGCCGGTGCCAATAAACGCATTCGCAATATCCTTCGTAAAGTCGAAAGCGAAATTCCAACACAGGTTAATGCAGAACTATTGCAGGAAACCGGCGAAAAAGATTTATATGCTGCCGTCACTGCGGCACTTGCCGATACCGATACCGCTTTGGCGTCACGCGATTACGTTGCCGTGCTTTCGCGCCTGGCAACAGTACGCCCGCAGGTCGATGCTTTTTTCGATAGCGTGATGGTGAATGTTGATGATGAAAATGTTCGCAATAATCGTTTGGCCTTATTAAAACAATTGGCCGATCGTTTTGGTGCGGTAGCAGAAATCGCTCAGCTTTCTGCTTGATAAAGTCGTGACCGGTATTTCGGGGGAAGTGCCGGTAATTCAATAATCGAAAGGGGATCTCATGAATGTTTTAATCCGTGCTGCGGGTTTTGCGCTGTTTTGTTTTAGTGGGTTGGTATTGGCACAAGCAGCTGACGATCCACAGGCCAAGGAAAAGGCATTATTGGAATCCCTGCAATATCAAACCGGCGCGGTGGCCGTGTCCGAGGCGAGCGCACATCTGGATCTCAAGCCTGGTTTTCGTTATTTAGCGAAACAGGACGCACGCAAAGTGCTTGAAGGCTATTGGGGCAACCCACCCGACGAATCGGTATTGGGCCTGATCGTACCTGACAAAGACCCTTTGGGCACCGAACATAGCTGGGCCGTCGTGGTGACCTATAGCGACGAAGGCTATGTGTCGGACAAAGACGCCAATGAAATTGACTACGCCGATTTATTGAAAGACATGAAAGCCGGTACAAAAGAGTCGAATGAATATCGCAAATCCGAGGGTTATCAGGAAATTGAATTACTCGGTTGGGCCGAGCAGCCACGCTACGATGCCAGCAGCAAACGCCTGTATTGGGCAAAAGAATTAGCATTTGTAGGGCAGGCCGATAATGCCCTGAATTACGATATTCGTGTACTGGGCCGTAAAGGTTATTTAAGCCTTGAAGCGGTTGCCAGCATGAAAGACCTGAGTCGCGTTAATGACGGCATGAAGCAAATTTTGCCGATGGCACAGTTCGATGCCGGCAACACTTATGCCGATTACAATGCCGACACCGACAAACTTGCGGCCTATGGCATCGCGGCCTTGGTGGGCGGCGGCATTGCGGCGAAGGCTGGGCTTTTTGCCAAACTTGGTGCGCTGCTGCTGGCCGGTAAAAAATTCATCATCATCATTTTTATTGCCATTGCCGGCTTCTTCAAGAAAATGTTTGGCAAGAAAGACAATAATAAAACAGTTGAATAAGATCAGCGTATAAGCTGAATATTCACATACGGCTGGTTATAGTAGCGCTATGACCTGCCGCCCTCACACACGAATCGCCTGCACGCTTGCCGTTTTATTACTAGCACCACAAGCCGAGGCCTTGCAAGTAAAGGCCATCGAGTTTGCTGGTTTGAATGAACTGCAAATACTCAACGTGCGCAGCGAGCTCTCGCTGGCGCAAACGCAGTTGGACGCCAATACCGTCATCAGTGAAAACCGTCTGGATTATTTAATGCGTCTGGCGCCGCGCGAAGTGCGGCTCGGGCTTGAGGCTTTTGGTTATTACGATGCCCAGGTCGAATCCAAAGTGGTGCGTGATGGCGAAAACGTCAATATCTATTTCACCATTGCCCCCGGCCAGCCGATCGAAGTTCGCAAACTGGCAGTTAGCGTTTCAGGTGCAGCGGAAACCGACCCGGTGATTAAAGCAGAAGTCGCTGCGTTCGAGCCAACGCAGGGCGACATTTTTCATCATGGTTATTATGAAACCAGCAAAATAAATATTAGCCGCGCCTTAAACGAGCGTGGTTATTTTGAAGCCAATTTAAATACCCATAAAGTGGAAGTTACCCGTGCCGAACACGCCGCCGATATTGCCTTGAATTGGACGAGCGGACAGCGTTTCCGTTTTGGTGAAGCACGTTTTGAAGGCCATCAATTTACCGACGAACTGCTGGAAAAATTAGTGCCTTGGGAACCGGGCCAAGCTTTTGACCAAAGCGAATTATTTTCACTACAAAAAACCTTGGCCGATCTGGATTATTTTGCTGCCATCAATGTGCAGCCCTTGCCCGATGAAGCCAAAGACGGCGTGGTACCGATTCAAATTAGTTTAACGCCGGCCAAGCGCAGCATTTATTCACTCGGCCTGCGTTATGGCACCGACAGCGGCGCTGGTTTTGCCAGTAGTTTGGAGCGCCGCTGGGTGAATAGACGCGGCCATAAGTTATTAGTGGATTTAAATGTTGCGCAAGAAAAAAGTGATTTCACCGCGCAATACCGGGTACCGGCTTTTTCAAAAATTGAAGGCTGGTATGGGTTTCGCGCATCGCTACGCGAAGAGCGTATCAATGATAGTGACACCCAGTACACCGAGTTAGCCCTGAGTAGAAATGGCCGCTGGCATAATTGGAATTTGCAGGGTGCGTTGGAATATAAACGCGAACGCTATGACAATGTTTTGCTGGGTACCCGTAGTTTCAGCACGATAGTGGCGCCGGTGCTAACGGCCGAGTGGAAACGCTTTGACGATATTAATTCGCCACGTAAGGGGTATCGTTTTTTTCTTGAAACCCGCGCAGGTTCAAAAGCGATAGGGTCGGATATTGATTTTGTTCAATTGCGTGCCGAAGCCCGTTATATCCGCGGGTTGGGTTTGAGCAATCGAATATTATTACGCAGCGAACTAGGCGCTACCATCACGCACGATTTTGCCTTGCTGCCGCCTTCGCAACGCTTCTATGCCGGTGGTGATCATAGTATTCGCGGCTATGGTTATCGCGAGCTTGGCCAAAGTGTGGGTGGCGTGGTATTTGGCGGAAAAAACTTGGCAATTGCCAGCGCCGAGTTTGAACATATGTTTAATCCCACTTGGGGTGGCGCGGTTTTTGTCGATGCCGGTGATGCCTATGACGATCAGTTCAATGCAAAAGTAGGTGTTGGCCTGGGTCTGCGTTGGCGTTCGCCAGTCGGCCCGATTCGTATTGATATTGCGCGCGGCTTGAACGAGCCTGATCAAAACTTTCGTCTGCATGTCAGTCTAGGGCCAGACCTCTAATGGCACGGCGTCTTTTTCGATATTTGTTAGTTGCATTACTGCTGGGCATTTTATTGCTCGCAGTACTGGGCTTGTGGGCTTTACGTAGCGACGGCGGCCGCGATTTTTTGATGGCACGTATTGCGGCGCAATTACCGGAAGGCAGTGTCCTGACTTGGGGCAAACTCGAAGGCACCATGTGGGACGGCATGGCCATAAACAATCTACGTTATGCCGATAGCGAATATGTTTTTACCGCGCAAAAAGTAAAACTAAAAAATGGCTTTTGGCCGCTGTTGTCCAGACGCTTGGATATTGAAACCCTTTTGATAAACAATGCCGTTCTGACGTTGCCAACTGACAATAAACCTTTTGAATTGCCGCGGTGGCCAGAATTTTTACCGGCCATTGATTTGCCGATGACCATTGCCGTTGATCAATTGCAGATCACGCAATTGCAAATACAAAATGCTAAAGAAAAGCTGGTGCTGGTTTATCAGGCCGACGCTGAAGTGACATTAGCAAATGGCAAAGTGGATTTGCCGAAACTGGTATTAAAAAGCGATAGCGGTGATCTTGATTTGAAGGGTGAATATGTACCGCATGAAAAATATCGCACTAATCTCAATGGCCACTATATCGCGATCACTGAAAACGGTATTGCACCGGCGCAGCTTGCATTAACCGCCAAAGGCGATATTGATGACTTCACGCTAAAGCTCAGCGGCACTGCACCAGCACCGTTGTCGCTCGATCTGCGCTTGCAAGAAGGAAGCAGTCAGCCGCATTGGTCGTTCAATACAAAAAGCGATCAACTTTTACTGGAACAATTCGGGCTCGCACCCGACCAGCCTTGGGTGTTTTCACTCAGCGGCACTGGCGTTGATGGCGATGCAAAATTCAGCGGCCATATAAAACGTGGTGAGCAAGCACTGCAAATCGAACCTTCACAAATTTCCATTGCAGCGGGCGTATTGCAACTCAAGCCAGTGCTGTTACGGCTCGATGCCGGCTTGGTGCGCATACAGGGCAAGGCCGAATTCATCGATAAAGATCCGGTCTTCGATGTATTAGTAAGTTCCGAACAACTGAATTTTCTTCCCGAAAGTAAAGACAGCAAAACTATTGCCGTCAATGGCAGCGCCCAGATGAAAGTAGTCGGTAAATTATCGGACTGGACAATTAATGGCGACGCCGTTTTGTTGCGCGCCAAAGACAAAGCCGTGATAAAAATTACTGGCCATGGCAATGAAAACTTTTTATTACTCGACAACCTGAGTGCGACTACATCGACCGGAAAATTAATGGGTAAGGGTAAAGTATTCTGGGAGCCGAATCTTGGCGGCGAATTACAGGCAAGCTTGAATCAATTTAATCCGGCCTATTTTTTTCCGGACTTTCCCGGTGCGGTCAATGGCGCGCTGGATCTGAAAGCACAGCAGAATATCGATGGGCTTTGGCTTGGCGAAGCCAATATTAAAAATATTTCCGGGCGCCTGCGTGATCGCGCTCTGGCCGGTGAAGCCCAAGCCAAGTGGGATGGAAAAAATGGTGATGGTAAACTTGCCCTCAATATTGGCGCTAGCCGCGTAAAAGCCAGCGGTCGTTTCGGCGAGCGTTATGATATCGCCGCTGATTTTTTACCCTTGAATCTTGCCGATATTTCGCCAAATGGCGGTGGACAATTGCAAGGCAACTTGGCGATTACCGGCCCGAGCGGTGCACCTAATTACCGGGCAAATTTAAGCGGTAGCCAGTTGCGCTGGGGCAAAGACAGCATCGGTAAACTCGATGCTCAAGGCCAGCTGCCGGGTAGCGGTAATAATGGCCAGATGCATGTCAGCGCGAGTGCAATTAATGTCAGCGCTCAGGCGCTTGAGCAATTTGATGCGCAATTAAGCGGCAGTATCAGCAATCTGCGCGCGCAGGCATCGGCAGCGTTCGGCTACGGAAAAATAAAATTCGACATCAGTGCTGCCGGTGCCAATCAAAATTGGAAAGGCAAATTGCAGTCATTACAATTTGCACCGCGTTTGGGCGAGGCTTGGACATTGCAAGCACCCGCCAATTATCAATTTGCCAACGGCAGTATTCGACTCGATAAAAGCTGCCTGCGAACCGGCAGCAGTGCGCAACTTTGTGCGAATGCCAATGGCAATGCCGGTCATATTGAAGGTCGCGAGTTACCGCTGTCATTACTGGATCCCTGGATAAGCGAAAGCATGCCCGATCAAAATTACCGTCCTTATGGCGTAGTGAATTTAATCGGTGATTTTGCCCGTACAAAAACCGGCGTATGGAATGGTGATGTGAATCTGCGTTCAAGTGCCGGTGGTTTGCGATTAAATACCGATATTGAGCGTGACGTGGTTAGCTATAGCGAATTGAAATTTAATGTAAAACTTCAAGGCGAGCAGATTCAAGCAAGCTTGAATGCTTTGCTGCCGGAACAAGGTTCAATTAGCGGTACGTTGAAAACTGGTTCTAACGAATTTTCACCCTTCAATGGCAAACTAGCACTCGATGTCCACAAGCTGACATGGCTTGAATTAACCTCACCCGATATTGCCGACCCCAAAGGCCGATTGATTGGGCAATTAGTTTTTAGCGGTAACCGCAATGCACCCAATATTAGTGGCGATGCTCGTCTGAATCAGTTTTCAACCGAGTTGCCGGCGCTTGGCATTAAAATTATCGACGGTGATATTAGCTTGCGTGGCGAGCCCAGCGGCGAAGCACGTTTGAAAGGAGTTCTAAGTTCCGGCAAAGGGCAGTTGCAACTCGATGGCTCACTGAACCTCGCCGATAAAAATAGTCCGCTGCAATTAACGCTGAAAGGCGAAAACATTACGGTATCAAACACGCCAGATTTGCAGGCCGATATGAGCCCGGATCTTAAATTGATCTATCAAGACGGTTTGTTAAAAATGACTGGTGTGGTGATTGTGCCGACTGCCAAGATTGATCTTGAACGTCTGGATCAAAGCGTTTCGGTGTCATCCGATGTGGTGGTGCTTGATCCACGCGATGCCCCGGAAACCGGCGGTTTTTTAATCGATACCGATGTTTCCCTGCAACTCGGGCGCGATGTAAGACTCAAGGGCTTTGGCCTTGATGGGGCTATCAGTGGCACGCTGCAAGTACGTGACCAGCCCGGTCGTCCGGCACTGGCTACCGGCACCCTTGAAGCGCGTGGCCGCTACATCGCTTATGGTCAGGCGCTAATCATTAAACGTAGTCGCCTGACGTATGCAAAATCATCGATCAATAATCCGGCGCTGGACATTGTTGCCGAAAGAAATTTTGAAGACGTTACCGTCGGCATTCGTGTGCAAGGCAATGCACGCTCACCGCAAACCACCATTACTTCATCGCCAGCCATGGAAGCCTCGGAGGCGCTGTCTTGGCTGGTCCTTGGCCGGCCATTGAATACCGCCAGCGGTAGCGATAATCAGCGCTTGGACGCCGCCGCGCTTGCCTTAAGTGCGGGAGGCAACATACTGGCGCAGCAACTGGGTGTTAAATTAGGCTTTGATGAAGCAGGCATCACCGAATCACGTGCATTAGGTGGCGCGGTATTTTCGGTAGGTAAAAAAATATCGCCAAAATTATTTGTTAGCTATGGTGTTTCTTTGCTGGGCACCGGCCAGGTAATGACCTTGAAATATTTAATCAAACGCGGCTTTGATGTCAGCATTGAATCGGGTAAAGAAACGGCAGCTTCGTTGAATTGGCGTAAAGAAAAATAAAGTGACAAATAAAGTGACAAGGAATTTTAAATGAAGTCTTGGTTGTTATTGATTGCCTTGCTGCTGGTCAGCTTGATATTGCCATCGGCTGCGTTTGCCGATACCCAGGCCTGCCGAAAACAGGATCCGCAAAATCCAAGGCCGCGCATTGGTTTGGTGCTCGGTGGTGGCGGTGCGCGCGGCTTTGCACACATCAGCGTCATCAAAGAATTAGAACGCAAAAAAATTCCGATTGATTGCATTGCCGGCACCAGCATGGGCGCCTTGATTGGCGGCCTGTATGCCTCGGGCATGTCGATTGAAGACATTGAAAAAATGGTGGTCGAACTCAATTGGGCCGATACTTTCGATGACTCGCTCGATAGACCCGAGCGTAGCTTCCGCCGAAAACGCGATGATGATTTGAGTTTGTTGAATGCAAAACCCGGCATCGACAAGTCCGGCATTAAAATCACCTCGGGCCTATTGGCTGGTGAAACCATCATGCTCCTGCTTGAACGCATGTCAAATGAAGCCTCGCGTAGCGGAAATTTTGACCAACTGGTCATTCCATTTCGTGCGGTCGCCACCGATATCAATACCGGCGAAGCGGCGGTGTTGAAAAGTGGCAATCTTTCGATCGCGATGCGAGCCAGCATGTCGATTCCTGGCGTGCTGCGCCCGGTAAAAATTGGCAATCAACTTCTGGTCGATGGCGGCATTGTCAATCAGGTGCCGGTCGATGTTGCACGCGGTATGGGCGCTGATATCGTGATTGTGGTCGATGTTGGTACGCCACTGGCAACGCTTGATGAAAATGCTTCCATCCTTTCGTTCGCCGATCAACTCGGCAGTTTGATGACAGTGAGTAATACAAAAAAAGCGCTCGAAAGTCTTGGGCCAAAAGATATTTTGATTCAACCGGCACTCGCAGACAAAGTACGTACCGGTGATTTTCTCAAAGTGAAACTAGCGCTTGAAATTGGCGATCAAGCCGCACACGAAGCCAGTCCGCAATTGGATGCGTTGGTGCGGCCAGGCGTAATTAAAAGCGACGAAAAGCGTATTGCCGTTGCCGAAAAATACCAACGCGAAAAACCATTGATAGAATTTGTTCGCCTGAACAACAAGACTCGTTACGCCGACGCTGTGCTGTTAGCACGCTTGAATATTGCCACCAACCAACATTTCAATGTCGATAAAGTCGAAGCCGGTATTCGTCGTTTGTATGGTCTGGGTACCATTGATAGCGTGACCTACGATATGGTCGAAGAAAATGGCAAAAGCGGTTTAGTGGTTGATGTCAAACCACAAAGCTTCGGTCCCAATTATCTGGAAACCGGGCTTAATACGTATTCCGATTTTCGTGGTGATTTCGTTTTCAATATTCGCGCCGGTATTTTATTTAACCCGATCAACCAACTCGGCGGTGAAGTCCGACTATTGGCGCAACTAGGCAGCGAGCCAGCTATCTTTGGCGAATATTTCCAGCCACTGGACATTGACGGTCGCTATTTTCTTGGCGTAAAAGGCGGCTTTGAAAATCCACAGCTTAATTATTTCGGCAGCAATGGTAATCGCATCGCCCAATATGAATTACCCAACTGGGGTTTTGATTTATACACCGGCCGCGAATTTGGCAATTATGGTGCTGCCACCATTGGGCTGCGGCAACGTAGTGGTGAAGCCAACTTATTAGTCGGCAACGTAAGTGCGGTCAAGAATGATTTTAATATCGGCGAAGCCTATTGGAATCTTACATTTGATCGACTCGATAGTTTTCAACTACCCCGTAGCGGCACCTTCGCATCGCTTGGACAAACCCTTGGCCGCAAGGATTTAGGCTCGGACAATAATTACAACCAAATTAATTTCGATATTATTTATGCCCATGCTCTTGGTGCGCATTCTGCGTATGGCGGATTGCGTTATCACGATACCGTTTCTGGTAGCGCACTGTTACAAAATCAATATCGTCTTGGCGGAGTAACGCGGCTGGCGGGCTATCGACCGAATGAATTATTTACCTCCAATTACGCACTCGGATTTATCGGCTACACCTATGAACTTGGCCGTCTGTTAAACCGCCCGGCAATTGTTGGCGGCACCATTGAATACGCCGATTTATGGGAAGACGGCTCAAGTCATAGCCAGGAATTAAACGCGAGCGCCTACTTCGGTTTCGATTCCTGGCTGGGTCGTTTTCTATTCGGCTACGGTGCCCGCGAAAGTGGCGAAGGAAGTTTCTTTCTTGAGCTGGGGCGGAATCGGTAAACCGTAGCCCGGGTCACGCTCCACCG